>JAJYWA010000041.1 GCA_021791755.1 Actinomycetes bacterium | reverse complement strand
CAGGCGAAAGCCTGTACGGCGTCCGTGTGCAGCAGGGCTCGAGGGGCCTTCCTGCGCACCATCTCGGCGATCTCCGCCAGCGGCTGGACCGTTCCCACCTCGTTGTTCACGAGCATCACCGACACCAGGGAGACCTCTGGCCCCAGCGCGTCCCAGAGAGCATCGAGGTCTACGACGCCGTCACTTCCGACGGCGACGACCGTGGCCCCGAGCGACTTGCACGGCTCGCGCACGCCGGCATGCTCGACTGCGGTCGTAACGACGCTCCCGGCGCGGAGAGAGGCTACGCCGAGCACGGCGGCATTATCCGACTCTGTGCCACCGGAGGTGAAGATCACCTCCGAGGGCGCTGCTCCGAGGAGGTTTGCCACCGTCTCCCTTGCGTCTTCGAGCAGCCGTCTCGCGTCCCGCGAGACCGAATGTACGCCTGACGGGTTGCCAAAGCGCTCGGACAGGGCGGGCAGCATCGCCGCGAGGGCCTCCGACCTCAGCGGCGTCGTCGCCGCGTTGTCCATGTAAGCTTGCATCGTACCCAGGGTAGCTGCGATCGGAGCCACTGCCGATCATCGGCATCATCGGCATCCCGCGCTGGTCAACCGGGCGCCTGCAAGCCGAGAACCAAGCTGAGAAAATGCGATGAATTCGCTTGGTGCGCACTTCAATTACCGGTGCACGACACTTATTATGGAATTACCATAACAGTCTTGTGACACCGTAACCCTCCAGGGCAGAGTACCGAGAGGCGATATATAAAGACATGAGGAGTATTGGCCCGCTGGGCCAGAGGAGTGAGGAGACGTGAGCAGCCAGCTGCGATTGGACCCGCTGACCGGCAAGTGGGTCGCGATCAGCTTGGAACGGTCGGAACGGCCGCTTGCGTTCTCGCCAAGGATGCAAGCCATCGAAGAGGACCTGGGGCATCCCTGCCCGTTCTGTCCGGGGAACGAAGAAGGCAGCCCGGCAGCGCTCGAGACCTATGGCCCGTCGGGTTCCTGGCTGGTGCGCGTGCTGCCCAACCGATACCCCGCGTTCGAAGGAGATGCGCCCTTTGTCCTCAATAACAAGGGCCCGGTGTTCACAGAGGCGACCGCCGGCGGCATCCACGAGGTGCTTGTGCTGTCACCCGACCACGAGGCGGACTGGTCCAAGCTGGAAGATGACCAGTGCGGCCTCGTGATGGCCGCGATCCGCGATCGCGTCGACGAGCACTCCTGCGCCCCGGTCCTTCGCTACAGCCAGGTCATCGTGAACTCCGGCCGGGAGGCCGGCGCGTCCCTGGAGCATCCTCATGCCCAGCTCCTCGGCCTCTCCTTCGTACCCCGAGAGCTCGCAGACGAGCAGGCGGGGTTCTCCCGCTTCAGGGGTGGGTGCCTCCTGTGCGCGGCAGCCGACGCTGAAGAGGGCGCTGGCCACCGTCTGGTGATTAGCGATGAGACGACAGTGGTGGTGTGCCCCTTCTGGAGCGCGGTCCCCTACGAGATGCTGCTCGTACCACGACAACACTGCGCCCACCTTCACCGGAGCCCGCCCGATGTTCTCGCGGGGGTCGGCGTGGCGATCAGGACCGCGCTCGCACGACTCGAAGCGCTGCTCGGTGACATCGCCTACAACATCGTCTTCCACTCTGCCCCCTACCGCGCTCACGAGCCGTACCACTGGCACGTCCACATCCTCCCCAAGCTCACGACGACCGCGGGGTTCGAGCTCGGCACGGGGGTGCCGATCAACATCATCACACCCGAGCACGCAGCCGGGCAGCTGCACGTCGAGACCCCGCTACACCACGTGGCCTGAGCCGGAGCGTACCGCCGACGCCACGTGAGCACGCAGCCAGTTTCCTGGCCAGTGCCCTGACAAGGCGGTGCTATGCGAGCATCATCGCTCGCAAGACCAGGTCGAAGACGTCGCGCTCAGCCGGCAGCAGGCCCTCGACCCCGGATGCGCTCATGTAGCCAGCGAGAAAAGCTCGGGAGTTGCGCGACCGCCAAGCCCTTGCGAACGGCGCCAGATCGGCCCATCCGCTCGGGTCATGCTCATCGGCCGCAGCCCGGGCCACCGCAGCGAACGAGCGGAACATCGTCGCGACGTCGTAGATAGGAGAGCTGACCGGGGACGGCATGCCGCCCGATGAACCATACCTGCGCCCGGCGCTCTCGCCACCGCCTGCCCTGGCGGACCACTGGGGCTCGCCGTCAAGCGGTTCGAGCTCACTGACAAGCCAGCCCACTTCAGTACGCGCCACGTTGCCAAGGCTGTAGGCGCCGTGAACCCTGATCGACATTCCCGGCCGTTCCACCGCCCTCAAGCGATCGAGCAGCTCCGCCGCCGACCGCCTCTTCACACTGCGCGAGCCGCGCGAAGACGCGCTCCTCATAGCACGCTCGATGGACGAGGCCCACTCGGCCGGCGCACCTGCGCTGGCGCCGAAGGCATCTGCAAGGGCTACATGCATCCTGCCCGTCATGACGCCAAGACGTTCCGACTCAGCTGCAAAGTCACCTCCGGCTGCACCGGGAGCGCACTTCGAGTCGTACAGATCCCTCAGGGACGTCACGGCAAGCGCCAATCCCTCGGTCCCGAGCCCGCTGCTCTCCTGCACGATGCCGCGGTCCACGCCGTCGATCCTCCAGACGGCAACTGGGGCAGCAATGTGATTGAAGCCCACCCTGTCCAAGGCGACGATCATCTCCGCATCGCGATGCGATCCACCCGACAGCCGATGGTAGACCTTCAGCATCACCTTCTCGTCGAACACCACGACGCTCGAGCCCCTCGTGCGTGCCAGACGAACCTTGATCTCTTGGTTCGAGCCTGCCTGGTCCCCATCCAGCTCCAAGCCATGCGCCCTCAGGACCACCGGGTCGCACGCCACCTTCAGGATCTGCCGGCACAGGACAGGGTCTACCAGCGCATCATAGGCCACGGCCTCCCCTGCGTCGTCCTCCACGACTCCGACGACCGCGTCGCCAGAACCCCCGAGAACCTTGATAAGGCCTCGACCAGGACGGCGCAGGCCGAGAAGCAGCTGGTGCACGACACCGTCCATGGTGAACGAGGCCGCGAGGAGGCCTGGCCTCCCGGGAAGAAGGACTTCGATGTGAAGAACATTGGCAGAGGTGGCGGAGGGTTGCGACTGCTGGGGCGACCGATCTTCGCTCCGCATCGTGGCGCCTCCTGCCCGAGGCTGCTCCTCGTGAAAACGCCAGCCTTGCCTGGAGAGAAAGGCCGGCAACTGCGGGACAAGGCTGGCAACGAGCTTCACCGAGGCCTGCGGCGACTCAGAAGCCGGACCGAACGTGCGCGCCGTCGCGGCGTCACGGCGACTGCGGTCGCCAGCCTTGCTCACGTCTCTTCTCCAATGCCATCATCTAAGTCCCCACTACCAAGGATCGCATCACCCAGGAGATCTTCGCCATCTCGGGTTCGCAGAAGCTCTTCAGCGCTCACCGCATCGGGCATCTTGACGCCTGCCGGCACTGGGCCGTCCGGCGCCGTCGCGAGCTCGAACCAAAGGAACGAGTACGGAGCGAGCGCCATCCGGTAGGGCTCCACGCCGATGGGTGGAAACGTGACTCGACCAAGCACCTCGACCGGTGACAACCCCGCCCAGGTCGAAAGGTCGATGTCAACCGGCTGGGCGAACCGGCTCAGATTGCTGACGCACAGCACGGTCGGGCCGGCATCGCCCGCCGGGGGGCCGCAAGCATATGCGAGCACCGACGGGTTCTCCGCGTGCAGCAGGGCCAGTGTCGACGTGCCGAGCACCGGGTACTGCTTGCGCACCTCGATCATGCGGCGGATCCATTGCAGGAACGAACCTTGCTGCCTCATCTGCACCTCGACGTTCACCGCCTGGTAGCTGTAGGCGGTGTCCATGAGGGGAGCCAGGTAGAGCTGGGCGAAGTCCGCCCGGCTGAAACCGGCGTTACGGTCAAGGCTCCACTGCATCGGCGTGCGAACACTGTCCCGGTCTCCAAGATAAATGTTGTCACCCATCAGGATCTCGTCTCCGTAGTACAGCACCGGGCTTCCGGTCAGCGAGAACAGCAACGCGTACAGCAGCTCGGCGACACGACGATCTCCTTCGAGCAGCGGGGCGAGCCTCCTCGCGATCCCCATGTGACGCTTCATACGGGGATCCTTCGCGTACTCCGAGTACATGTAGTCCCGTTCCTCGTCGCTCACCTTTTCGAGGGTCAGCTCATCATGATTGCGCAAGAAGACGGCCCACTGACAGCCATCGGGTATGTCCGGCGTCTGGGTGAGGATCTCGGTGATCGGGAAACGCTGCTCACGTCTGATGGCCATGAACAGCCGTGGCATCACGGGAAAGTGGAAGCACATGTGACACTCGTCCCCGTCGCCGAAGTACTCCACGACATCGGCAGGCCACTGGTTCGCCTCGGCAAGAAGGACCCGGTCATGGTACTTGGCGTCGATCTCAGACCTGATACCTCTCAACAGGGAGTGAACCTCCGGGAGGTTCTCACAGTCGGTTCCATCACGCTGTATGAGATACGGCACTGCGTCCAAGCGAAACCCGTCCAGACCACGATCCAACCAGAACCGGATCACCTCGAGCATCGCCTCCATCACCTCGGGATTGTCATAGTTGAGGTCCGGCTGGTGTGAGTAGAAACGATGCCAGTAGTACTGCCCACGGACTGGATCCCACGTCCAGTTCGACTTCTCGACATCCACGAAGACCACACGAGCATCAGGCCAGCGCTCATCGGTGTCCGCCCACACATACCAATCTGCCTTGGGGTTCGTCCTGTCCATACGCGACTCGAGGAACCAGCTGTGGCGATCGCTCGTGTGGTTCATCACCAGATCCGCTATGACCCTGATCCCGCGGCTATGGGCTTCCTCGATGAGCTCGTCCAGGTCTGGCACCGTGCCGTACTCGGGCAGCACATCGAAAAAGTCTGATATGTCGTAGCCGCCGTCCCTGAGCGGCGAGTCATAGAACGGCAGCAGCCACAGGCAGTCGATCCCCAGCCACTGCAGGTAGTCGAGCTTCGATATGAGGCCCTTCAGGTCGCCAACACCGTCGCCGTTCGAGTCCATGAAACCCCGGACGAATACCTCGTAGAACACCGCTCGCTGGTACCAGCGGGTATCTTCGTTCACCGCAGTCCCTCCCGCTCTCGCGGAGCCACCACCTCGCGGTCTAAGCTCATGAGCCGATCCGCAGCCTCGTACGGATCCATCTCCGCCGACACGAGCAAGGGCATCATGTCCATGAAGGCGCCTGAGGCAACAAGGTCGTCCACTCTGTGCTCCATCGCTGACATCAGCACCTGGCGCACCCGATTCGCAAGACGCTTCGCACGATTGACCGCAAGCAGCCCCCGGTCCTCGAGGTACTGGCGGTGCTCTCCGATCGCGTTCCACAGCTCGGCGACGCCATCTCCCGTCTGGGCAACGGTCTTCACGATCGGCGGCCGCCACAGCGCTTCACCGACGGATTCCGCACCGGAGCTCCCGGGCCGATCATCGCCGGATGCACCGTAGCGGCGGTCGTCGCCTGGGTCGACAGCGGCATCTTCGCTGCCTGGCGTGGGACTGCCGACCACGCTGAGGACGTCGTGGCTCGTGGGCTCGCTCGCATGCACGAGGCTCCCGTGGTGGTGACGATCCGCTTCACGCTCCGATCTCGAATGCCTTCCTTCGACGCCCGCATGGCCTTTGCGGAACGCAGCCGACATGTCGAGCGCCATCTCGAGATCGCGCTGCGTGCCGGACGCGCCGGGGCGGTCTGCCTTGTTGATGACGAACACGTCCGCAACCTCCAGCAAACCCGCCTTGTTGGCCTGGATCGAATCTCCCCATCCAGGGTTCACCACCACCACGGTCGTGTCCGTGTCAGAAGCCACCTCCACCTCCACCTGGCCGACCCCGACGGTCTCGACGAAGGCTATGTGCACCCCGGCGAGGGCGAGGATCCCGAGCACGTCGGGAACGGCGAGAGCAAGCCCGCCCAAGTGGCCTCTAGTGGCCATAGACCTGATGAACACCCCGTCGTCGAGAGCATGCCCCTGCATGCGAACCCGGTCTCCAAGAATAGCCCCACCCGAGAACAGCGAAGAGGGATCGACCGCGACAACCCCCACCTGCAGCGCGTCAGACAAGCGCGCCTGGCGCACAAGGCGATCCGTTAGAGAGGACTTACCCGCGCCAGGTGCGCCGGTGATCCCCACCGTATAGAGGCCCGGCGTCGGCGGCGAACGCCTGACCACCTCTCTTGCCTGCTCTCCTCCACGCTCGACCAGCGATATCAGTCTGGCTACTGCAGCTTTGTCACCCCGGGCCGCCGCCTCGAGCAATTCATCGACGTTCACCGTCTGGCGCCTTGCGTACCAGGCAAACCTGTGTCATTCTCTCCGTCCACCCTCTTCACGTCGGCGCCAAGCGCTTGAAGCTTCTCGGCAAACCGCTCATAGCCCCTATCAATATGCTCGACGCCGGAGACAAGAGTTTCCCCATCCGCAGCCAATCCAGCGAGAACGAGCGCGGCTCCTGCCCGGATGTCGGGAGCACGCACGGGTGCGCCCGAGAGCACTGGCACGCCTCGCACCACGGCATGGTGCCCTTCCTTTCTGATGTCGGCGCCCATCCTCCGCAGCTCGTCGACGTAGCGGAACCGATCACTGAACAGGTTCTCGCTCACTATGCCTACTCCGTCCGCAACGGAAAGCAGTGTCACGAGGAACGGCTTGTAGTCCGTAGCCACTCCCGGATAGGGCAAAGTGGCCACGTCGACGGAGCTGAGCCGAGAGCCTGACGATGCCTCGACCCCTCCCGGAGTGCACCTCGTCTCCATGCCCATGCTCGCAAGCTTGTTGAGGAGCATGCCCATGTGGTCACCGCGGGCGCCTTCCAGGAAGATCTCACCACGTGCGATGCCAACCGCAGCAAGGAATGTCGCCGCCTCGACCCGATCCGAGATCACCTCATGCGTCGTAGCGCGGAGCTGGTCGGTACCGGTCACCTCCAGGCGCGATGTCCCTGCTCCCTTGATCTTGGCACCCATGGCGCACAAGAATTCCGCGAGATCGCAGACCTCTGGCTCCCGCGCCGCGTTCTCTATGACGGTCGTTCCCCTAGCGCGGGCGGCGGCCATCATGAGATTGTCCGTCGCCGTGTGGCTCGGAAGCTCCAGCACAACGGTCGCACCTTCGAGGCGCGGCGCCTTCCCCTCTATGTACCCATGGGAGGTCTCGAACACTGCACCGAGCGCGGCCAAGCCGCGTAGGTGCATGTCAATCGGGCGATGCCCGAAGTCGTCACCCCCCGGCATTGACACCCGGGCTCGCCCCATCCTGCCAAGAAGCGGGCCGAGCACCACTATCGACGCACGTATGAGCTCGACGAGCTCGTATGGCGCCTCGGGGCGAAGCTCGGACGGTACATCGATCACGAGAGTGTGCTCGCCGCTGCGAGCCGAGACCACCCCCATTGCGGACAGCACCTGCCGCATGATCTCCACATCAAGAATCGCCGGCACGTTGGTCAGAACGTGGCGACCCTCCGCGAGGAGGCACGCAGCCATGAGCTTCAACACGGAGTTCTTGGCTCCAGATATCCTCACCGTACCCGAGAGGGGCTCACCTGCTCTTACCGCAAAACATTCCACCGTCTCAGTATGCTCGCTAACCGCGGTGCTCTGCGATGTGCGGGAACAGGAGATCGAGATAGAGCAGTGCCGCACGCGTGAGCTCTCCTGCGAGAGACGCCTAACGTATTGGAGACACTATGAGCGCAAACCCCACCGCACCGTTCGACTGGCGTTCGAGTCAACCTTGAGCGTTCTCGAGCTGCACTCGGTCTCCAAGCGTTTCCACCGCGGCGAGGAGACGATCACAGCGCTCGACTCCGCCCAGCTGACGGTACGGGCCGGGGAGCTCATCGCCTTGCTCGGCCCGAGCGGATCTGGAAAGTCCACCCTTCTTCACGTCGCTGGCGGCCTCGAGACGCCTGATGAAGGCCGGGTTATATTGGCCGGCGAGGACATCACTAGACTCAACGCTGGCCAGCTGGCTAGATCACGACGACGCCACATCGGCTTCGTGTTCCAATTCTTCCAGCTGCTCCCGGCGCTGACCGCGGTCGAGAACGTCGAGCTGCCGCTGCTCCTTGACGGGGAACGCAGACCTCGACGAGCCGCTGCGAGGCTCTTGGAGCGAACCGGCCTCGGCGGCCGGGAAGACCGCTTCCCTGGAGAGCTCTCCGGGGGCGAGATGCAGCGAGTAGCCATCGCGCGGGCCCTGGTCGCCAACCCGCAGCTCATCCTGGCCGACGAGCCGACCGGGAACCTCGACTCCGCGACCGGTGCGGTTATCATGGACATGCTGACCGAACAGGTCCGGGATACAGGAGCAGCGCTTGTCCTGGCCACCCACGATCCCTCCGCCGCGCGCCGCGCCGATCGCGCCCTGCTCCTAAGGGACGGCGCACTGTCTGCATCCGCCGCACTAGACGCGTGAGATGGCACATTGGCCACCAGAGAGCTGCACCTGGCGGAACTGGCAAGAACACGCTGGCCTGGATGATGCCCCCCAGGCCCAGCGCGCCTTGCAGGGGGGACCAAGCTGCTCGCCTGACACGACCGGCGTGGCAAGCACCGTAAACGTGTTCACGAGATGAACGCACGGACGAGCGGGGCTCGGAGGACCAGCAGGCAGAACCGGATAACGGCCAGCGCCAAGACGCTTCGCATCCTTGGCCTGCGGCATCTCCGGAGGCACAAGCTGCGCTCTTTGCTGGCTGTAGCAGCCCTTGGAGCTGGTACGTCGCTTGCCATGTCAGTACTGATCGTCACCCAGAGCGTCTCGGCATCCATGACATCGTTCGGCACGGAAATTGCCGGCGGCGCCCAGCTCAAGGTGATCGGATCAACCCCGGAAGGAGGCATCAGCCAACACCTTCTCACCGCTATACGCGACACGAAGGGAGTCCGGTCCGCAACCGGAGTGGTTCAAGCAGTGACTATCGTACAGAGTCGCAATGCACGGCCCGCAGTCACGATCGCCCTGGGCGTCAGCTGCTCCGAGTCGCTGCCCATCGGCCTGCGAGGGTGCCCGACATCACTGAAGAGCGCGAGCACGGCGCTTCCCAGCCAGGCCAGCGCTGCTCAAATGCCGGTCGCCCTGGTGGCGCCCAAGCTCTTGGAGAGAATGGCCGCGGTCGGCACAGGGGGGAGGGCAAACGGGAACGCTGGGACAAACGGGAACGCTGGGACAAACGGGAACGCTGGGGCAAACGGGAACGCTGGGGCCGGCATGCAGCTCAGGACGGATGTGGGGCTCGTCCCGCTGACCGGAGCGCGCGAGCTCAATGCCCTGAACGGCATCGATGACGGGAGATTGATCATCCTTCCGCTGAAGACGGCACAGAGGTTGTTCGACCGTGGACACAGCATGGACGCCGTCTACGTCACCGCCGACGCCGGAGCGAGCATACCGAAGCTCCAAGCCCGCCTGCGGTCGGCGGTCGGCGGCTGGAATGGTGTCGTACCATCCGGCACTCCACCTCCAGAGACCAGCATCGCAAGCAACGCGATCATTCCGATGCTGCTGGTCGTCGCTGTGCTTGCGTCCGGGATCGCCGCCGTGCTCGTCTACAACATCGTCAGCCTCTCCCTCGAGGAGCGCCGCAAGGAGAATGCGATCCTCGCTGCACTCGGCGCGGCGCCGACCACAATCATGATGGGCCCGCTTGCAGAGGGTGCGGTGCTCGGAGCAGCAGGTGGGATTGTGGGATCGGCCGGGGGGTGGCTCATCGCCAAGCCAGTGGCCTCGACGCTGAGCACCTTCACGAAAACCCTTGCCGGAGCTCCCGTGCTGATCCACATCACGCCAGCCACCTTCGTCGCTGGCGCCACCATCGGGGTCGGGCTCGGCGTGCTGGCCGCCGTCCGGCCAGCGCTCAGGGCTGCACGCGCCGGGATCGCCGGAGAACTGAGTAGGCGTGACCGGAGATCAGCATCGTCACCGCTTGCGCTGGCTTCGAGGGCAACTGCATCGCTCGTCCTCACTGGCATCGCGCTAACCGGATGCTGGTTCGGGCAGCGCCACGGCGCCCTTCACAGCTGGCAACCGGCTCTCGCCGAGTCTTCGTTCTTCGTAACCGTGATATCGGTCGTGATCGCTACCGCCTCCATCGCACCGCTGATCATGATCGGTGCGCGGCGGCTTGCGCGCGGCGGAAGAACATTGACCGGACTCGCATTGTCCAACCTCGCACGCGAGCCCGGCCGGACTGGCGTCATGGCCATAGCGGTCGCCGCCTCGGTGGGAACCGCGTTCATCACCGCCAGCTTCAATCAGTCCGTGCATGCGGGATTGTCCGCAAGTCTTTCAGGAGGTGGGTCCCAGGGCGTGTTCGTTGCGACGACAGCGCGAAACAGCTCGGTTACCGTGGACGCCAAGCTGCCAGCGCATGTCATCCAGCGCCTTGCCCGTGTACCGGGCGTAGCCACCGCCAACGCCCAGGTGACCATCCTCGCCGGGCACATCGCCGGTCGCCTGGTCGAGGTCGAGGCAAGCACGCGCCCCGTGATGGACCTCCAGCTCTACGCCGGGCACGAAAGCCTTGCGCGCTTCAACCGGGGATATGTGCTCGTCGGCCCCGCCCTGGCCAGACGCTTGAACCTCTCAGCCGGCGGCCACCTGCGCATTGACACCCCCCATGGGTACGCCTACCTGCCCATCCAAGGCGTATGGGCTGACGGCACGCTCGTCGGCGAGAACGTCACCGTCCCTATGTCAACCATGACCCGGCTATGGGGCCCACAGCTTCCAGCCGTGGTCGCGGTCGCACCGCGACCGGGAGTCAGCCCAGCAGTGCTCGCACGCAGGATCAAGGCAGCCCACATCTATCCGGGACTACAGGTCTTGACCGCCAGCCAGGTCCTCCGCCTTGCATCGTCTATAGCCGCGGGCCAACTGGCTCCCTTCTGGACCCTCCAGCACGCTTTGCTCCTCGTCGCGTTCGTCGCGGTCCTCACCACCTTGCTGCTCGTGGGAGTTGAGCGCGACCGCGAAATGGCCATGCTCTCGGCGATCGGACTGAGCCCAGCAGGCATGGTCCGCTTGGTGATCTCAGAGGCTGCGATCCTCGGTCTGGCCGGCGCGGCACTCGGCGTAGCCCTGGGGTTCCCGGGCGTCATCGCACTCAACGAGATAGCGCCGATTTTCATCGGCTTCTCGAACCCCCTGCGCTTCGATCTCGCTACGCTCGCGATCTACGTGCCGCTCGCCATCGCAGCATCAGTCACCGCAGCAGTCCTGCCTGCGTGGAGAGCCATGCGCCTAGACGTGATCAAGGCCATCGACTACGAGTAACGGCCCGCGAGGCCATCGCGAGGCCATCGCGAGGCCATCGACTGCGTGTAACGGCCCGCGAGGCCATCGACTGCGTGTAAGGGCTCAGCCGTCAACGCGAGCATGCCTGGTCCACATCGCGCACCGGCGAGACGGTCCGGCTGGGACAAGGCAGTACGGTCAGGCAGTACGGTCAGCGCGAGGACGAGGCAACAGAGCCATTGCCGTCCAGACGATCACTGCCGGTTCCTCGTCCCGACCCCATCCATGATGAGGTCTGAAAGCTCCCCCGCAAGACGCTCGTCCAGACCTTCTCCGAGCACGATCAGCCGGTGCAGGACAACCGCTATCCCCATGTCTAAGACGAGGTCGATGTCCACGCCCGAACGCACCTCACCACGGTCAATTGCCCGCTCTATCATCAGGCGCACAGGACCATGGCGCTGGAGCATGAGCCCCTGCTTCACGGCCCGAGCCAGATCGGCGTCAACTCGAGCGTCGAGCATCAGGCGTGCGATGGCACGGCCCAGCGGCATCTGGACCGCCACCACAAAGCTGCGGAACATCGCCTCGAGATCGTCTCGAAGATTGCCCAAGTCGGGAACCGGCACCTGACGTTCAGCGGCCTCCTCGACTGCCTCGATCACAAGGGGGATCTTCGAAGCCCACCGGCGATAGACAGATGCCTTCCCCACACCGGCTCTTGCCGCGATCGCCTCGACGGTAACGCCAAGGACCCCTCTTTCCCCAACGAGCTCCACTGCGGCGTCGAGGATCGCCCGATGCTTCCCGACACTCCGCGGGCGTCCCCTGGGGCGCCCCCCAGATGAGCTGCCCAGGGATCCGCTGGAGGGCCCGTTGCCATCCGCTGCAAGCTCCATGTTGTTCACCGCCGGTTCGAGGCAACAGTCCCAACAGGCCCTGGTGCTTCAAGAACTGGCGCCGAACCTTGCGCCTCGAGCTCCGTCGCCTCGAGCTTCGTCGTCGATCCTGGCGTCGAGCTGCGCGCTGGCACGACGCCATCGGGCTCCTGACGATAAATCCTGCTCGCGACGCCCGGAGGAGACGCATCCTGGACATCGGTCTCATCCGGAGGGCGCGACGGAAGGAACACAAGCGCCACCACGACGCCAGCGAGGGTCACTGCCGCACCGAGGGCAAGGGCAAGGTCCATCCCCGAGACGAATCCACCGCGTGCTGCGTGAGCAAGCGCAGCACCACCGGCGCCGCCCACCTTGTGCGCCACGGCCAAGGCTCCGCCGAGGGAGCTGCGAATCGCATGCACGACCTGTGCCGGAACATGGCGCCCGTAAGACGCGAGAAGCGCGCCAATATGCGCCGTGTACTTCGTAGACAAAGCGCTCCCGAGGATCGCCACGCCGAGTGCCCCACCCACCTGCATCACGGTGCTGTTCGTAGCAGAGCCCACGCCGGCTCGCTCCCTGGGAAGAGAACCCATGATGGACTCCGTCGCGGGCGCCATGGCGATCCCGAGCCCCAAACCCATCACGAGCATCGCGGCAAGCACCGATGTGTAGCTCGAAGACGTCGTCACCTGCGACAGCTCGAACAACCCGCCCGCGACGATCGCCAAGCCAACTGCCACGATCGCCTTCGTCCCAGTACGGCGCTCGATGAAAGTCGACACCGCGGACGCGGCCGCGAGCACGAGCGCTATCGGGGCGATCTCGAGACCTGTCTGGAGCGCGGTGTACCCGCGTACGAACTGCAGGTACTGGGTCAGCACGAAGAGCGCACCCGACAGGGCGAAGATCGCAAGAGCGACGGCTACCGATGCCGAGCTGAAACGTGCTCGCCTGAAAAAGTGCACGTTCAACATCGGGTGATCCGAATGGAGCTCCCAGATCACGAACGCGACCGTCAACACCGTGCCGAGGGCAAAGGTTGCAATGCTCTCCATGCTCAGCCATCCGTGGTTGGGAGCCTCGATGATCGAGTAGACGAGGGTTCCAAGACCAGCGATCGACAGTATCGACCCCAGAACATCGACACGTTTCGCGCCTGGGTCCCTCGACTCGGGAAGGAGCCAGATGCCCGCGAGGATCCCCAACACGACTATCGGAACGTTCACGAGGAACACCGACCCCCACCAAAAGCGCTCGAGGAGCCACCCGCCCACAATGGGTCCGAGCGCAACGCCCAGCCCCGAGGTGCCCGACCAGATGCCGATTGCCTTCGCCCGCTCGCGCGGCTCTACGAACACGTTGGTGAGGATCGACAGTGTGGCCGGCATGATCAAGGCGCCGCCGATACCCATCAGGGATCGCGCCGCAATCAGCTCACCAGTGTTCCCGGAGAACGCCGAAAGGGCTGATCCGCCTCCAAAGACAGCCATCCCAGCAAAGAGGACCCTCTTTCGACCCAACCTGTCGCCCAGGTCGCCAGCCGTCAGGAGAAGCCCGGCGAAGACGACCATATATGCGTCTACGACCCATTCAAGGCCGCTGGAGGACATATGCAGGTCCCGCACCAGGGTCGGCAGAGCGACGTTCAGCACCGTGGTGTCGAGCGAGACCACGAGAAGGCTCACACACAGCGTGGTGAGAGCGAGCCATTCACGGGTGTGATGATGACCTATTCGAGCGTCCATGCTGGTCTTCCCAGCTGGACGCGACGGACCATTGACGACGGTGTCCCCGACCCGATGCTGATCGACTCCGGTCATGCTCTAGCTACACCTCGCCAACAACACACCAAATAGGCACGGTCACTCCAACCTCCTGTAATTCTCACATTGCGATGCTCGCTTCCCTCACCTGGAGGCGGTGCTGCGAGCGCTGAAATTCCAAGACGATACGGTCTCGTTTCGATATTACGAGCACATCACGCCCCCGTGCAAACCACCCATCGGCCAATGATCTCGGTCACCCCGAGCGCCCACTGCCGCGGCCCAAGCCTTCGCTATGTGAGCCCCTGCCCGCGATGCCCACCAGGTGTGAGCACGGCAGCATGCCGGCGCCAGCCAGCCCGAGCACCGGCCAGCCGGAGCAAGAAACGGCCTCGAAAGCCGAAAGGCGCTATCGTCATTACCCATGGCAACGACCACACGCACAGCTCCCGATCGCAATCTCGGAATGGAGCTCGTCCGCGTGACCGAGGCGGCGGCTCTTGCAGCCGGACGCTGGATGGGCCGCGGAGACAAAGAAGGTGCAGACGACGCGGCAGTGAACGCGATGCGCATCGTCCTCTCCAGCGTCTCCATGGATGGGATCGTCGTCATTGGCGAGGGCGAGAAGGACGATGCCCCTATGCTCTACAACGGCGAGCAGGCGGGGAACGGCAACCCACCGCTCACCGACATTGCGGTGGACCCGATCGACGGCACCACGCTCACCTCACTCGGCAGGGGAGGCGCCCTGGCGGTCATTGCCGTCTCAGAGCGCGGGACCATGTTCGATCCTGGCCCATGCGTGTACATGGAGAAGCTGGCCGTGGGCGCTGACGCCGCCGGCCGGGTAGACATCACGCTTCCGGCGAGCGAGAACCTCGCTGCTGTAGCCAAGGCCAAGGGGACGAGCGTACGGGACCTGACCGCTGTGATCTTGGACAGGGACCGCCATCGTGATCTCATTGCCGAGGTAAGAGAGACCGGTGCACGCATCCGCCTCATCTCCGACGGAGATGTCTCGGGAGCGATCGCGACCGCGTGGCCGGACTCCGGCGCTGACATCCTCCTCGGGATCGGCGGTACCCCCGAAGGTGTGATCGCAGCAGCTGCGCTCAAGTGCATGGGTGGCGAGATCCAGGGGCGGCTATGGCCTCGCAACGACAGCGAGCGCACGAACGCTGAGAACATGGGGTACGACCTGACCGCGGTTCTCACCACCAACGATCTCGTCCGTGGAGACAACTGTTTCTTTGCGGCTACGGGGATCACCGACGGCGAGCTGCTGAGGGGGGTCAGGTACCACAGCGACGGCGCGTCCACCGAATCGTTGGTCATGCGGTCGCGATCCGGCACGGTGCGCCAGATCGACTCGAAGCATGCACTGGCCAAGCTGCGCGAGTTCAGCGCCATCGAGTTCGGCTGAGCACCGCCGACAAGAAGCGCTCTGCCTGGGTGTTGAGCGAGATCTGATACGGGACTTGGTAGGACCATCACCAGAGGTTGGCCCTGTGAGTTGCTTGCATTGAGCTGGTCTCGCTGTTGGACAATAGCTATGTGATACATATTCGGAGATCACATTGCGGTGTCCGCCAGCTGCGAACAGGTTCAGAGCGGTGCGGTGAAGATCTGGCGGTAGCTGCGGTGCAACGGGCAGAGGTAGATGTCCTTTACCGGTAGCGCCCATTCATTGTTCCGATCGAGTTTGCCGCGACCCGTGGTCTTGCCGACATGGACCCAGTTCGCCGCCTTGTAGATCGTTCCGGCAAACCGTCCGGTCTCGACGAAGGTCTCGGCGAGCACCGGTGCGTAGCCGTAGGCCTCGCGCCAGTCCACACCGAGACGGCGCGTCGAAAGCCCGAGGATCTTCCAAGCGAGGTGGGGCACGCGCAGGATCGGCACGATCAGAAAGCGGGCGTTCGAGACGACGAGGTGAAGACGCGCCTGTCGCGTCGGAGCGTCCCAGCCGATGTGGGTATCTCGGGACTGGCATTTCCAGGCCGAGGCAGCTGATCACGACGTCACGACCACGCAAGGGCTTGAGGGAGAATGCGACGCTGTCTTTTCCGACGAAGACCCACAGCCACCAGCGGCGGTTGGTCTTGCCTTCGAGGAGGACGAACACCTTCCAGGAGGTCTCGTCTGCGTGCAGGTGGGGACCGGCTGCGTTGTGGTGACGGACCGCGTCTGCAAGTGCTGAGATGAGCCCGCCCAGTTGATCAAGGGCGCCGACCAGGCTGGAGCAGGAGAACTGGGCCCCTTCTGCGCCGAGCAACGCGACGACGCGCGACGCCGGCAGGCCGAGGCCGAACTTGTAGTAGACGAGCCGGACGAGGAAGCCGATCGAGAGCCGGCCCTTTCTGATCGGCTTCGGCGGGCTTGGAGCCGTCACAATGCCGACGGGCTCGGCGCAGCGGCACGTCCGGCGGTAGCGGGCCCGTTCGTGGATACGACGCACGATGCGCACCTCGAAGTGGAGCTCTTCATAGGAGTCCAGGGCTCCGGACATAGTGACGGAGCTCATGCAGTACCGGGAATGGCTCGTAGGGCTCGCCGCAGCAAGGCCAGCAGGGCCGCTCCGCGAAGTAGTGGGGGACTTCTCCGGTCGGGAGGTGCTCGTAGGAGCGCCGCCTGGGCGAGGGACGCCCGGGCTGCTGACCGCGTCTTCGCATGGTCTCACCCGAAACGGCGTCCGTCTCGTCCTCCGGTCGCGCCTCGGCCTCCCCGCCGCCCTGATCGGAACGCTCCGAGTGCCTGCCGAAGCGGCGGCGCAGCTGGTGCTTCAGGCGAGCAGCAATGCGATCGCGCTCGTCTTCGAGCTTTTCACGCGCCGCCCCGGAGCTCGCGAGCCGGACCGTCAGCTCATCGCGTTCGGCGCCGAGCAGAAGCAGTTGCCCTCGAACCCCCGCCAGCTCCTCGCCCAAGCGAGCGATCTCGTCCTCTCGGCGCTTGCGCTGGCGACACTGTCGAACCACAGCATTGTTATTACCAGCTTTTCTCGAACGTGTTCAGCACCGTCTGGCGACTCATGGCCGCCAGCGCCGCACCGACGCCGGCGCCGGCACACCAGGTGGGACGTGATCTCCGAATGTGCACCAGGGCGTTACTGCGCGCACCCGCGGGCACGGCAAGACCGATGACGAGGATACGGACGCGGGCGTGCGTGTCTTACCGTGCAAAGTCGTTACGATCGTCCTCGCGCATCTGTCGCAGGCCGAAGCCCATGATGTCGACGTTGAGGAGCAAGTACACCCAATGTCGAGGCGTCAGTCTCCCCATCATTCGCTCCGCGCAGCTTCCGAACGTCGCCAACCGCCAGTATCCCTCAGCGACGACGTCTGGACGTTGACTAAATTATAAGACGCGGCGTGACGAGAGACGCGAGCTACAGCCAGTGAGCTCGATCATTGAACGCCCCCTCGTCAGAATTCGCTTCGAGCAGCCCATCGAGAGCCTTGACGAACAGGCCGATAGCGGCCCTCGTCCTTGGCATGCTCGAGTCCGACGTGAATATCAGCCCTGCATGGCCTCGCCCCTCGAGCGCCCAGCGTCGAGCGATCGTCGTGAAGTCTGAGACGTTGTTGGTGAGAAGGGCACGCAGTTCCTCGAGGCAGAGCGAAAGGAGCGACGCATCCTCCTCGCTCTCCCAGCCACGCTCTGCCACGGCTATAACGTCGTGCCCTCGGACCCGAAGTTGGGTCGCAATGGCCAGCGAGTAGTGATGGTCGAGGGCGAGCTTCACGCGAGAGCACGCTGCTGACGGTCCCATCGCGCGCGCTCGTCGCGCTCTATTGCTGCTGCGGCGGCCGCGTCTTCATCCACCTCGTCAGCGAACTCGGCATAGTACTCGACGGCGGCCCGAACAAGTCGGGTTTGCGTCCCGAAGTAGGTGGCTGCTTCGTCGACGTCGCCGTCACTCGCTCGCACCGTGGACATGACCTGGTGCACGTAGAGCCGGGTGCCCACAACCAATGGCTGACGCCGGCCTGACGCGCCTTCGTGGAATCGGATCAGTGGGTGACGCTCGAGCCGAACCGCTTCGCCGAGGAGGCGGTTCGCCAGCGCGTTCCGGGATTCCCGCCCGGACGCAGCCGCAGCGTCCAGAAGCTCGACGGTAGACTTGGAGAGCCGAAAAGATCGCTGAACTGAGTTCGCTTCGTCGCGCATGTGCTTCAGTGTATCACACCAGCATTCATCTCGAGTCGCCCAGCTCGCGAATGGCCATAAGCCGTTCGGCGAGGTCCGGCCAGGCTCGAACCCGCCAGCTGATCGAGCGAACCCAAGCGGGTGGGAGCTCCCCGTGAACGAGTAGCGCGTCTCCTGCCGACATCTGGCGGAGGACGCTCGGGGTGAGCAGGGCGCCTGGCGATCGATCGTGCGCGTTGAACTGACCGGTCGCGGCCGGGCTCCCCCAGCTCGTCCGGATCGCTTCGTAGGCGCTCGGCGCCGACCAAGTTGGACGCGTGCTCAATCGTGGCCAGGTCGCTGAGGCCGCTCAGGTAGACGAGCTTGGTCTGGACCCCTACCCGCAGACCGCGGACGATCTAGCAGACCGCGGACACTCTAGACAGCTTGTCCGAGAGAGGATTGTGGTATGAGCAAGGAACTTACGACTCGTCGTTACCCAGGAGACGGCCAGTTCCAGTGATCACTGTACGGCGGCAACAGTGTACAGCGCGGCAGGGCTCTGGTAGCCGAGGCTTCTGCGGCGCTGTCCGTTGATGATCAAAGCGACATGGTCGGCTTCTGCTTGATCGACCAAACCAAGGCCAGCGCCCCTTGGGAACCAGAGGCTCCAGGGTCGGTTGAGGTTCTCCACCTGACCACGTCGCCAACAGCTGTGCGGGTCACAGAACCAGACCTTGATGCCGTAGGTGGCGGCGATTGGCTCCCAGCAGGCCCATTCGGATCCTTGGTCGAAGGTGATAGAGAGCGAAGAGGTGGGACGGGATCTTTTCGAGGCCCTCTACGAGCCCGGTGAGCATCGCGTCTCCGGCGTAGCCCTCTGGCATCGTGGCCCCGATCGAGTAGCGGGTCACACTCTCGGTGAGCCACAGCATCGAGGAGCGGTTGCGATAGCCGATGATCTGGTCGCCTTCGGAGCGCCCGAGCTCGGCTGGCTCGTTCACGACGGCTGGGCGAGCCGAGATGTTCGCCAGACCAGGGCGCCTGGACTCGTGGCGGGCCTGGCGGCGGCGCCTGCGAGGCCGGCGACCCCGCAGGCGCTCGGTTGGCTTCACGCCGAGGACGCCGGCGTAGAGCGCCCGCGTAGATGGTCTCTACGAGACACCCTCTAGCGCTCCATCGGACATGAGATCGGCCCAGATAGCCACAGGGGACCGGCCGAGGGTGAGCTCTCGGATCACTCGCTCTCGCAACTCCCCGGGGAGCTCCAGGCGACGTGGGCGTGGCCGACAACGCTGGCTCTCCGATCGGCGCTGTGCGAGCCCAGGACGGTAGCCCCTAGTACAGCGTTGCGCACCACTTCGCGCATCACGGTTGCCGGGCGACGATGAACGCGCCGGGCGATCGTGGCCCACGGCGTATCTCGGTCTTCGGTCACAACGAGTGAAATCTCCTCGCGTTCGAGCAGGGACCGGGGCATACCTCACATACTGGAGCCTCCATCAGTCGTTTCCGTTCTTTACCCGGCCATTATGACCGGAACCGTGCAACGACTGATGGAACTGGCCGTGGACGACGGCAAGGTCTACATCTCAGTGTTGCTTGAGCGCCACGTTCGCCAGCCAACCAAGCCCAGGGTCGCCGACCCACAGCTTTGCGACCGCTATCGGAGTCGATCGCAGAGGGGCGATCGCCGCCGCCTGCGCTACTGCTCGTGAGACGCTCAAGCGGGACTTCGTCACCCTGGGACCAAAGGAGGCAGAACGCCTCCGCCGCTTGGAGCAGGCCAGGGAACGCCAGAAGAACGCACGAGGAAGGGAGAACAACCGGCTCCGAAAGATTGGAGCAGAGCAACACCAGTACAAGCCACTACGCCAAGAGAGGAACGAACGAGCAATCGC
>JAJYWA010000040.1 GCA_021791755.1 Actinomycetes bacterium | reverse complement strand
GGCGAGTTGAGGCGCTTACCTCCCATAGATCCGTGGTACACAGCAGAGCCGAAGGTGAACACCCCGCCGTCTGCTGCGACGAGCCAGTAGCCGTTTCCTCCTGGAGTAGATGCCATGGCCACTACCGGGGCGTTCAGATGCCTTCCTCCCATCGAGCCGTGGAAGACAGAAGAGCCGTAGCTGAAGATGCCCCCGTCTGCTGCGACGGTCCAGTACCCACATCCTCCGGGACCTGTCGCTATGCCTACCATTGGGGCGTTGAGATGCCTTCCTCCCATCGATCCGTGGAAGATGGCGTTCCCGTAGCTGAAGATGCCTCCGTCAGACGCGACGGTCCAGTATCCCTTGCCATCTGGCGTGGCCGCCATAGCGACCATTGGCGCGTTGAGATGCCTTCCTCCCATGGAGCCCAAGAAGCGGGCGTTCCCGTAGCTGAAGATGCCCCCGTCAGACGCTACGGTCCAATATCCCATGGATGGGACCTGCGAGGCCTGGAGCGGGCCGGTCGCCACGACGAGGTTGCCCGTGTCCTGAGTAGTAGACCCTAGGGGACATGACGGAACCGGATAGCTATAGGAGCCAAAGTTATAGGAGCCAATGGCGGCACATGCGGAGCTGCTCGCACACGACACTGCATCAAGTATGTTGCCTGACCCGGGAACGGTGCTCATGTCAGGGCTCGGGGTTATGGACCAGGAAGAGCCGTTGTAGGTCTCTATGAGGGTAAGCCCATTGGAGCCGACCGCTACGCAGTAGCTCGGGCTCGTGCACGACACACCGCCGAGAAACAACACAGCCCTATTGGTCACAACCACATTGGAGTAAGGGTTCTGGGTAATGGACCAGGAGGAGCCGTTGAAGGCCTCGGTGAGAATGGCGCCAAAAACACTATGGTTGGATGATGTTTCTCCGTTCACAAACCCTACAGCGACGCAGAAGCTCGGGCTCGCACACGAGACGCTCTCGAGATGAGCACTGTACTCATTTGCGACGCTCAGAGGATACGGGTTCGGGGGAGCAGGGATCGGCGTGATGGACCAGGAAGAGCCGTTGAAGGTCTCGATGAGAGGCAGCTGCGTTCCGCTCACGGGGCCGCCCCAGCCCCCTGCGACACAGAACGTAGTGCTCACACACGATACGCTGGTGAGCACGCTCATGCCATTGCCGCCAGCAGGCTCGGGTAGGTTAGGGCTCGGCATGAGCGACCAGGAGGCGCCGTTGAAGGTCTCGACGATAGTGACGACAAGGCCCGTGGCCGTATCCTGCTGGAATTCGTTGCTGCCCACTGCAACACAGAACGTCGTGCTCGTACACGACACAGACACAAGAAATGGTACGTAACTGTTTGCAGGGTTCGGGCTCGGCATGAGCGACCAGGAGGTACCGTTGAACTTCTCCACCAGGCTCAACACACCGCCACCTCCGCCTGGATTGTACCCGCCGACTGCGACACAGAAGCTCGTGCTCACACACGACACGCCGTCAAGCCCACCGCCCAGCGTGTCACTAGGAAGCGGCGCGGCGGCCATCTCGGACCAGACGCCGCTCCTGTAGACCTCGATGAGCGGGAGCCCAACGCCGGAACTCGAAGCCGGTGTGCCCACGGTCATACAGAAGGTGGTCGTAGGACAGGAGATGATCGGGCTACTGCCGAGAATCGATGCACCACCTACACTCGCCGAAAACCTCGGCACCGCAGGGCTCTGGGCCACGATCGCCCAGGGGCCAGCCGAGGCGCTTGCCTGTGAAGCGCCAGCTGCGCCGGAGGTGACAGACGCCACGCCAAGGGACACAACCGCTGTGATCAACACGCTGGTTGCGATCCTTGCCGAAAGGCTGGAGATCTTCTTCAAATGCTCCATGGTCAGCTCCACAGCTCGGCAAGGCTCTGGTGCATGCTGGATGATCCTGTCTCGACGCCGGTCGCAAGGCAGCTAGAAGCAGAGGAGCAGTAGACGCCGTAGAGGATGTTGAGCACAGAGCTCGGGTTGGTGCTCGTCTCAATAGACCAGGAGGCGCCGTTGAAGGACTCCGTGAGCGTATAGGTCACACCTGAGGCGATGTAGTCACCGGCGGCCATGCACGAGGTAGACGACACGCACGAGACGCCGTTCAGGTAGTTGTTCTGGTTCGCGCCCTGGTTCGCGCTCTGGGTCTCCGACCAGATGGTGACGCCGTTCGACGAGGTGGACTCTTCTCCGGTGAGGGTATGTCTCACCCCGTAGCGTCCTGTCGCAAAGCAGGTGGAGCCCGCACAGCTCGTCCGGTAGAGCACGTTGTCCTGCGTAGCGCTAGAGCTCGCGCTCTGTGCAGTGCTCCAGGACGGAGAGGACGCTGATGCTATGCCCCCCCAGAAATACAGCTGCAGTAGCTGTGAGCAGAACGCTTCCTGCAAAAGCGAGAGCCTTTGCGGATGCTCTCGTCACCGATGTTGCATGCGCCATGATCGGCACCTCATCTCTTCATCCATGCCCTCATGGATCCATACCCATGGACCTGCCCCCGTGGATCTGTTCCCAAGAGCCCTATTCCCTTGTGCCCCTACCGCCACGGTACAACCTACGACAACCATGTCAAGTCGAACTGTGAGATGCAAGGATATGTGCTCTGCAATCGACGCCGGACAACGCCAGTCCGGGGTCGCGATCTCCGACGGGCTCCGAGACGCCGTTGGAGCAGTGGCGCTATGGTAGGTGCGTCGTGCCAGTGGGTCCAGGCAGTTGACGATCGAACGGGTGATGATCGCCGGTACATCCGGCTTCGAAAGACGCCACCCGTCCCGGGCGCCAACGAGGTGCCACTGGCGCCGTATATACCGGCCCGTACGTCCGGTCTTGCTGGCTCGCCTCGCTGGCGATCCCCGGAGGTCGGGGCTCGATGACCACCGGCCGTGGGCTGGTGGTCCAGTCGATGGTGAGGTGCGTCAGATGGATAAGTACGAGGCAAAGAACGTCCGCAACATCGTGCTCGCCGGACATGGCGGCTCGGGGAAGACCACGCTGACCGAGGCCCTGGCCTTGCGCGCTGGGGTGATCGCCAGAGCCGGCAAGGTGGAAGACGGCAGTACGATCTCAGACTTCGAGCCGGAGGAGACGAGACGCCACATGTCCATCTCCACTGCCCTGGTGTCCTTCCCCTACGGATCGTGCAAGCTGAACATACTTGACACTCCGGGCTTCCCCGACTTCGCCCACGAGATGGCCGCGGCCATGACCGCAGTCGAGATGGCCGTCATCGTCGTCAGCGGCGTAGACGGAGTCGAGGTCCAGACGGAGGCCGCCTGGAGACTGGCAGCTGCTGCCGGAATCCCCAGGATGTTCTTCATCTCGAAGCTTGACAAAGAGAGGTCCAGCTTCGAAAGAACGGTCGCCGAACTCCGCCAGACGTTCGGGGCAGGTGTCGCCCCGCTGGAGCTGCCCATCGGGGAAGAAGGCGGGTTTCGCGGCGTCGCCGACCTGTTGACCGACGCCGCGTACACCTACTCAGATGGGCGGGCATCCGCCGGACCCGTTCCCGACGAGCTCGCTCAGATCGAGCATAGAGTTCACGACAACCTGGTAGAAGGCATCGTAGTCGCTGACGATGCGCTCACTGAGCGCTATCTGGAAGGCGACGTCCCTGCATCTGGCGAGCTGGCCAGCGCTCTTGCCAAGGGGGTAGCGGAGGCAACCGTCTTCCCGATCGTCTGCGGCTCGTCTCCACGAGGTATCGGCGTCGACCGCCTCGCGGACCTGATCTGTGAGATCGGGCCCTCGCCGCTAGAACGACCCCCGACCACAGTTAGGGCAGGCGACACAGTAAAAGATGTACCGTGCGACCCGGAGGGACCACCACTCGCTCTGGTCTTCAAGACAATGTCGGATCCGTACATCGGGCGGATCTCGCTGCTCAAGGTGCTCTCCGGGACGATCCGACCCGACACGGTGCTGACCAACCCTCGATCCCACTGCGACGAGCGGCTTCACGCGCTCCAGGCCATGCGCGGCAAGGAAAGCGAGCCCGTCATGCAATCGGTCGCAGGTGACATCATCGCGGTCCCGAAGCTTGCGCATACAGTCACCGGAGACACCCTGGCCCCCAAGGGAACGCCGGTTGTGATCGATTCTCCCGAGCCCGAAGAGCCTGCCTTGTCGATTGCCGTAAGGCCCAGATCTACCGCTGACGAGGACAAGCTCATGAACGCTCTGAACCGCCTGCAGGAAGAGGACCCGGCGCTGAACGTTCGGCGCGTCGACGAGACACACCAGACGATCCTCTCCGGCGCCGGCGAGGCGCACCTCGCGATCGTAGCCGAGCGCCTGCAACGCAAGTTCGGAGTCGAGGTGACGACGGAAGATCTGCTCGTTCCCTATCGCGAGACCATAACGCAGCCGGCGGAGGCTGAAGGCAAGTACAAGAAACAGACCGGCGGCCATGGTCAGTTCGGTGTGGCATCCATTCGCATAGCCCCCCTCGAACGCGGAGCCGGGTTCGTCTTCTCCGACGAGGTCGTCGGCGGTGCGATCCCCCGGCAGTTCATACCTGCCGTCGAGAAGGGCGTGCGCGAAGCGCTCGCGCAGGCAGGCGCCTTCGGGCACCCGGTCTGCGACATCCACGTGACGTGCTACGACGGCAAGTACCATCCGGTGGACTCCTCAGAGATGAGCTTCAAGATGGCGGGGTCGCTCGCGTTGAAGGAGGCCGTTGCAAGAGCGCACCCGGTGCTCCTCGAGCCCATCTCCCGCATAGAGGTCACGATGCCACCAGAGCACCAGGGGGAGGTCTTGGGAGACTTGAGCGCCCGGCGCGCCCGCGTTCAGGGAACGGAGACCGCGGATGAAGGTTGGCACACCGTTATCGCGTTGGTCCCGACAGCAGAAGTCCTCCGCTACGCGATCGACCTCCGCTCGCTCACCGCAGGGAGGGGGCGCTTCCGGATCTCTCACGACCACTACGACGTCGTGCCGTCCCACATTGCGGAGAAGCTGACCAAGACGTCCGCCATGGCTACGTCGGGATCTTCGGGCCACTCGCCCGGGCGGTGAGACGCCGTTGCAACAGCTTCTTCGGCGCGCAAAGTTTTCCGCGAGTCGACTTGGAAGGTATTCCGTTCAAGTGTAATAACATCAAATATACTGAAACAGCTTGCAGTGTTATGAGCTGCTGGAGCATAGTGGCCCTATGGGCTCGCACTTCCGCTCAGCCAAGAGTCACGAAACGTGAAACGACTAGCGGTGCTGGGGTTCACCCTCGTCCTCGTCATGCTCGTTGGACCTGCTGTCTTCGTAGCCGGCGTCCTCCAGGTGCTCCTGGGCGACCTGTCAACGGGCGTCCCTCCGGGCCCGACAGCGATCTCCTCCATCCCGCCCGAGTACCTTGCGCTGTACGAGGAGGCTGCGACCACATGTCCGGGGCTTGCATGGACGGTCCTTGCTGCAATCGGCACGGTCGAGAGCGACAACGGCCAATCAACTCTTCCCGGGGTGCATAGCGGGCACAACCCTGCCGGCGCAGAGGGGCCCATGCAGTTCGAGCCGGCTACCTTTGCGGAGTACGCGACGATCGGCCCAGGGGGGCAAGTTCCGCCCAGCCCTTATGATCCGGTCGACGCTATCTACACAGCAGCCAAGATGCTGTGCGCGAACGGTGCGGGCAGCCAGGCGCTTCTCAGGAACGCTCTGTTCGCGTACAACCACTCTTGGTCTTACGTGAACGAAGTGCTCGCACTCGCAGCAACCTACGGCGTGGGAGCATCCGGTCCTGTGACTCGCCAAGCCATAGCGGAAACGGCGCTCTCCTTCGCGATTGACCAGCTCGGAAAGCCCTACAAGTGGGGAGGGACCGGACCGGCGGCTTTCGACTGCTCGGGCCTCGCCGAGGCGGCATATGCCGCAGCAGGAGTGTCGCTTCCGAGGACAGCCCAGCAGCAGTACGACACGGGACCTCTTGTCGGTCCCGGTCAGAAGATCGCACCCGGGGACCTGGTATTCTTCGGCGCGTCAGGGTCCCAGATAAGCCACGTCGGCATCTACGCAGGTGGTGGGGAGATGATCGATGCCCCTCACACCGGCGCGTCGGTGCGGCTGGAAAGCTACCGTTGGGGCGACTACGTGGGCGCAACCGATCCTGCTGCCGGTCCGGCCAGCTGAGCCCAGCGCAGCGCGCCGTCGCGGTGAAGACTCCGGGCAGCGAGAACGTCCTCGGCTCTGGGACCCTGCCCTTGCCCGGGCACTTCGAGGATGGCGGTCGTCTGCTGGAGCGATGGGTGGCCTACCAGCAGGCCGAGTGCTCTCATCCCTATCAGCCCTTCACCAAGGTTCTCGTGACGATCCCGCTTCGAGCCCATTGGCGCCTTCGAGTCGTTCAGGTGAATGCAGCGCAGCCTCTCGAGGCCGATCCGGGAACCAAGATCCGATATGACCGCCTGAGCATCGTCAAGGGTGGCATATGATACCCCTGACGCCCAGAGATGCTGGGTATCAAGACAGATGCCGAGCAGCTCGGGGCCGGCGCCCACTTGCTCGATCATGAGCGAAAGCTCCTCGAAGTCACGCCCTACACTTCCGCCGCCACCAGCGGTGTTCTCCAAGAGCAGGGGACAACCCCCACCGCTGAGCACCTGCTCCAACACTGCTGTCACCTGGTCCAGACGGGCGCTGAGCCCAGCGCCTTTGTGGCTGCCCACGTGCAGGATCAGCCCCGACGCACCGGCTGCGGTGGCGACTCTCGCGTTCTCGACGAGGCAGGCGGCGGAGCGCTCGAGAAGATCGAGGTCCGACGTAGCCAGGTTGATCAGGTAGCTCGCGTGGCAGTACGTTTCCCGGACGCTCGGGTGGGCACGCTGCGCTTCGCGGTAGGAGGCTAGGATCTCATCTGGATAACGTTGCGGCCTCCAGGTGCGCGGGCTCTGGGTGAAGAACTGCACAGCATCCGCACCTATGCTCGCACCCTTGCCTAGCGCGGCAGTCAGTCCGGGCCCCGCGCTCACATGTGCACCGATCAGCATCAGGCGAGTCTCGCGCATCAGGTTCCATGAGGAGATCCAGATCCCCTAGACTGAGGACTAACATTGCTCCTCGTCGCAAGCCGGAACTGGAGCCGGCAGGGAGCCCACGACTGGCTGGGAACCCGCGAGACGGGAATTACCCAGAGAACAGAGATACTAAAGATGCAGATAAAGGAGTGAGCGCAGTGCCTGACAGGTTGACGAGCCGAGCCAGGGCTCTTCTCGAACGTCCAGTCATCGCGAACATCGCCACCGTAAGCAAGAGCGGCATGCCCCAGCTCTCTCCGGTGTGGATCGACGTCGATGGCGACGACATCATCTTCAACACCGCAGACGGCCGGCAGAAGCCAAAGAACCTCAGAGCGAACCCGGCTGTC
Source organism: Actinomycetes bacterium (assembly GCA_021791755.1). GTDB lineage: Bacteria > Actinomycetota > Acidimicrobiia > Acidimicrobiales > JAJZXF01 > JAJZXF01. The sequence goes on along the minus strand of JAJYWA010000040.1, from coordinate 12,756 downwards.
GCCATATCGGTAGTGGATCCAGATGACCCCTACACGGTCCTGCTCGTGAGAGGTCTGGTAAAGGACATCACCGAGGAGGGTGCGGATGAGCACATCGACTTCTTGGCATCGAAGTACCTTGGCAAGCCTTCATACCCGTTCAGGCAGGAGGGAGAGCGGCGACTCAAGGTGAGGGTGAGCACAGAGCGGATAATCGCGCAGCCCGAAGATCCTGCATAGCACCACACCGCCCATCCCGGATTGGAGCTCAGGGCGTATAAGCGCTCGCTATGAGTGGGAACCCGATCGTCGAAGTGACTGCAGGAACACCCACCTGATAAAGCTCTTGGCTTGCGACCACGCTGGCGCTCGCGGAGATGAGAAGTGGTCCCGCATACCAGCGTGGATAGCTGTTCATGCGTACGACCAGCGGCGATCCCGCTTGGACCGCAACGTGCTGGAGACCCTTGAGCGGCTTCCAGGAGCCCTTTACAAGCTGGTAAACCGAGACCGACGCGGCGGGCAGAGCACTCGGAGCGCCTGTGACGGATGCGCTTGATCGTGGCACAGCGCCGCCAGCTGCTTGGGGGGCGCCCTGGGGCGCCTCGATCCCCACCAGCTCGGCGGTGAGAAAAGTAAGTGGCTCAGCAGAGAGCAACCACTTCTGAGCGACACTCGGTGCGCCGGTCTCGTCGCTGAAGCCTGAGTACCCAGACGGCTTGGTGGCCAGCAGGGAACGCTGCACCACCACGCCGGGCCCGGAGAGCACGGACACCTCCGTCGAGTACGCAGTCGCAACCGGTATGCGAACCTCACTGCTGGCCGGGAGGGTGACCTCCGATGCAGCCGGTACGTCGAGGATGAACGGCTCCGCCGAGCCGCGGGTGAGCGAGATCGCGACCTCCACTCGAGCAGCCGAAGCGCCGGGATTGAACAGGTGAAAGCCGACGGTCATGCCCGGCTGGTCCACCGTCGTCGGGAAATACCAGCTCGAGGCCGTCAGCGGCGCTCCAAGGCACAGCCCGATCTGGGCATGCGGTACGGCTGCGCGCAGCTGCAGCTCATCTGCCACGACACTGCCTGCCAGGACCGTAACGGAGGTTGCGACTTGGGTGCGACTCTGCACAAAGGCTCCCACATCCTTCATGACCAGCGAGCGGGCCTGGACCACGATGCTCTGAAAGCGCGGCGGCGCGGATGGACCAGCATCCGTCGAGAAAGCCAGATTGACCACCGCGTCGGTGCCAAGTGGATTGTACAGGCCGATAAGCATCTGGTTGCCGTTAGCCGTCGAGCCATCCGAGAAGTACCAGCGCGTCGAGGTCGATGACGCGCACTGCGTAGAGACCGTACCATCCGGGCTCATGACCTCCTCTGTGGCGGTCACTCCGCCAGATGCAAAGTCGAACGTCGACGCTACGTAAGGCCCTGGAACCATGCGAGCCGGGTCGACTGTTGCGCTTCCGAAGGCTGCCAGCGACATGAAGGAGCTGCTGGTCGGCCCGTCACTCGAGGCTGCGGTCACGATGCCCTGGACCGCACCTGGCGTCGTGTTCACCAGGACGACGGTCTCGCCGGCCGGGGAACCCTCGGCGCTACCATTGGTTCCACCTGCTCCAGGGCAGTACCACGACGACGACACTGCACCCGGCGGAACCGAGGCGGGCAGCTGCGTAGCAAGGATCCCGGCAGGACGAATCCCGCTGGCATGGAGATAGCCGCTGGTGGCGAAGGGGCCGATCAGGCTCCCGGCAATCGACAGCCCCACGAGCCCAAGGGTTATCACGAGCAGAGGCGCCGCCCGCTGCTCCCTCGGCCTCGCGCCCCTCGCGGCTCGCAGACGCTGAACGCCCGCGGCGCTATGGCGTACCCGCCGACCCGACGTTCGGGAGACGCGCCGCGCGCCTGCCCTCTCAGGCCCTTCGCTCATGCCGTCGCCTGCCCTGGCGTCGCCCCCGGTGACCGGCGCCTGCGCTCACCAGCCAACCGGGACCTCGACCGCTTCGGCGAGTACCCCTTGGCGAGGTACACGAGAGCGAGGAGCCACAACAGGACCTCCAGGATGCTCTCCGCGATGCGACTTGCCGGCGCCCGGTAGGTGAGGTTGACCACCTCCGATCGCCGCAGCGAGTAGAGGGAGGCCCAGCCAAAAGCAGTCGTCGGAACAAGCGCTCGCCCGTTCCCTGCTTCGAGCACCCAGGAGGATGCGGACGGGAGCGAGAGGTATAGAGCACCTCTTGGAACACGGCCTTTGAAGCTCCGCGATCCAGCGGCGCCAGACAGCACCGCCCGAGCTCCATGGAGTGGAGCGAGCGGCAGCGGCAGCGGCAGCGATCCCGTTGAGCCGGTGGCCGTTGAGCCGGTGGCCGTTGAGCCGGTGGCCGTTGAGCCAGATCCCGTTGAGCCGGTGGCCGCAGCAGCTACCCCAGCGGGCACAATCGCATGCTCGGGCATCCACGCGAGGTTCTCGAAGACCCAGGCGCCCTCAGACTTGCCGGCCAGCAGGCGCAAATCGGTCTGGCTCGATAGGACCCGCACGATCTCGCCGTCAGCAGCCTCGGATGAAGGTTGACCCGCCGGAGGCTCTTGCACCCCCGGTATCACCGGCGCGACCCCGGTCGTCACGACGACATACCGGATCGACATAGGGGCCAGCAGGTGTCCGAGAGATGTGGTCAATCCGTTCGCGGCCAAGGTCAGCTGACGCGAGACGCCCCGGTCGGCCACTGAAGACGGCCCCTGCCACAGGCTGGTGACCGTGGGGATCGCGTCCGTCGAGACCGCGTAGGCAACACCGCCTCCGAGGTCAGAAGAGGCAAGTGGCAGGGTTCGCGGCTCGCCTATCCACAAGACGCGTGACGATCCCGCAGTGGCCTTGGATGACATCCACGACAGCTGACCACGATATCCGGTGCTCGGCAATCCCCAGCGTCCAGGGAGCGAAGCCCCGAGGACAGGCAACACCGCTGCGACGGCGCCCACCATGGCAAGCGCCGACGCCACGTGGCGCCATCCCATCTTGTACCTTCGGAGATCCCTCTCGCACGCTACCCAGGCCATTCCAGCACACAGCGCGATCGCCGCTGCTGCAGGCGCCAGCAGCATCCCGGGCGGCGGAGAAGCAGATCCCAGCCAACCCTGCGACGCCGCCCACGCTACCGCCCAGGAGACCAGTGCTACCACCCACATCCTGATCGCCCAGGAAAAGCGCCACCTCGTCCCGATGAGCAGCGGCAGCGATCCCGCCACGAGGAAGGCCCATCCGAGCGGCGCCGCGCCGAGCCATCCGGTCTGGAAACGAAGCAACTGGGCCCAGTCATGAGAACTTAGAGCGGACGGGATGAACCCCGTGAACATGCTCAGGTGCGATCCCGACGCGAGGAAGCTGATCGTCCAAGGGAAGCACAGGATCGCTGCGAGTGCGGTGGCGCCCAAAGCTATGGCGAGTGGCATCCAGGCCTCCCGCCATCGACCGAGCAGCAGCGATCCAAGGCTGAGCGCTACTGCGATCAGGATCATCACCATCGAGATCGCGGGGACGAAAGCAAACAGCACAGCCTCCAGCACTCCCAGCGCGGCCACCTGACGAGCCGCGCGTGAGCGAGTCCAGCGCTTCGCGCGTGCCACGAGCGGGTCTCGCTCGCTGATCGATCCATATGCCGATGATGCCGATGCAGCCCGACCCTGCCTGCTGTGCTCGAGAGCGCTGAATGGAGCCTCGGCAATAGCGCCAGCAAGTCTGGCCAAGAGCCATGGAGCCGCCGCGTATGCGACCATTGTGAACCAACGACCATTTGCGAGCGCGTCGTACGGGAGTGGCACTGCAAAGTAGATGACGGCAACGATGAGGCGCCCGAACGGCGAGCCCAGCGGCCGGGAAAGCCGGTAGGCGCCGACGACGCCGACCGGAAGGCATCCGAGAACGAGAATCTTGTGCAGAGTCCCAACTGCGCCGAACAGCAGCATTCCTCCCAGGCCGAAAAGCGCGAACGACGGCGACGACGCAGCGCCGTTGCCAAGCCCTGGCACATGGACGCCCGTGAAGAAGTCCCGCAAGAACATCGTCCAGCTCGGGAAAGCTCCAAGCTGGCCTATCAATGGGAACTGCGGACCAAAGAGCTGCCTGCTTCCAACGACGAGAAAAAGGACCACAACAGACCACGTGATCACGGGCGCACGCCACCCAGCCATCCAGACTTCAGCTCGCTCAATGTGCTCCAACATGCCCCCGCCCTCCCCATGAGCCTCGCCCGCGTGCCCGGCAGGCTCCGCAACCTCCACCGCGGCAACGTCGGAGCCAAGGCCAGCCACGGAGCCGGCCGACCCGGCCGAAAGGGCTACCCCGGGCGAAACGGCAACCCCGGCTGCCCCGGTCTGCATGGCAACGTGCTCTGTTGCGGATCGGTCCAGACGGTCTCGCCCGCGAGCACCGTATGAACGCTCCAGCAAGCGGTGGACGTCATGGCGCCTGAAGAAAGCCGTGATCCGGGCGCTGCCTCTCGCCTGCATACGGTGCACATCCCGGTCTCTGAGGGCTCTCAGCTCACTTACCTGGCGCCGGGCCAGGCGCATCGACCTTCGGTTCTCACGTGCGAGGTTCCACCGCCACGCGCCGGTGATCGCGCGTCTAGTGGCGCCGCGTCCCGTGATCAACGCGACGATCATCTCCGCAACAGAAAGGATGAAGAGCTGGGGAAGAACCGCGAATCGCCGCGCTGGCCCGTAGCACTTGAGGACTGAGCGCAGCTCGTGCCGACGCTGCAGCATCATCGCCGCGTACGGAAGCTGGTTTGCCGCGCGCCTGTGGACTTTCACCGGCCTTGCGGCGCCACGTGCCGCAAGGCCGCGCGTTACGGCATCATTAGAGCGTGTCGCAGAGGCCTTCCTGCCATCCAAGATGCTCGGAGGCAGGGCCCTCCGGCCCTCCAGCAGGCACTGGAGGTGACGGACCTTCGCATCGGGAACGACCACGATCCTCGCTCCGGCAAGCCACGCCCGCCAGCACAGGTCCAGATCCTCGCCAAAGGCGAACATGCCCGCGTCGAAGCCGTGCAGAGCCTCCAGCAGATCGGTCCGGACCAGCGTGCAGCCTCCTGGAGCCACCAGCACGTCCTTCACTGCATCGTGTTGACCGCGGTCGAGCTCGCGCTCTTCGACGTAGGAAACCAGAGCTCCACCTTTGTCAGCCGACATTCCCATGCTCAAGAGGATGTCTGGCTCAGTCCAGGAGACAAACTTCGGAGTGACTACGCCAGCGTTCGATCGGAATGCCTCCTCCACGAGGACATGAACGGCATCTGGGTCGAGAGCCACGTCGTCATGGCAGAACAGCAGGTAGGTCGCTCCCTTCACCATCGAGAGAGCCTCGTTCGCGCTGGCCGCGTAGCCACGGTTTCGGGGCAGCCTACGCACGAACGCATCCTGAAGCACCCGTGCTATGCGACCCGTGGGATCCTCGTCACTTGCAGCGTCGAGCACCAACACAGACATATTGGCGTAGTCCTGGTCAGCAAGGCTCTGTAGAGTCTCCTCGAACCAGTCGCCGGGATTGTGCGTTACAACCACCGCCACTACCGCTGGCGCCTCCGGCTCGACCATCAGCGCGTCACGAGAGTGCCCAGCGTACCCCCAACGAGCACAACAACGAAGACACCGGAGTCGAGCACCGGTGTGCCTGCCGGTCCAGCTGTCGCAGAAGTCACTAGGAGTATCAGGCTACAACCGCACTGGGGCCTACCGCACGACTGGCGCCAGACCGCTCCCACTGCCCGTACGAAAGCGGTGCCTACCTGCGATGCAGTGCCGCCTTCCTGGGCGACCGCGCAAAAATCGAGAAAAGCGCTTGCAATTGTTGCCGGGCTGTTATACTCTAGTTAGCGAAGCCAACATAACGACGAGCACGAAGGACAGGATGCAAGAAAGATGGCCGAGATAAGAGATGTGACCAAGGTCGCCAGGGACGCGGCATACGTAGCCGTTGGTCTTGGCGTGCTTGGCTTCCAGCGGGCACAGGTCCGCCGGGTCGCGCTGTCCAAGCAGATCACCGGACGAGCCAAGCAGATCGAAGGCCAGTTCGCGGAGGCCACTGCCGAGGTCACCAGACGAGCCAAGCACGTCGACGGCCAGATTGGCGAGGTGCTCAGCAAGGTCGAGAGCACTCTCGCACCACTAGATCGGTATATTCCACTGCAGGCACGCGGCGCCGCCAAGCTCACACGTGTGCGCGTCCGCCAGGCTGCTTCTTTTCTCCGGGAGCGCGCTCGCTCCGCGGCTTGATCGCCCATCAGCCCCCCGGCGAGGGCGCTCCCTTTGGGAGTGGCCCTCGCCAGAGGGTTGATGCCAGCCAGATGGCTAGCGCCAAGAGCCCATCAGAAGGGCTCGACCCCAGTGACCCACATCCTCGATGACCCACATCGGGAACTGTGCGGTTGCCTGCCCGTCGATCTCTAGCTCCCTCGGTATATACGTCAGTTCGCCATGGTTGGTAGGAGGCAGACCGGCCATTGCAGCAACCGTACAGTCCTCACAGCGCCATTATCGTACTTTCGTCGCCAGATAGCTATAGCCTTTCAACAGGACGTTTGGCACGACGGTCCGCAGATACCGGTATCTCTTCGCAACACGCGGGCCCTCTTCGCAACGCGCGGCCTTGCGCCCGCGATAGTGTGGGACTATCACCCGATCGGGGGTGGTGTAATTGGCAACACAGCAGGTTCTGGCCCTGCCGTTGGGGGTTCGAGTCCTCCCCCCCGAGCTTGGTCTGGCGCGGGCCTCGCAAGGGATGCCGCCATGGGCTGCCACCGGCGTTGCAAACTGGGCAGTGAAGAACCTGGGTAAGTAAAGAGCAGGCGAGAACATGCCTTTCGGTTCGGTGTTCTCGCTTGTCCTCCTTCGAAGAGTGGCCTTCGCCGCCGCCCCGGCGGACAGACGCGGCAGCCGAATGCGTCGGGATCATCAACGATGCCGACGAGCTCGCGCTCTGGCTATCCCCACGCATCCTGGGAAACGTTGTGCGTGTGCTCGTCGGGGAGCTCGGCTGGGTCCAGGACCAGGCCGAGCGCTACGCCAACCGGCTGCGGGAGATCACTGCCCGATCGGGCGGCGGGGAAGTCGATCCTGGAGAAGTGTCATCGTGTCCAACGACACCCAGCACTTGATCCCCTTGTCTCCATGGCGCGGGACGCCGATCATCTCGGCGGAAGAGCTCCTTGCCCGAGTTGATGCAGCGCGTCACGGACTGCGTAGCTCCCACACACCAGGACGCCTCTCACGCGTCGTCCCGTTCGCGATGATCTTCCTCCAACAGTAGGGCTCATTGCAGCGATCGAGTACAGCAGACCGTACGGAGTGAGATCGCCACCGCCAGCTGTCTGGTCTTTCGCAGTGGGCCGCCCGGGGCTCGAACCCGGCACCTTGGGATTAAAAGTCCCCTGCTCTACCCGATGAGCTAGCGGCCCTACATTCCATTTCACCACAGGACCATGAGAAATACGCCAACGAAGGCTACGTCGCTGTTACTCCTGATCGGCTGCCTGGACAGTAGGCTTATGGACCGCCTGGAGCGCCGCATCCTTCATCGCGCGCACCGCGGCCACAGGGGAAGGTGCCCTGAACACTGCCGTTCCAGCTACGAGCACGTTCGCGCCGGCCAACACCGAGGATATCCCGTTCTCCTCATCGATACCGCCATCGACCTCGATGTCGAGAGAGAGGCCTCTCTCGCCTGCCAGCGTGCGGGCAAGCCTCACCTTCTCCAGCGGCGCCGGCATGAACTCCTGGCCGCCGAAGCCCGGTACGACGGTCATCACAACAAGGACATCCAGCATCTCGAGGTAAGGCATCACAGCCTCCAGCGGCGTATCGGGGTTCAAGGCAAGGCCAGGCCTCAAGCCCAGCCTGCGTGCCTCGACAAGCAGCTCCTTCGTATCACCCACCTCGACGTGAACACTGCAACCGTTCGCGCCCGATCTCCGGAACGCCTCCAGGAGGTCGCCTGGGTTGGAGACCATCAGGTGGCAATCCAGGTACAGATCCGAGTGCATGCGCAGGGACGCCACCACCGGCGGCCCTACAGTGAGGTTGGGAACGAAATGGCCGTCCATGACATCGACGTGAAGCCAATCGACCTCAGACGAGACCTTCGCAACAGCTCCGGCCAGGTCGCCGAAGTCTGCGGCAAGGATCGAGGGCGCTATACGGATCACTGCTCCAGAGCCTACCTGCGAGAGCACGGCAGACCGAGCACATCACCCAGACGCGGCCTGGCCCCCATCCACCACTGGACGCCGGTCACGGGCTTGCGACCCTCCATTTGAACACGGGCCAGCTCGAGGAAGTCCTTGCCGCAAGCTGCCAGGACCGCGCCACCACGATCGCCCAGCACGACGCTCCCGGGGCCTGCGACGCTCCCGTGGCCTGCGACGCCCTCGGGGCCTGGGGCGTTCTCGGAGATCTGAGCCGCCACGCCTCGGTCACCAGGCAGTGCAGACAGCGCTTTGGCCGTGGGCCAGACCTTCACCTCGCTCACCTTCAAGCGTTGCCCACGGAACAAAGTCCAGGCGCCGCCCACCCGAACGACGCGTTCGAGCTCCTCAGCGCCGCGAGACCAGTCAAGCTCGAGCATGTCTGGAACGATCTTACGGGCATAGGTGGCCTCACCAGCCTGCGGGACCGCCGCCCCGAGCGAAGCTGCTCCGTCCTCGAGGCGTTCGAGCAGCATCTCGATCCCTAGATCGGTCAGCTTCGACCGCAAGGTCGAAGCCGTGTCATCTTGCGCGATCGCGATCCGACGCATGTCATACACGTCGCCGGTGTCCAAACCCTCGTCGACCGCCATCAACGACACGCCGGTCTCGGCATCGCCCGCAAGGATCGCCCACTCGACGGGTGCAGCGCCGCGCCATCGGGGAAGGAGAGAAAAATGAACATTGACCATGGGAAGCTGCTGAAGGACGCTGGCGGGGATCATTCGGCCGTAGGCGACGACCACCCCGATCTCCGCACCCGCGGTCGTGACATCCGCGGCTCGCTCCGACACCATCAAATCGAGCTCTCGCGCCGCTTGACGAACAGGGCTTGGCAGCATACGAGAGCCCCTCCCAGCACGCGCGTCTGGACGCGTCACGACGATAGCGATCTCATGACCCGCCTCGGCCAGACGCCTGAGGCACGCCGCGGCCTCTGATGGCGTGCCCAAGAAGGCCAACCTGGTCAAAGGAGACCTTCTGATCGCGCCCACGAGAGAACCAACACCCTCACGAGCCGGTAATCTCGGCTACCGTCCAGCCAAGCCGTTACCGCGGCCGCCTCATCTCCTGGGATGCGTACCTCGCTACGTCTCGGTCTGCGTCTCGGTCTGCGTCTCGTGCTGCGTCTAGCGGCAAGCTCAGAGCCATCTCCCTCAGCGTGCGCATAGCATCTCTGCGCTGTTCCTCGTCGAGCCGCTCCAGAAGCAGCACCCCGTCCAAGTGGTCGACTTCGTGCTGGAACACTCGTGCGAGAAGATCGTCAGCCTCTATGGACACCTCGTTGCCATGCAGATCACGCCCTTCCAGGTGAACTTCTTTCGCCCGGGTGATCGGCCAAGCCATGCCCGGCACCGACAGGCATCCCTCCTCGTAGGTCCACTCTCCGTCAGCGGCCGAGATCCTCGGGTTCACAACTGCCCTCGCACCATCGCCGACGTCATAGACGAACATCCGCTTTTGCACCCCGACCTGCGTCGCGGCCAACCCCACACCGGGCGCCTCGTGCATGGTCTCGATCATGTCCCCTGCAAGGCGCAGCAAAGCTTCGTCTATCTCGAGAACCTCAGGAGTCGAGCTCTTCAAGACAGGATCACCGAAGGTGCGGATCGGCAGCTGAGACATTGATCGGTATTTTACCTCCTACACTGCGCCCGTCGACAACCTGCAGCGCTAATGTTCGGAACGCCGGGAGTGCCCGGAACGCCGGGAACGTTCGGAGTGCCCGGAGTGCCCGGAACGTCCCCAATGCCCCGAGCACCAACGAGATCATGTCACAGCCGGATGGGGTCCACTTCTATCCGAACACGCGCGGCAGGTTTTCGCAGATTAGAAAGCATATTGCACAAGGTCTCGTGGTCGCGCGCTCGGAGCAGCCATCCGTTAGGTCCCGGCCCCAGTGCCTCCACCGACGCCGGCTCATCCCCTGAAGTGGCCGCGACAACATCAGGGCTGACGTCCTCGGCGCCGGCCGGGCGCTGATCAGCCGCCTTGGCGCCAACCACCTGTACTCCGGCGACGAAGTCAGCAGCCCCAGGACCGGAGATCCGGGCAACGGCCCAAGCAGGGGGAAATTTCAGCTCACTGCGAACCCGTGCCTCTTTCGCAACCATCCTCCCGGGGTCAGCCCGCATCGCGGCAGCTATCACTTCGTGGTCGGGCACGCGAGTCTGGACCAGGATGCGCCCGCCTTGGTTCCTGCCTCGAACAAGCCGAGCCGCCTTCGCTAGCAGGGTCATCGCCCGTTCCGAGGCCCTCACCCGCGGGACCAGAAGCTCTCGGTCGAAGTCGAGAAAGACGACCGCATTCACCTTGCGACCCTCGGCAACCATTCGGTTAACCAGCGCCTCGGTGCCAACAAGGACCGGTGCGTGCTTCATGGCCTTTGAGGTAGCTTGCCGCTCATCCTCGCCGGTGACCACCGGAACCGCCGTGCCGGCAATAGCCTCCAGCTGCTCGCTCACTCTAGAGACACCCGAACGCAACACTTTCAACCTTTGCGAGCTGCACGCAGCGCACACGACTGGACGCGAGGTACCGCAGCGGCTGCAGATGAGCTCCCTGGCTGAAGGCGGCATCACCCCACCTTGGCTCCCCTCCTGCGGTTGGCGCCTCCTGGGGCTACCTGCCTGCAGGGATGTCCCCGGAGCGCCTGCCTGCAGGGACGTCCCGGGAGCACGACTGGGAGCACGACTGGGAGGTGCTCCCCGCAGCTCAACCGCCGCGAAGCACTTCTCGCATCGGGCAAGCTCCCCGCACGCTGCACAGGCCAGCAATGCCGCCCAACCCTTGGTGTTGAGGACGCACACGAGCTGCGCGACCTGCCCTTTCGCATCACGCTCGAGTTGCCCGGCGCCGCTGAGCACGTCGCGAATCAGTCCAGCAAGCCGATGCGATACCAGCCCCAAGCGAGGATCCTCCAGCCGACGGTCGACGACCTCTATGATCGGCCAGCCTTGTCGCTCCACAGCGCGAGATGGTGTCAGCAGTTCGCCCCATTGGAGCATCTCGAGCGACGGGCAGGCCGAGATCAGAGTGCAACCAACCCCGGCTCGACTTGCACGCTCCGCAGCCACCATCCACGCGTTCCACGTCGGAGCGCGTTCTTCCGCATATGCCTCATCATGAGCGTCGAGCACGACGATGCCGCCAATGTGGGGAACGGGCGCCCACACTGCCGAACGCGCACCTACTGCGACGCAGTCTCCGGAGGCAGCCTCGGCCCACTGGCCAGGAAGCAACACCGCTCGCGCACTTCGCGCCTGCACAAGCGCATCGGCAATCCTCCTCGCCCCCTCCACGGATGGGCTCAAGATGATCCCGCTGTGAGAGGTCCAGGACCGAACCAGGTGGTGCAGGTAAGGGCTCACATCCCCAACTGACGGTGGGATCCTCACAACCCCACGGCGGCTTGAAACGATGTCACGCAGTAGTCCGCCGTCCAAAGGGCCCGCGGCGGCAGGCCGGGACTGCCGGCCTGCCAGCGCAACAGACCTCGCGGATTGATCTCCCGGTGGTTGATCCCCCGGTGAAAGTCCGCGACGATCGCTGCTGACCAGGGCATTACCCGTCCGCGAATGAGCCGGCAAGTACTTGACAACTCGCTGTGGAGACGCCGTAGCCAGCGTCTTCGTACGCTTGCCAGCCCATCGCCACGCTGCCCATTCTGCAAGCCGCACGACCTCCATCGGTGGCCCGTAGCCTGTAACCGCCAATATCGACCTCAGGGTGATCGCCGGATCGGGCTTCTGCTGCTCACCCACGACCCAACCGCTGACACGCCTTCCGGCCACGACGATCCGCACGATCGTCCCAATAGTGACCAAACTGTCGAGCTCAACAGGGACGATATAATCAAGTTCCCGATCCAGCGCGGCGATTCTCGGGATGACCTTCACTACTCTCTCTGACAATTCTCGTGCTGCTCCTGCCTCATTCCTACGCCAGGTGATCCCAGCTGACCTGCAACAAGTCCATGTGCTCCGCAAGGGCTTCATGCGCGCGTCGGCAAGGCGAGCCAGCACTCTGAAGCCCTCGTCGCTCAGGCTAACCCGCCATCCGCCCGTGCTGGCGCTGAGGTTCGAAGCGTAATAGCAATGCCCGATGGCCATGCAGAGCCGCATCACTGGCTACGTCGTCCACAGCGGCTCCATGATGCCCACCTCCGCCTGCCTTCCGGCCTCAATACAACGTCGTCCATGCACGATCCACGATCCGACCTTGTCCACCTCCTCAGGCAACTCATACCACTCCATACGAAGAGCACGAAGGATCGAGCGGGCGAGCCGGCAACAGCTGCGTAGCCTATGCGCCCGGATAGATCTTCCCGACGGATGCCAGCAGCAATCTACGTACCAGCTAGCATCGAATGCCCTGCGACGTCGACGCGGTGCGCGCGCTCCCCGTGGCGCCGGCAGAAGGCCCAACCATCGGTCCTCGACATGTTCGCCAAACTGCGGCGCGTGATCATGGCCACGCAATTTCGCCGGGTAGACCCCGAGTGGCCCACACCACAGGAAATCGGCCTCATCCG
>JAJYWA010000170.1 GCA_021791755.1 Actinomycetes bacterium | reverse complement strand
CCGGCCAATATGCGCCCGTGCCACCTCGACCCACGGACGCACGACCGGAACCATCTCTGCGGCAAGCGCTGCCCGCTCGATGAGCTGAGCCGCCTCGTCGAGGCGCCCCACGCGCGACAAGACGTCCGCATAGCTGGTCGCGAGGGTAGCCACGGCGACCGGCGAGCCCAGCTTCTCCGCCTCGTCGAACAGCTCCGCGAAGACTTGGTCGGCCACCGTGAACTGCTCGGTGGTTTTTGCTATCGCGAACGCACCGAACCCTGCCCACATCTTCCTCGTGATCGACCTCGCATCGCGAGCCTCTATCGACCCGGCAACCCGAGCCGCTCTACCGGCCAGATCTATCCCACGCCGATCAGCGCACATGACCGCGCACTGAGCCCAGAGGCTCTCGGCCTGCTCCAGGCGATCCGCGCCAGCGGCTCCGTCGGCCGCCAGGTCGCGTGCCCGCTCGGCCCATGCAAGGAGCCGCCTAGCGCTCGACAGCGCTGTGCACGCCCTCGAAGCTTCCAGGATGGCGTCGATCGCTCGCGCCGGGTCACCTGACGCGGCCTCGATCGACTCGTCGAAGAGCGACTCGGCTCTTGCGGGGTCACCGGACCAGAGCGACGCCTGCGCAAGGCACGAGAGCACCCTCGAGCGCATCCAGGAGTCGAGGTCGGAGACGAGGAGGTCCTGGCAGATGGCCTGCGCCTCCGCCAGCTGCCCGGCCGCCACCAGGACCTGGGCGAGGTCCAGGCGCAGGTTTTCTTTGGCATCCACTCCCGCAAGGTCGACGGCCGTCCGCAGGTGGACGAGCGCTGTACCGACCCCCCCGACCGCCAGGGATCTCCTGGTGGCGTCTCTCAAGACGTCCAGGGCGACTGGGTCGCCCACCAACCGGCCCAGCCGTGCGTGCAGCGCTGCCTCCGTCGAGTCAGCGCCGTGCTCCCTCAGGATCCGGAGCGCAAGCGCGTGCAGGGTCGCGCGCGCCGGCTCTGACATGTCATCGTAGAGCGCCCGGCGAAAGAGTGGATGCACAAACTCGCTCCAGCCGTCCCCCTTGTCTACGAGAAGGCCAGCGTCCACCAAGCTCTGCAGTGATGCCGCGGCATCCGAGGACTCGAGACCAGCAAGACCGGCGACCAGATGCGGCCGGAAGCGAGTTCCGAAGATGCTTGCCGACTGGGCCGTGCGCAGCACCCTGTCCTCGAGCCCCGAAAAGCGCAGCAGGAGAAGCCGCGATCCGAATGCCTTTGCGGAGCTCGCCTGCGGCTCGGCCCCGCCCTCGGAGCCAGCCCCGACAACGGACCCAGCCCCAGTCTGCTCGCCACCGGCAAGCGCCATCGCGGCGCTCTCCAGGAGGAGCGGGTTACCGGAACAGGCTTCCCAGATGCTCCGCATCTCACCCGCAGCGATCGACACGTCACCGGTCACCTGCTGAAGCAGCTCGGATCCTGCGGCAAAGCTCAAGGGACGCATGTGCTCCACCTGGGCGCGCCCGGCGCTGTACAGCTCGGCAACGGCGTCGAAGGCGGCGCGCGGCCAGGGCCGCAGTGTAGCGACGACAGCGACCTTCAGATCCCGCAGCCGCCTACAGCTGTACGCGAGCAACGCAAGCGAGTCCGGGTCGGCCCAGTGAAGATCGTCGATCGCGATCACGAGCGGCGCAGCGCCAGACTCTTTCGCAAGCCAGCCGCTGAACCGGTAGAAGCGAGTGAGCCGCAGGTCTCCGGTGCTGTCGGCGGCGCTGGCATCCTCGGGTCCAGCGTTCATCACCAGGTCCTCGCGGCCCAGATCCTCCCACGCCTGCTGCAGGAGCCCGAAGGGCAGCCTGGACTCGCTGGCGACTCCCTCGGCAAGTCCGATTCGAGCTCCGCTGACATCCGCCATCGCCTGCCTGAGTACGCTCGTCTTGCCGAGACCACCCTCACCGATGATGAACAGCGCATCACCCTCACCACGGATGGCGCGCTCTATCACCGTATGCACCCGCGACAACAACCCCTCCCGCTCCAAAAGGGGCTTAGGTTCTCCTATGGCTATTCTTGACAGGCTCACGGCTCCTCTCCCCAAGCGAGCAACAGTCTACCTCCGTCGCGGGGATCGCACATTCGTCCCGGGGATCGCACACTGTCCGCACTCCTGGCACAGCCCGCTAGGTTCTGAGGTAGAGCACCTCTCCGCCCAGGCTCATGGGGTCACGACAAGCCTCTACGCAGGTGAAGCGGGGTCGGCTTACGGTGCGGTCGGCAGCCGGAGGTGGATGCCCGATGCGTCTGCGAGTCCAGGGTCCATATACGCATCGAGCGCCCGTACCTTCTCGTCGGCAGCTTCGAATGTCGCCCAGTCGATGGCTGCCGTCCACTGCTGAGCAAAGCGCATCACTGAAAGCAGGGTCTCGCCACGGCCGTTGCCGTTGCTCAATCCGGCCAGCCCAGCGAGGTAGTTATTGCGACAGACGGTCGGGATGATGATCCGCACCTGACCGGCGGCCGTTAGCGCACCCTTCGACATGATCCGAGCCAGGCGACCATTCCCGTCGTCAAACGGATGGCATTCGGTTATCAGGAACATCAATGCCACTGCGCGATGCATCGGATCGGCGACCGAGTTGAACAGATTGAAACCCCGTCGCAACGTGCCAACTACAAGGTCCGGCTCGACAAACGCGTAGCCTCCGGCATAGTTGCGCCGCTCCCTGAGCTCGCCCGGTCGCTTCTCTTGCCGCGCCGCCAATAGGACGCGGTGCAGGTCGCGGAGGTGATCGATGAGCTCGTCTGCACCCTCAGGTGCGACCGCGTTCGACGCCGGGTTCGAAACGAGTCGGTACGCCGCCGCCACGTCGTGGGCGTCGGCCGGATGCTCCACAGGAATGACGCCGTCAACGGCAATCTCGCGAGCTTCATCGACGCCGAGCTCCGTGCCCTCGATGAAGTTCGAGAAGTACGCCTCGAAGAACGGCTCCCACGTCCACCGCTCAGCCGTACCGAGCGCAGGACGCGGCTCGGGCGCTGTCCCGCCGAGCAACCCGGCAAGAGCGCGGAACATCGACAAGCGGTGCTCGTCGTACGGTTCGCCGGCCAATCGTGCAGCCAACCGCTCTGATGAGAGCTTCGGGTCGGTGAACGAACCGAGCACAGCGACGAGGCGGCTTCGCGCTGCCTCGACCGGATCTGAAGGGAGCTGGCCAGCAATCGTTTCGAGTTGGCTCAGGACATTTCGAATGGAGCCCGCACCACCGTAGCGGGCGAGTTGGTCGATCTCGTCCTCTACTACCTCGGTCCCAGCTTGCCGACTCGGCCGGCAGCGAGGGGGTCGACCGGCGACGCTGACGTTCTCGACAAGCCGGCGGGCCAGCCCCGAGACGTGGAGGCCGTCCGGCATCGGCGTATCACCGGGGAGCGGTCCCGGCCCGACACGGGGTGAGATGGTGACTACAGGCAGCTCCAGGTCCGAGCGGCGGGCTGGGTCCCGATGGGCGATGAAGATCCCGCCCTCGAAGGGCGCCCCGGCAGTGAGGGCGCTGCGGTCGCTCAGAACGGCGCCCGGCCAGAAAACGTTGATGATGGCAAGGCGGTGGTGGGCGACGGCCCGCTCGGGCGCCAGGGTCGCGCCGACGATGTAGACGTTCGGGGCCACCTGGAAGCCGCTCCCGGCCTTGGCCTGGCGGGACAAGCTCGCCTTCGTCGTCTTCGAGGCGACGACCAGCCGACCTGCCGATTGGGCAGGGCGGGAG
>JAJYWA010000039.1 GCA_021791755.1 Actinomycetes bacterium | reverse complement strand
CAGAAGACCAATGAGATAACCGTCGCCGCGCCGATGCTCGAACCTCTCGATCTCGCAGGTGTCGTCGTGACCGCCGACGCGATGCAGCGAGAGCTCGCATGCTTCCTAGTCGAGAAGAAGCATGCCCACTACGTGCTCGGTCTGAAGGGCAACCAGCCGACGATCGCCGCTGTCGCGAAGGAGTCCTTTCTCGGCGTCGAAGACGCGTACTAGACCCACGAGAAGGCCCACGGCCGCATGGAGCACCGCTACTACGCAGTCGTCTCGGTCCCAGAAGAGCTGCAGCGCTCACTCCGGTTCCCCTACGCTGCGAGCTTCGTACGCGTCTACCGGGAGCGCTGCGACCTTGCTGACCGACCGATCGGCGAGCTGGAGACCTCCTACTACGTGAGCGACCTCTCCGGCGTCCTCGCGACGCCACAGGCGCTCGCGACGCTGCGCAACATCGCGATCTCGGTCCTTCGCCTCGCAGGATTCGACAACATCGCCGCAGGGACTCGCTGGGTCGCATGGGAGTACACCCGAGGACTCCGACTGCTCGGGCTCTAGCAGCTCTTCTTGCATCCACGTCAAGAGCAAGAGCGGTGATCTCGCGCGCTTTGCCACCTCCTCATCCTGTTGTGAGGCCGCAGCGAAACCAACGCGAGTGCGGATCTCATCGGCCGATAGGCCCCTGAGCGGCTGCGCAACACCTCGAGGTCCCGGAAACCGGAACTACACCCGTACGACTTTGCCGATCACCCTGGGATGCCCCCTATATCGTCCTGGCGTTCCACGACCGCCGAATGCATGAGCCAAGGATCATGGGGGTGTTCCGCGTCCACGTGGTGATCCGAGCGCTCCTGGCGCGTACCACCCGAGAGCACGGCATCGTTCTCGGCCGGCTGAGCTTCACCCGCGCCATGCATGCTGGGGAAAGGACCCTACGACGTGCGCTCGAGCAGGCCGCGACGAACGCGGTCGCCGTAGATGGGGTGCTGCACGCACTCCTCCGGCCCTATCCGCCCGGTGGCAGCTTGATGGAGGTCACACAGGGAGCGGCGCCGCACACGTTGATCACCTGCCCGGTGTCGAGGAAATGAACCAGCTGGTCTTGGGCCGCGGGGACAGAACGTGGAATGTAGTCGTGCGGATCAGGCCCGACCTCCGGAGGCACGTTGCCAGCGGGCGGGGGAGCTACGTAAACATCATCCCACAGGAACAGTGCAGCAGATCCCGTGTACGGGTACGACCGGATCTTCGGGATTCCCCAGAACGGATCCCCGACCGCTCTGTGGGGTCGGAGGATCGGCACGTGGATCACGGCTCCGATCGTGCGAGCCTCGATCTCGGTGCTCACGTTTGCAACCTGGTGATCACCGAAGACCATCTGCAGCAGGACTTGATGAGGCGGAGTTCCCGGTAGCGGGTGGTTGGTGAGCTGCTCCACGTAACCGTTGGTCTCACCCCGATCCCAGAGCATCTGCATCAGATCGAGTGCGAGAAGCTGTTCGGAGTGCGACGGGTACGCGCTCCCGAACAGCGACGAGAAACCAGTAAAATCTACACTGCGATCCAGCAGGATGCTGTAATTCATGCTGGGAACGCCTAGCACTGCCCGGCGAACCTGAGTCGACACCGCAGTGACAGCCCCGCCGAGCAGGCTGCCCTCGCTGTTGCCGTAGTAGGTGAGCGGGGCCGACGTATCGATCAGCGACTTGCCCCGGCCGCCGTCCGACCGGAACGCGGGGTTGCTCGCCAGGCCAGTAGGGCTTGCCATCAGCCTCTCCAGGAAAAGCGAGCTCAGTATCGCCTGCTGGAGCCGATCCGGCACCGCAGCGAACCCCGAGAGGTTCTGGATGATGCCCGCATCGTAGAGCTCGTCGTTCGCGTCAAGCCCGAGAGGGCTGATAGAGCACTGCACCAGATCGAACCGGTCAGCCGAGGCAAGCACTCCCGAAGCATCCATCTCGGTCGCCAACGAGAACAGCCCCTTCCCGTAGAGGACCGGCTGACCGGGGTGCACCGGCTGTGACGGCAGGGAGGGGTTCGGATCGGCGGAGCGAGGTATCAAGCAGGCGAAGACGACGTGCTGCACGTTCCCGGGCAGCTGCTGCGGGAGACCGTCCGGGCCGAAGTTGAACGTGGATCCCATCGGACCTCCGGGCTTGTTCAGGTAGCTCGGAACGGCCAGCGTACCGATGACCTGGCGGGAGATCTCGGGGTTTGCGCTGGAAGTGAAGTTCTTCACCGCTGTTACCTGAAAGGCTGGAACACCGCCATGAAGACCGGCGAGCGCTTGGTCTCGCATGTGGAGCATCCAACCGGTCAGGTTCTGCCTGCTGATCACCGTGAAGTCCCAGGCAAGGTACAACCTGCGAGTGCTCACGCCGGCAACTCGCAGATCGGCCAGCACACCATCGATGTGCTTCGTGACCGCAGCGCCCGATGTGCCAGCAAGCACCTTGTGATGAACGATCGCATTGAATGCCGGCGGCGGCGATGGGTGTGCGCCTGCAGTCGTCGTCAAGTTCCTCAACACGACGATGATGCGGTGTCCTTCGGGAAGGTTGGCTGCCGGATGGATGATCAATAGGCGAGTAGCAGGGTTGGGATTTCGTATGTCCAGCTCGGCCCAGTACGCCAGGCGGGCGCCGGTCGACGCGTCAAGGAGGACGATCGGCGAACCGCGACGCAGGGAGGCTCCTACCGTGGCGCTTGTCGGTATCCGCGAGGCAGCCAGGTCGAGGTTCGGCACCGAGACAAGGATCCCAGAACCGGGGCTGAACCCGTCGTTCCGGCTCCACGTAGCAGGGTCGATGCGCACGCCATGCGAGTTGGCCGGCATCGCGCGAGCCGGGAAGTCGATTTGGACGCCTGAAGCCATGGAGTGGTCGGGAACTGTGTAGTAGTTGCTGGGGAATGGCAGCATGCACTGCTCACCCCCAAGCGGGTTGCAGGGCCCGGCGCCGGGAACCGAGACGCCCCAGGCAGATGGCACATTGGTGGCCCGCAGCAGATGAAGCCGGGCGTTCTTCACAACACTCTGGGTTGCCTTCAGGACACTCTGGGTTCCAGGGCTGGATCCGCACGCTGTCACAAGCAACGCCAAGGTGGCCAACGCGACGCACGCCGGCAGAAGCCCCGGCTGGCGCGACCGCGAGAGACCTTGTTGCCTATCTCGCGATCCCGAGTATTTCAAAGAGATGTGCGAAACCCAAGAAACCCACGACATGCTCCAGATGCTACCCGGAAAGCCCTGGGGCAAGGTGGATCGCCGCCGCTGGGGAATGCACGCCCCTGCGAACGCCAATGCGTGACCCAGCCTGTCGAAGCGCCCCAGTGTCGGACGCCTGGCGGAGTAAAGCCTCACGTCGCGAAGCCGCTAACGCCGCGACATGAGGCAGGAGCTTCGAGGCCAGCCATTCGCCACCTTGGATGGTGAAGTGCACCCCATCCGATGCACGCACATCGACGCCATCGATGACGGTCGTGAACCGACCCTGGGGACATACCATCGAGTGGAACCTCGTGACCACCACCGATCTGGGATGCTGGGAAGCAACCTCCCGGAGGAGCTTGTTGTACTCCGCGACACGGGCGGGGTTGTCCTCAGGCCACGGCGATCCATCCGGCTGCTCGCCGGAGTCGTAGCAGGGGGCGGTGAGAAGATCGGCCTCGGCGCCACCACTCTTGATCACATGTACGGCAAGCTCCATCTGGCGCTTAATGTACGCGTCGTAGGCAGGCTCGCCAATGTGCACCCACTTGCCGTCGAACGTATGGTCCATCACCTCCCAGCGTCCCGTCAGCACCATGACCACCTGCGGCTTGAAGCTAGCGATCTCCTTTGCCCAGATGGACGGCCACTGAGGCGCCCCCGGCTGGCCGTTACAGGCAGATGCGATGTCGGTGCTCTTGTACACCTTTCCGTGAACCCGGATCGCTCCCCCATCAACGAGACCGCAACCCAATATCCCGCGGTCAGCGAGGTCGACCCCGTAGCGCTTGGCAACGACATCCATCCCGTAGCCAAGGGTGAAAGCCGTCGAATCACCTACCAGCATCACCCTCACGGCTTGGTTGGGCCCCTGGCGCGCGGAAAGGTTGGATCTGGCGCCAGCGCCCGGCGCCCGAGATGACCCAGCTGCCGCCTGATTAAGGGAAACGGGGCTGGTCGGAGCTCCGGCAAGAGCTCCGGCAGACGACACCGTCGTCACCAGCACTAGCGCGGCCGTGCCGGCGAGCGCCACAGGCGTTGCCACCCAGGCTTTCGTGCCTTTCAGCAGCGCGCCGCGCCTCACGGGCTGCTCGATCAGGTAGTACGAAGCCACAGCGAGAGCAAAGGTGATAGCTACCCGCACCGTGAACAGCTCGTAGCCGCTCAGGCCGATCTCGGCGCTGTCTGCAACCATGAAGACCGGCCAGTGCCAGAGGTAGAGACCGTAAGATATCCGGCCTACAAACCTCACCGGCGCCAGCGATAGCGCTCGCGCCAGGAGGCCGGCGGGGCGCCGCACTGCAGTCGCGATCACCGCCACCGTAGCCGCTGCGGCCATAGCGAACCCGCCCTCGTAGGTCAACGTGGAGCTGCCGCTCAGATGGGACCAGAGCCAAGCCATCAGGACGACGCCGCCAAGGCCGGCGACGCTGAGAGCCCACTTGCGACCTCCACCCTCCCGCCACGCACCGGAGGCCGCCGCGTGGATTGCACGGATCCAGCCCTGGGCAACCCGTTGACCCGGAAACCATCCAGGGCGCAGATGAACCGGCTTGGATCGCCGCTTCGACTCGTCGTCCGAGCGCGCAGTGGATCGCCGCGAGCCTGCTGCCGGTTTCATCGCGAACCACACGGCGAGAGCTGAGCCAGCGAGCAGGCTTTGAGCACGGGTGTCCGTACCGTAGTAGACGCGCGTTGGATCTCCACCTGCGTGGAACAGCATCGCCATCTCTACCGCAGACGCGATGGCGCCCAACACACACAGAACGAACACGGGCCGGAGGCTCCGGCGCCAGCGCAGCACCGCTATCAGCACGAGCGGCCAGACGATATAGAACTGCTCCTCGATAGCGAGGGACCATGTGTGGAGGAACGGGGACGGGTTCCCGAACTGGTTGAAGTAGTTGTTGCCAAGCAGTATGAAGTGCCAGTTCGCGACGTACAGCAAGGTTGCGAACGCGTCCGATCGCAGGTGTGTGAAGGTTCCAGGGGCCGCAATGAACCTCGCGTAGAGCATGACGCCGGTGATGAGCAGGAGCAACGCCGGAAGCAGGCGCCGGACGCGCCTGGCCCAGAACGCTCTGAGGCGAATGGTGCCGGTGCGCATCCACTCCGTCACCAGCAGGGAGGTGATCAGGAACCCCGAGAGGACGAAGAACACGTCTACTCCGAAGAACCCACCTGGCGCCCACGACAGGCCGCCATGGTAAGCCATTACGCCGAGTATCGCTGCCGCGCGCACGCCATCGAGCGGTGCGACATAGCCGAACCGCGCCGCGGCCCGGGCCGGGGCGGCTTGAACGGCGCCCTTTGCGGCGCCCTGAGCTACCCGACCGGTCGACACGGTTGTCCGTTCCCGTTCCCGTTCGCAAGCTTGCAGTTCCGGTTCACAAGCTCGGCACGGAACCGCGACTTCAAACGAGGGGCACTCAGCAGGGGCACTATCACATTGTCTCAAATTCAAAGGGCTCGCACAGCCCGGGGGCCGCCTGCTCTTCGTGGCCTCCGGGCAAGCCCCATGTCAACCTCTTAGTCCCGCACTCTTTCCTACTGTCTTGCCGGCAGCTCGGACGATCCGCAAGCCCTTGATCTCGGCCCAAGGCAACTCGCTCCTACCGGCAAGAAGGTCGCTCGAAAGCTTCGTAGGAATGTCGCCGAGGCGTCCCACTACTGCTTCGCCCGCCAAGCGAAGAGCACGCTTGACATCCCGACGATCCTTGCCGAGGGAAACCAGCTCAGCGGCAGCGTCGACGGCCTCGGCGAGATCCTCCAACAGGTCGTGCACGTTCCGGCGCGCGGCCATCACAGGCCGATCGCCTAGTCACTGATGCGGTGATGCCGCGGACGGAGGCCACCGGTCGAGATCACATCGACGGGCATCTCCAACAAGGCCTCCAAGTCCTGGGTGAGCCCGACCTGGTCAAGAAGCGAAGCCTCTGCGTCGAAGTCCACGAGGAGGTCGACGTCACTGCACGGTCCGGGATCATCGCGGGCGATCGACCCGAACACTCGCACCCGCGACCCGTGACGACGGCGAGGAACGGCCAAGATCGCATCACGGCTGTCCCTGAGGGCGTCGATCGTAGGTGCCACCCGGGCCACATGCGAAGCCTACCGCGACGTGGGGCGCCATGGTAGACGATGTTCACACTTTCGAAGATCCAGTCAGCCGCACAACCTGTACTGCGCAACGACCGTTGAGGTCCCGGTACGAGCGACCGAGGTGAGCATGAGGGCCGATGCATGACACGCCGCGAAAGATCACAGATAGTCACTTGTGGTTGCACCGGCGCGCCTGGTGGCACTTTCTCGACAGCCCAGGGCCCGCCGTGCTCGTCGTGGCCTCCGGGCGACGCACCAGACACTGCGACCTTGCGAGACTTTGCGCCAGATATTGATCCAAAGTTCATGCACACGTCGCGGCGTTTAAACTCCACGGACACCACAGACACCGATCGTGGAAGCATGCGATCACGAGACGGAAGATCAACCGCACCTGCCACGGGGCTCCGGAGCCGGTTGAGTGCATCCACACACCGCCACACGGCTTCACGGCAGAACATCGCCTTGGTGGCTCACGACAAGAAGAAGGGCGAGCTTCTGGACTGGGCCCGCTCGAACAGATCACGGCTTGCCACCCACGAGCTCTTCGCGACGAGCTCCACGGGCGGCATGCTCCGATCAGAGCTCGGGCTCGCCGTAGCCCAGCTCCAAAGTGGGCCGCTCGGTGGCGACGTCCAGATCGGAGCGAGGATCGTCGAAGTCGTCATCGGAGTCCTGATCTTCTTCTGGGATCCGCTGGAGCCCCAGCCTCACGACTCCGACGTGAAAGCCCTGCTTCGCATAGCTGTGGTCTGGAACATTCCGGTCGCGTGCAACCGCGCCAGCGCAGACTGCGTCATCTCCTCCTGCGACGCCGGTCCCGTTGCCAACCTAGCTTCCGACCTGGCTTCCAGCCCCGTTGCTGGCCGTGCGGTGGTCCCCAGTGCGGGCCTCAGCGCCCCAAGCTGAGATGGAAACCACTCGACTCAGTGCCCGAGCGCACCGCTCATGTAGAGCACACCTCCGCCGAAAGTGATCGCCCCGATGAGGAGCGTGACGATCCAGGCGCGAAGCCGCGCAGCGAGCCGGAGTATGAAGCCGATCGCGAGGAAGCTCATCACCACCGCCACAGCGAGCATGACGATAACGGGGATGACGCCGACCCTGTGTAAAGCGGAGAACCCCGCGTGACCCACAAGAAACGGCGCGAGACCTGCGCCAAGCAGGCCGACGACATCCAAGAGGAAGGAGAAGCGTAGAGCGGCAGCGGGCGTCTCGCCCAGGTAAACAAGCGGTGTCACCGTCACAGCGCTCCGGCTCACTCCAGGAAGAGCCGCGAGACCCTGCGCGCACCCCACTACCGCGGCAGTCCGGCCGGATGGCGCCTCATCGGTTCCTGGCCTTCCCTTCCGGTGCGCGAGACGCTCTCGCTGGTAGTTCACCGCGGTCGTCACGAGGAGGAGCGCCCCGATCACCATCATGAAGACTGACCCGGCCTGGCGATGAAATGCCTTGACCACGACCGCATATATCGGAAGCCCGACAACGGCTGTACCGATGGTGGCGATCACGAGATACCGGAGCTTCGCTGCTCCAGGCGTGTTCGCTAAGGGCCTGCGAAGCCCCCCCAGCGCGTCCGCAATGTCTTTGCGGAAGAAGTACAGCGCGGCGAAGAACGAACCGAAGTTGGCCAGCAGCCCCATCACGTACGCGGTAGAGCTCGGATAGCCACCGCCCGAGGAAAACGTCAGGCCTATCATGCTCTTGGAGCTGACCGGGAGCCACTCCACCACTCCCTGGATCATCCCGGCCAAAGCGGCCACGAGGAGCGCCTTCACACTTACTCTCCTTTCGTCGTCCTCATTGCTCGTCTGCACGCTGGCGCCGTCTTCCCTCACCGGCGCCGCGCTCTTTACACTGCTGGAACCAAGTCCCTCACCTTTCCTCACCGGCCTGGCAAGCCCAGGCGAGCTTCGCGCAGTCCGCCTTCCCGAGAGCACGCAAGACAGGCGATCTTACCGAGCCCGCTTGCGCTGCAGAGGTCGGCGCCTCGAGAAACCGGCGCCAGTCACGACGCACTGCTCTGAGTAGTCCCAACGTGAAGCGTGCCGGATCACCGCCTGCCGCTGGCTTCCCAGCGGCAGGCGGCCGGGTGTGAAAGGTCCAGCGAGACAGACACTTTCACACCAGGATGAACAGAAAGCCACGCAGCGCTGGCAAGAAAGTGAACAGTTCATGGCTCGCGGCCAACTTTGATTTCATCCGGCGTTAATCACGACGTCGCACCTCGTTGGCCCCGGGTTCAAGCGCGCTGCGTATGCTCGGCAGCGTGATCATGAAAAGCCAGCTCCGCAGCGCCACGACGGCCACGACGGCCCAGGGCGCCACGACGGCCACGACGACACAGGGCGCCACGACGGCCCAGGACAAGAGCGAAGGCTGGGAAGCGCCGGGCGCAGCTCGAACGACCTCTCAGACCGCGTGGCCACTGGTCCACCTCCAAGGAGCGGCGAACATGCGCGACGTCGGGGGCTGGCGCTGCGCAAGGGGGCGTCTCGTAAGGACGGGAGTCCTGTTTCGATCCGACAGCCTGCACCGCATCACCTCGACCGACTGCGACCGCCTGGAAGAGCTCGGGATAAGGGCGGTCATCGACCTGCGCACCGACGCCGAGCACGCGTCGATGGGCAGGGTAGCAGCGGGAACAGCACGCGAGCTCAGGTTCCCCATGGCGATCAGGCTCAGGGCCGGCAGCGACGAGCGACTGCAGCGCGGTCCTGCCAGAGGATCCCACCAAGGGCTCGCCGGCCTCTATCTCGACCTCGTCGAGCGGAGCAAGATCACCGTACGGGATATCTTCTCTGCGCTCTCCGACCCGGCCAATGTACCCGCAGTCGTACAATGCGCCGCCGGCAAGGATCGGACCGGAGTCGTCATCGCACTCCTTCTCAGCTGGCTCGGAGTCGCCCGCGAAGACATAGCGGCAGACTACGCGGCCACCCAAGCTTCCTGGGGCCGGTTCATGACTCTGGTGCGAAGCGACCTCGATCCAGGCCGCCGGGTCGACCTCGCAGCGTTCCCAGCGCAGTACCTCAGCGTCGATCCAGCCGCCATGCTCGCGTTCCTCGACGGCATCGCGGCAGCCTACGGATCGACCGCTGAGCTCATGTGCTCCACCGGCCTCGGCCCGCGCGCGGCCGCAGGGCTCGAAGCGCAGCTCACCTGCCGAGAGAAGTGCGCCGCGGGAGCAGCGGATCATCTCGTGCACGAAACGGCGAGCGCCGCCAACCTGGCCCGTCCCGAGGCCCGGCGGTGAAGCCTCGCTCCACGCAACCGGCGCTGGTGCTCGGAGGAGCCTGCTGCACATGCGGTGGGCTCGCCCTCTGCGTTCTCGCCGCGACGTCGCCGCGCGACTTGATCGAGGTCCTGGGATCACTGATCGGCGTCTGGGCCGCCGGAGCCGGCGCTCTGCTCCTCGAACGTGCCCGAGCCGGACGGACCGTCCCGCGCCGTAGCCGACCGATCAGTCTGCGGCCGGTTGCGCCTTACGCTGCGCACCCGGCCGGGCATGCCGATCCCTGCGTTCCGGAACGCGCTTGCCAGCGGAGGGACGCGACACGTTCGGGTCGCCGGGCCACCACCATCTCCAGCGAACGCCGGTCGAGGGCGTAACTCCGATCCGCTCGCTCCTGCCCGGTGAGCGGGGAGGCGCAACGCCATCACTCGCAATGACGATATCGCCCGCGCCTGATACGAGATCTGCGCCGTCGAAGGATCCGTCCAAGCCGAAGGCCTGGCAAAGCTTCGCAGGACCACTGCAGAGATCCCGCGTGTGGCGTGCCTTCGGCCGCATAGCAGACATCTCGTCGAGTCCCTGCTCCGGCGCCAAGGCCCTCAGCAAGACGGCGCCCGCGCGACCATCTGGCCAGCAGACCGCGTTGGCGCACCAGTGCATCCCGTAGGTGAAGTAAACGTAGAGGCGTCCTGGCGGGCCGAACATGGTCGCGTTCCTGCGAGTCTTTCCCCTGTAAGCATGAGACGCCGGATCCTCACTGCCGCGGTAAGCCTCCACCTCGACGATGCGACCCACCCGACGACCTCGGATCACCAGCTTCCCGAGAAGCTCGGGGGCCACTCGGAGAGGATCACGGTCGTAGAACTCCCGGCCTAACACGGCGTACGCCTCGGGAGCGCTAACGCTCTCGGTCATCCAGCGCCAGGAGGTCGTCGACCCGGCGGCGGTACGAGGCGATCCCCTCACGGAACCTTTCCATCTGCCTCGCAACGGCAGCTGGACCCGCCGCG
This sequence comes from Actinomycetes bacterium, assembly GCA_021791755.1. Classification (GTDB taxonomy): domain Bacteria; phylum Actinomycetota; class Acidimicrobiia; order Acidimicrobiales; family JAJZXF01; genus JAJZXF01. Next base: position 9,822 of record JAJYWA010000039.1, on the reverse strand, counting down.
CCCGGCGAGGTGCGCCGAGCCACCCCTACCGCGGGGTCGAGGAGCCCGAGGGCCCGCTCCCCAAGGAGCGGATGCGCACGAACGAGGTCGGCAATTGACGCCCCGCCAAGGGTTGACGCCTCACGCACGAGGGAGCCGACGACGCGGTGGGCTTCCCGGAAGGCCACGCCCTCTGAGACCAGGTACTCAGCCAGATCCGTAGCCGCGGACCCCTCGTCGGAGGCGGCTTCGCTCATGCGATCGAGATTGAAGGTCGCCGTCGCTATCAGGCCCTTCATGGCGACGAGCTCGCGCCGTACGGTATCGACCGAGTCGAACAGGGGCTCCTTGTCCTCCTGGAGATCGCGGTTGTAAGCGAGAGGCAGGCCCTTCAGGGTCGCAAGGAAGCCGGCCACATGGCCGAGAAGGCGGCCTGCCTTCGCGCGAACCAGCTCTGCGATGTCAGGGTTCTTCTTCTGGGGCAGCATGGAGCTGCCGGTCGCAAAGGTGTCGGCGATGGAGATGAACCCTGCCTCCTGCGTAGACCAGAGCACTATCTCCTCGGCGATCCGGGAAAGATGCACGCCGAGCAGGGCCAGATCGAAAAGGGCCTCGGCTACGAAGTCTCGGTCCCCGACGGCGTCCATCGAGTTCTCGAAGCATGAATCGAACCCGAGATCGGCGGCAGTGCCTTCAGGATCGAGGGGGAGCGAGGAGCCCGCAAGGGCTCCTGCGCCAAGAGGAGAGACGTTCAAACGTCGAGCCGTCGTGACGATACGATCCACATCCCGGGCCAGCGCCCACCCATGGGCGAGCAGGTGGTGCGCGAGCAGGACGCACTGCGCCCTCTGGAGGTGCGTGTAGCCAGGAAGGTAGGCGCCGCCTGCGTCCTCGGCGCGAGCCGCGAGAACCTCCGAGAGATCCAGCGCCAGCCCGCCGACGACAGCCAGCTCCCTCCTAGCGAAGAGCCTCAGGTCGGTTGCGACCTGGTCGTTACGACTGCGGCCCGTGTGCAGCTTCCCCCCTACCCCCGGCGCGATCTCCGCTACCCTGCGCTCAAGCGCGGTGTGAATGTCCTCGTCTCCGCGGGCAAAGGTGAAGGCGCCATCTGCAAGCTCCCGAGCCGCCTGGTCCAGAGCGTCGATGATCTCCGCGGCCTCGCCCGCGGTGATGATCCCGCCGCGGGCCAGCCCACGTACATGCGCACGTGAAGCCCTCGCGTCCTCAGGCGCCAGGCGCCGGTCGAACGACAGGCTCTCGGTCAGCTCCATGAGCTCTGGCGCCTGCTCGCTACCCAACCTGCCTTCCCACAGAGTCATCACCCGACGTCCGAGGCGCTCTCGCCGCCTGACCCGCGCCGGGCCTGGCGGGCTGCCCAAGTCTCGACACCGAGCCCCCAGAGCCGCACGAACCCCTCGGCATCCGAGTGGCGGAAGGAGTCCGCGGCGTCATAGGTGGCAAGCTCCCAGTCGTACAGCGCTACGGGGCTGCGCCTTCCCGCTACGTAGCACCTTCCAGGCTCGCAGACCAGCTTTACGTCCCCGCTCACGTAGCGCTGGCTCGAGATCATGAACGAGTCCAGGGCCTCCTTGAGCGGCGAGAACCAGAGCCCGTCGTAGACAAGCTCCGCCCAGCGCGGCTCGAGACGTGCCTTCTCGTGGGCAAGGTCCCTCTCCAGCGTCAAAGACTCCAGATCCGAGTGCGCCATGATCAACGCAAGCGACCCGGGGCACTCGTACACCTCGCGGCTCTTGATCCCCACCCTGCGGTTCTCGACCATGTCGAGTCGTCCCCATCCGTACGATCCCACGATGCGGGACACCTCTTCGATCATCTCTCGCGGCGAGAGCGCCCGATCATCGAGAGCAACCGGAACACCCTCCTCGAAGGAGATGACGATCTCACACGGCTCGGTCGCCGCCTGGACCGTAAGCTCGTAGACGTCATCCGGCGGCCGTTCCCATGGATCCTCGAGCACGCCGCACTCGATCGCCCTACCCCAGAGGTTCTGGTCGATTGAGTAGATGTCACCGCCAGAGGACTTCTTGGCGTCAAGCGGAACTCCGTGGCGCTTCGCATACTCGATCGACTGCTCGCGCGTCATGCCCCAGACCCTTGCCGGGCTGATCATCTCCAGATCCGGAGCGAGCGCTCGCACCGAGACCTCGAAGCGCACCTGGTCGTTGCCCTTGCCCGTGCATCCATGGGCGACCGCTCTGGCGCCGTGCAACCTGGCCTGGGCCACCAGGTGCTTGGAGATGAGAGGACGGCTCAACGCGGACACAAGAGGGTACTTCTGCTCGTAGAGAGCGTTGGCCCTGAGCGACGCGAACGCGTACTCGCTCGCGAGCTCGTCTCTGGCGTCGACGACAACGCACCTCGTGGCGCCGGCTGCGAGCGCACGTGCACGGAGCGCGTCCCAATCCCCCCCCTGGCCCACGTCGACGGCCACCGCCACGACCTCGAGCGACATCTCCTCGATCAGCCACCGGACCGCAACCGACGTGTCGAGCCCACCGCTGTAGGCAAGCACGGCAGTCCTTGCCTGCTGTGGGTCATATGCATAGCTCATCTCGTCTCCTTCATCTGAGGCCGGCAGTCCGAGCCAGCCGTTCTTCTATTGCGCGGCCACCAGCATCTTCGGCGGCGATCACCATAACCGTGTCGTCGCCTGCAACGCTGCCCAGCACCCCATCGAGCCTCGCTCTGTCTATAGCAGATGCGACGACATGGGCAGAACCGGGAGGAGTCCTGAGCACGACCAGGTTCTGTGAGCTCGCGACCTCGACTACCCACTCGCCCAGCACCTTTCGCAGGTGGTCAACCGGCGCCACCTGGTCCCTCGGCAGCTCCGGAACAGCGTACGCGGTGTCTCCACCCGGGAGACGCACTTTCAGGGCTCCCATCTCCTCCAAGTCCCTCGACACCGTGGCCTGCGTCGCGACGATGCCCTGAGCTGCCAGGAGCTCGACCAGCTGTGCCTGGCTCGAGACGGAATGCTCCTCTAGCGCCAACGCGATCCGGTGCTGTCGCTGCTGCTTGGTCAGAGGCTTCACCGCCTCAACTGGTTGGCCACGGTCCATCATGACCGCCGCCCCTGCTCGTCCGGCGATCCAGACGGCGCGGAGCACATCCATGCGAGCAGTCCCCTCATGGCATGCATCCTGTTCTCGGCCTGCCTCCAGACCCAGCTCGCCTCCCCCTCGAGCACCCCAGGCGAGATCTCCTCGCCGCGGTGCGCCGGCAAGCAGTGCATGACCCCCGCTCCCGGACGAGCGCCGGCCATGAGCTCTTCGTCCACACTGAAGCCTTCAAATGCAGCCCTCCTATCCGTTCCCTCCGCCTCCTGTCCCATCGAGACCCACACGTCCGTGTACACCGCATCCGCCTCGGACACCGCCTCACGCGGATCGTCGGTCATGAAGAGCTCGCCGCCGGAGAGAACGCCAAGGCGCCTCACGGCGCCCGCCTCCTCGTGATCGAAGCCGTACCCGGCAGGGGAAGCTATGGCGACCTTCATGCCTAGCATCACAGCGGCGCTTGCGAGCGACCGACAGACATTGTTCGAGTCTCCTACGTAGGCGAGTCGCCGCCCCCCAAGCGGACCAAGATGCTCTTCGAGCGTCAGGACATCAGCCAACGCCTGGCAGGGATGCGCCCGATCAGAAAGCAGGTTCACTACTCGGGTGCTGCTTCCCGCTGCATCGAGCGCGGCCGCCATCTTGGACAGGGTCATGTGCGACAGCACGCGCGCGCACACGATCGCGTGATAGCAGGCAAGCGTCCTGACAACGTCCTCCGCAGTCTCACGAGAGCCTATCCCGACCTCGTCTCCGACGATGTACACGGGATGCCCGCCCAATGCGACGACAGCCATCTCCGTCGAGTTTCGGGTTCGATTGGAGGGCTTCTCGAAGACCATAGCGACACCCTTGCCGGAGAGCGCCTGCGCCAGGTCCGGCCGCCTCGCCAAGTCGAGGATCGCATCCAGATCCTCCCGGCTGAGGTCGGCGATGTCCAGTAGATGGCCGGCGGCGGTCACTCCAGCGCCTCGTCTATCGAGCGCGCCAGCAGAGCGAGCCCCTCATCGATCTCTGCCTCGGAGACGACCAGCGGCGGGGCGAGCCGGACCGCGGCATCTGTCACTGCGTTCACCACAAGCCCCCGTCCCAATGCCGCAGACGCTACCTTCGCAGCGCAGCTCTCATCGAGCGCCGCGGCCAGCAGCAGCCCCTCGCCACGAACATCCCGCACGTGAGGGAGCTTAGAAAGGCCCTCGCGCAGCAGGGCTCCGGCCGCGGCCGCTCGCTCGGGAGCCCGGATCTCCTCCATCACAGCCAGAGTCTCTCTCGCCGCTCGAGCCGCGACGGGTTGCCCGCCGAAGGTGCTCGCGTGGTCGCCCGGCCTGAACGCCTCGGCCACCTCGCTCCTCGCCCAGCAAGCGCCAATTGGGAACCCGTTCCCCAGCGCTTTCGCCATCGTCACCACATCGGGAAGGACTGCGTCGTGCTGGAAGCCGAACCACTCGCCGGTCCTCGCAAGGCCCGTCTGGACCTCGTCGACCATCATGAGGACGCCTCGCTCGTCGCAGAGCTGCCTCACCGCCGCCAGATAGCCACGGGAAGCAGGGATCACGCCCCCCTCGCCCTGAACGGGCTCGAGCAGGACGGCGACCACCACCTCCGGGTCCATGGCCGCATCGAGCGCCTCGAGGTCATCGAAGGAGACGTGGACGAACCCCTCCGGCAAGGGTTGGAAACCCTCGTGCTTGCCAGGCTGGCCAGTCGCCGCCAACGTCGCCAGCGTGCGCCCGTGGAAGGACCCATGCGCGCTCAGCACGACGTGGCGCTCCGAGGCGCCCCAGCGCCTGGCGAGCTTGATGGCGCACTCGTTCGCCTCTGCGCCCGAGTTAGCAAAGAACAACTTGCCCCCCGCCTGCTGCTCGCCACCGCCGATCAAGCGATCCAGCGTGGCCGCAAGACCAGGCGCCACCGCGTTGCCGAAGAGGTTCGACACGTGAACCAGCTGGCTGGCCTGGTCGGAGACCGCCCTTGCCACACGCGGGTGAGCATGGCCCAGCGAGCAGACTCCAAGCCCGGACAGGAAGTCGAGGCACCAGCGACCGGAGGTGTCCATGAGCCTGCACCCCTCGCCACGCACGAAGGTCACCGGTGGCTCCCGGTAGGTGGTCATGATGTAGCCCGCATCCACGGCGCCTTCGCTGCTCGTCATGCGCTGGCTGCTAGTCATGCGCTCACCATTGTTCCAACACCCTCGGGGGTGAACACCTCGAGAAGCAGCGCGTGCGGAACCGAGCCATCGAGCACATGCGCATGCCCCACCCCTTTGCGCACTGCGCTCGCACACGCCGACGCCTTGGGGATCATGCCCGTCCTAACAGCTCCCCGCGAGATCATGGCGTCGAGCTCCTGAGCCGAGACACTGCTGAGGAGCGTACCGGGGTCCTCTGGATCGGCACGGATCCCCTCGACGTCGGTGAGGTACACGAGCTTCTCGGCGCCGAGCGCTACCGCTAGGGCGCCAGCCACCGTGTCGGCGTTGATATTGTACGCCTGGCCTGCCGCATCCATCCCGATCGTCGCGACAACAGGGATCAACACCTGCGCGAGCAGGTGCTCGAGGATCTCAGCGTTCACATGCTCTACGGTTCCCACGAAGCCCAGGTCGTCCGAGGCCGCACTCGCGTTGATGAGCCCGGCGTCCTCTCCAGACAACCCGACCGCCAGAGGACCGTGGACATTGACAGCGCTCACGATATCCCGGTTCACCTTTCCCACCAGCACCATCCTCACCACCTCCAGGGTGTCGGCGTCGGTGACCCGCTGGCCCTCATGGAACCGCACCTCCTTGCCGAGCCGACCGAGGAGATCGCTGATCTGCGGCCCGCCGCCGTGAACGACCACTGGCAGCATCCCGACCGAGCGCATGAGCACGATGTCTTCGGCAAACGAGGCCAGCCCCGCATCCACTCTCTGCCGGCCAGCGCCCGGAGAGCCTCGGTCCCGTGCGTGCACGTGACTGCCAGCGCCTGGAGAGCCTACATCCGCTGCTCCCTCGCCCTCTTTGTACAGCTCCGTCACGCTGCGCATTGCGCTGCCCCCGTACTTCACGACCACAACCTTGCCCCAGAAGCGCCGGATGTACGGCAGTGCCTGCACCAGGACTGCAGCCTTCGTGCTCGCGTCCAGTCGTCCTGAGGCTCCCGCGACAGGACCGGTCGATTTAGACCGCTCCGCGGGTGCTGGTGGTCCGAGCGGTCCTGTCCGTCCTTGCGATCCGGATGATCCTGGCGGTCCTGGCGGTCCTGAAGCTGGAGGCGAGCCAGCTGATCTGGTCCGGGTCATGATGTGCCCCTGTTCTCGTCGATGTACCCGTGGCCCAAGTCGCACGAGACAACCGATCCGCTGGCATCGCCTAGACCCAGGTCACAGGTGATCTCCAGCTCTGCGCCTGCCATGTGCCGGCTAACCGCCTCCTCGTCGTGGTATGCGGCGACACCGCCGCGGCAGACCACCGTGCCGCCGTAAGAGACCGAGACCTTTTCGATGTCGAAGCCCACCCCGGCCGACCCTAGCTCGCTCACGACCCGACCCCAGTAAGGATCTTCCCCGTTCAGAGAGCACTTGACCAGCAAGCTGCCGGCCACCTTCCTCGCAGCGACCATCGCCTCGGCCGAAGACAGAGCGCCCGTGACCGTGACGTCCACCAGCTTGGTGGCTCCCTCTGCATCCCGGGCCATCTGGCGTGCGAGGCTCCCGCAAACAGTCGACAGCGCCTCCGTCAACTCATCGATCGACGGCGTCCGACCCGAGCGGCCGCTGGCCATTGCGATCACGCTGTCATTGGTCGACGTGCAGCCATCGACACTCATATGGTTGAAAGAGCTCTCCACCGCCGCCTCGAGCGCCGCGGAGAGAAGGGGTGGCTCAACGAGCGCGTCGGTCGTGAGCAGCGCCAGCATGGTAGCCATGTTCGGCGCGAGCATAGCGGCGCCCTTCGCTATCCCACCCACGACAAACCCTCCAGCCGTTACCAGAGCGTGCTTTTCAATGGTGTCGGTCGTCATGATCGCCCGAGCAGCCATCTCCGACGCCGCCGGAGTGCTCGCCAGCGCCGGCGCGAGCTGCGAGACGGCCGGCACGAGTCGCTCCATATCAAGCGGGATCCCTATCAGGCCGGTCGAGCAGGTGAGGACCTGGCTTGCGTCGACGCCGAGGAGGCATGCCACCTCATCACAGAGACGCTCAGCGTCCTCGATGCCTTGTCGCCCTGTAGCCGCGTTCGCGTTGCCGCTGTTGAGTAGCACCGCAGCAATCCAGCCCTTCGAACGAACAAGATGCTCGCGCGACACCTGGACAGGAGCCGCAGCAGCCAGGTTGGACGTGAAAACGCCCGCGCATGCCATCGGCGACACGCACGACACGAGCGGCGCGGGTCCGGCGGGTACAGCGTGGTCGGCAGGTCCAGTCGGTACGCTAGGTACAGCAGAGCTGGCGGGTCCAGTGGGTCCAGTGCGTACGGTGGCTCCAGTGCGTACGGTCCGATCCATGACTCCTGCGACTACCCCTGCGACGAGGGCGAGATCGAGCACGCCTTCGCCGCGCACGCCTGATGACACGGCGCTGGCCGCGAACCCGGGCGCCGAAGTCACGCTCACGAGCTGGTTCCCTGCATGACTGTGCATGCCGTGCTTGCAGTGCTTGTCACGGATACACACCGGCAGCCGCCAGCCCCTCGTCCTCAGGACATCCCGTGGTCAGATTGGCGCACTGAACTGCCTGACCAGACGCCCCCTTCACGAGATTGTCAAGCGCGCAGATCACCACCAGCCATCCAGTCTTCACGTCCACGCGCGCGCTCAAGTGGGCACAGTTCGAGCCCATGACAGCCTTCGTTTCCGGGAGCCTCTCGTTGACCACTATGAACGGCTCCCCTGCGTACGCATCCCGGAGGAGCCCAAGGGCGTCCTCTGTGCTGAGACCCCCACTCGAAGGCGCGTAACACGTAGCAAGGATCCCCCTGGCCATCGGCGCCAGATGGGGAGCGAAGAGCACGCTCGCACCGATCAGCTGCTCCATCTCGGGAGCGTGCCTATGCTCTCCGATACCATATGCGCTCGCACCGCCGGTTACAGCACAGAACTGGGTGCTCTCCTGGAGCGAGCGTCCGGCGCCCGACAGGCCGCTCAACGCATCAACGATGACGGCCGTACCCTCTATCGCACCTGAACGCATGAAGGGCGCCAGAGCTAGACCTGCTGCAGTTGGGTAGCAGCCGGGAACGGCGATGAGCCGAGCATCTACGACCTCGGTCCTGAAGAGCTCCGGCAGCCCGTAAACAGCCTCTTCAAGGAGATCGGGCGACTGGTGCTCCCAGCCGTACCACAGCGGGTACATGCGAGGGTCCAGCAGACGAAAGTCTGCGGAGAGATCCACGATCACCCCTGCAGACCCCAGGAGGCTTCCCGCGATCCGATGCGACTCGCCATGCGGGAGCGCCAGGAAGACCACATCGAGGTCGGCCAGGAGGTCAAGCTCTGTCGCCTTGTAACGCATCTCCCCATAGGCCTTGGAGAGGCTCGGGTAGACGTCAGCAACGCGCTGGTCCTCGTGGCTGCGCGCCGTCGCCACGACAACCTCGAAGCTCGGATGTGACGCACAGATTCTCATGAGCTCAGCGCCCGTGTACCCGGATGCACCAACGATCGCTACCTTGACCATCTTCGCGATCTTACACATATATCCGGATACTTATGCAAGACGTGCCTCTATGGACGACCAGCAAGCTTGCTATCCCGTATTGTTTCCTGTATTCTCATGTATCATGCTTCCATTCCCAACACAAATCAATACTCCCGCAGCAGCCGGCCCGACGGGGAGCTACCACACTGGCAACAGCGCGGACAACACCACCGACGAAGTGCTTGACGAGATCGCTGAGATTGCTCGCGCGGCGCCGGAGATAACCGACCGGTTTCGTGAGCTGGCAGCGGCTCATGATGAAAGCCTTCAACTGCACTGCATCTACACGGAGCTCGCCTCCTTCGTCAGCGATGTCGTAGGCACCGAGAGAGCCTGCCATGACATCCTCGAACGCTGCTTCTCCCTTCTAGAAGACCGTGCACGTAGAACACCGTCCGAACGCGAAGAGATCGTGGAGTGGGCATTCCTCGGCTGCCTGCCACCCGAGGTGCTCTCCTACATCACGCCACGGTTGGGCCCGATCACTCGGACACTGCTCCAATCCCCGGAAACCGAGGTTCTGGGACCCCAGGCGCCGGGACCCCAGACCAGCGCCGCGAGCACACGAGGGTTGTGAACGACAGCCGAGCGCCGTTCAAGAAAACAAACCTGCCAGCCGACCTCAGCTCTCTGCCATGCCGACTATCAACGCGTTCAGGCGCTTACCGCCCATCGAGCCGTAGAAGGGCGCGTTGAAGCTGAAGATGCCGCCGTCAGATGCCACGAACCAGTAGCCGCCCGTTGTGGGATCTCCTGCCATACCGACTATTGGAGCGTTCAGGCGCTTACCGCCCATCGAGCCGTAGAAGGGCGCGTTGAAGCTGAAGATGCCGCCGTCAGATGCCACGAACCAGTATCCTCCGGTCGCAGGGTCAGCTGCCATGCCGACTATCGGCTTGTTGAGCGGCTTGCCGCCCATCGAGCCGTAGAACTTTGCGTTGCCGAAGCTGAAGATGCCCCCGTCAGAGGCGACGAACCAGTAGCCGCCACCACTTGGTGTAGAGGCCATGCCGACTATTGGAGCGTTCAGGCGCTTTCCTCCCATCGAGCCGTAGAAGGGAGCGTTGAAGCTGAAGATGCC
>JAJYWA010000038.1 GCA_021791755.1 Actinomycetes bacterium | reverse complement strand
AGCCGCTGGACAGGCATTCCCCTGTCCAGGCTGATGGAAGGAGAGGTGTCAAAGCTGGTCCACATGGAGGAGGCCCTGCGTGCTCGCGTAGTCGGCCAGGATCATGCCGTCGCTGTCGTGGCAAATGCTATCCGGCGAGCACGGGCTGGCATCTCCGATCCCAACCGGCCGATAGGCTCATTCTTGTTTCTCGGGCCTACTGGCGTGGGCAAGACCGAGTTGTCACGGGCGCTCGCCGAGTTCCTCTTCGACGACGAGAAGTCCATGGTGCGCATCGACATGGGGGAGTACCAGGAGAAGCATACGGTGTCGCGCCTTATCGGCGCTCCGCCCGGCTACGTCGGCTATGACGAGGGAGGTCAACTGACCGAGGCAGTGCGCCGGAGACCATACTCGGTCGTTCTGCTCGATGAGATCGAGAAAGCGCACTCGGACGTGTTCAACACGCTCTTGCAGGTTCTCGACGACGGGCGTCTGACCGATGGTCAGGGTCGCACGGTCGATTTCACGAACGTCGCGTTGATCATGACGTCGAACCTCGCTGGCGAGCCGCAAGACTTCTTCAAGCCAGAGTTCATCAATCGGATCGACGAGATCGTGCGTTTCAGACCGCTGGAGGAGCAAGACCTACGACGGATAGTGGAGATCCAACTTGACCGCCTCGGCAGACGGCTCGCCGAGCGCCGGCTCACCCTAGAGGTCAGCGACGAGGCCAAGAGGTGGCTCACGAGCAAAGGTTACGATGCGGACTTCGGCGCTCGCCCGCTCCGCAGGGTGATCCAACGGAGCATCGGTGATGCCTTGGCGCTGGCGATCCTCGACGGCAGCGTCCCGGACGGCTCTACCATCTCAGTAGGGGTCACAGACGATCAGCTGGTGCTCCACTGACCTGAGCGCCGGGCCGCCGGGCCGCACCCTCAGCCATACCACGCAGGGAAGGAAAAGATCTCCGAGGCCGGTTATGCTCAGTAGGCACCTAGAACAAACTTCGGAGGGACGCGCGTGCCCGCAACGGTAATCGTAGGAGCTCAGTGGGGCGACGAGGGCAAGGGCAAGCTCACCGACCTGCTAGCAAGAGACATGGACCTCGTGGTCCGCTATCAAGGCGGCCACAATGCCGGGCACACGGTGGTAGTGGGAGACGAGTCTTTTGCCCTTCAGCTTGTCCCGAGCGGGATCCTTTACGCGCATACGACACCGGTCATTGGCAACGGCGTCGTAGTGGACCCTGGCGTCCTGATCGCAGAGGTTGAAGCACTGAGCTCACGCGGCGTAGATGTGAGCCGCCTGAAGGTGAGCGGATGCGCCCACCTCGTCATGCCTTACCACCATGAGCTGGACAAGGTTACTGAACGCTTCCTCGGGAAGAACAGCCTGGGCACTACAAGAAGGGGAATTGGGCCGGCCTATGCAGACAAAGCAGCTCGAGTGGGCCTAAGGGTCCAGGATCTCCTCGACCCGCGCATCTTTGTCGAGAAGCTCGACGTCGTGCTCAGGGAAAAAAACGCGATCTTGGCCAAAGTTTACAACCGGCTGCCCCTCGACCCCGCGGAGATAACAACGCGCTACCTCGATGAATATGCGCCCAAGATAGCTCCCATGGTCACCGATACAGTCAGCCTGCTGCACGACTCCCTCGACTGCGGCAAGAACATCCTCCTCGAGGGTGCACAGGCGACCTTCCTCGATCTCGATCACGGGACGTACCCCTTCGTCACATCCTCGAATCCGTCTGCCGGGGGCGCTTGCACAGGCACTGGGCTTGGGCCCCGCGACATCGCAAGAGTGATAGGAGTTGCGAAGGCGTACGTCACGCGTGTGGGAGCCGGACCGTTCCCGACTGAGCTGAGCGATGCTGACGGCGACACCATGGTTACCCGCGGACATGAGTACGGCACGAACACAGGCCGCAGGAGAAGGACCGGATGGCTGGATGCTGTAATGCTCCGCCAAGCTGCCCGCTTGAGCTCGATCTCCGAGATCGCCCTCACGAAGCTGGACGTGCTGGACGTGTTCTCCAATCTAAAGGTCTGCGTTGCTTACGAAGCCCACGGGAAACGCTACGAGCACGTGCCCTACCATCAGTCTGTCCTCCACCAGGCCTCGCCTATCTATGAAGAGCTCCCGGGATGGAAGGCTGACCTAACCACCGCCACATCTATGGATGATCTTCCCCGCGAGGCGCTCGACTTCATCGGGTTTCTCTCCGAGCAGGTGGGAGTGGCCATTACCGTGGCTGGTGTCGGTCCTGCCCGTGACCAGTTCGTCCAGCTCGCGCAGTGACCCAGCCTCCTACAGAACGAAAGCTCATCTTGCTCACGAGGCACGGAGCACACGGGATGGGCACACAGGAAGCACGCACGCAGGCAGCGATGTCCTCGACGATCGGCGAGCTGGCGTGAGGGTCGCGGTGATTGGTTCCGGGGCAAGAGAGCACGCGCTCGCGCATGTCCTTTCGCGAACATCAGAAGTCGTGGTCTCTCCCGGCAACCCAGGGATGGAACGCCCCGGAGACGCGGGAGACGCGGACGGTTCCGGACGCATCTCCATCTCCAGCGCCCCCGCCGAGGAGATCGAGGCAGATCTGTTCGTGATCGGCCCGGAGGCGCCACTCGTTGCAGGCCTCGCCGATCGTCTTAGATCACGAGGCTCTCGGGTGGTGGGACCAGGAAGATCTGGCGCCGCGCTCGAAGGCTCGAAAACATGGATGAAAGAGGTGCTGAACGAAGCCCACGTGCCGACCGCATTGCACGGCTCGTTCTCCAAGCTCGCTGATGCGAAGCGGTTCCTTGCACGACTCCCCGGACCGTACGTGATCAAGACGGATGGATTGGCCGGTGGCAAAGGTGTGCTCGTCACGGAGTCGCTCTCAGAGGCCGAGGCGGATCTCGAGGCAAAGCTCTCTGGGCTCTCGTTCGGAGATGCTGGCAAGAAGGTCGTCGTAGAGGAGTGCCTCGCTGGCGAGGAGGTCTCCTTGATGGTCCTATGCGACGGCGCCCGGGTGATACCCCTTGCGCTTGCCCAGGACTTCAAGCGACTCTCTGACGGCGACCACGGCCCCAACACAGGTGGCATGGGGGCGATCTCACCGGTGTGGACCGACACCGACGATCTGGTGGAGCGCGCCATGGAGGAGGCCGTCGAGCCCCTGGTGCACGTCCTTCGCCGCAGGGGAATCGACTACCGGGGCGTGCTGTACGCCGGCCTCATGTTGACTCCTCAGGGACCAAAGATCCTCGAGTACAACGTTCGCTTTGGAGACCCCGAGGCTCAGGTAGTCCTGCCGCGTCTTGACTGTGACCTTGCCGAAGTACTACTGGAGGTTGCAGAGGGCCACCTACGCACGCAAGTACGGTTCATCCCCGACGCATGCGTGTGCATAGTGATCGCCGCTGCAGGCTACCCGTCCTCGCCAAAGGCAGCAGACCTCATCTGCGGTCTGGAAACCGTCGCGGGGATGAAAGATGTTGCCGTTTTCCATGGTGGGACGGCGCTGGATCCCGACGGCCGCTTCATCACTGCAGGCGGCCGGGTGCTAAGCGTCACCGCGATGGCGCCCGGGATCGGCGAGGCGAGGACCAGGGCGTACGGTGCAGTGGAAGCCATCAGCTGGCCGGGGGCGCAGTACCGACGCGATATTGGATCAGAGGCAGCGCGTAGATCGACCTCTGAGCGAGGCCACGGACAGACCCACTGGCAGGGGGCGGTTCTGGCCGACAAGCCAAATGGATCATTCAAAGATCGGAGAACTGTGAGAACGGACGTACACGAGTAGATGGAGCCGCTCGAGTGATCCCACGCTATGCATCGCAGGAGATGTCAGAGCTGTTCACAGATGAAGCTCGCATGGGCCTGTGGATGGAGATCGAGCTGCTCGCACTGGAGGGCTTGGCAGCTACCGGTGCAGTCCCTGACGCCTATGCACTGGCTGCCCGAGAACGCGCGCCAGCTATAACCCCGGACTTCGTCAAGGCCGTGGAGGAGCGGGAGCGAACTACAAACCATGACCTGGCTGCATTCCTAGACATCCTCCAGGATGCTATCGGCCCTCCAGAGGGCGCCTGGATCCACTTCGGCCTCACCTCTTCGGACATCGTGGACACCGCCCAGTGCCTCACGCTCACAAGGGCTGTAGATCTCCTGCTCGGCGCATCCAGTCATCTCGTAGGCGTGCTGCAAGATCGTGCCATAGGGCTCGCCAACACTCCGATGGCAGGGAGAACTCACGGGATCCATGCAGAGCCGACGACGTTCGGGGCAAAGTTGGCCCTCTGGTGCCTGCAGGCAGATCGAGATCGCAAGCGGCTAAAGAACGCGAGGGACAACATCGCAGTGGGCAAGATGTCCGGTGCGGTAGGAACCTACTCGAACGTCGATCCCGCAGTAGAGGATTACGTGTGCAGGTCGCTCGGCCTGGTCCCGACGCCAGCGACCCAAGTCGTCGCGCGAGATCGTCACGCAGAGCTGCTCTGGGCCTGCGCGTCAGCGTCCGCCAGCGTGGAGAGCTTCGCAACCGAGGTGCGCCACCTCCAACGCACCGAAGTAGCAGAGGTGGAAGAGCCCTTCTCCAGCGGCCAGAAGGGGAGCTCGGCCATGCCTCACAAGCGCAACCCCGTCGTCTCCGAACGGTTGTGTGGCCTTGCAAGGGTGGTTCGTGGCTACTTGTCAGCTGGGTTGGAAAATGTTGCCTTGTGGCACGAACGAGACATCTCTCACAGCTCAGCCGAGCGAATCGTGCTACCCGATGCGCTGCAGCTGACTTACTACCTGCTCGACACTATGGCAAGCATCATCGAGGGAATGAAGGTGCACGCCGACCGCATGCTAAAAAACCTGGAGGGCTCCGGCGGTCTCATGTTCAGCCAGCCAGTGCTCCTCGCACTAGTACGAGCTGGGATGAGCAGGGACTCCGCCTACCGCATCGTTCAAAGAGATGCCCACAGCGCGCTCGAGACCGGACGCACGTTGCGCGAGACGCTCGAAGGCGACGCCGACGTGCCACTGGGCCCGGATGTTCTCGCAGATGCCTTCAGCCTCGACCTCGCCCTACGGAACGTCAACCATGTGATCGATGCTGCAAGGAGTATCGAAAGGTGACCGCCGGCATGCAAGATCATGGTGATGATGCCAACAATCCAGCGATGATGCCATGGATGTAGGCCTGCCGATCCCGATCATCTCGGGGAAGGTCCGCGATGTCTACGATGCAGGCAATGGACACCTGCTAATGGTGGCCTCGGACCGCATATCGGCGTTCGATGTCGTGCTGGCCGAGGAGATCCCAGACAAAGGCCGTGTTCTCACGGCGCTGACCACGTACTGGCTGGGGGAGCTCGCTGATATCGCACCGAACCACCTCATAAGCACTGACCTGGCCGACTTTCCGCCTCTTCTCGCGTCGATGCCGGATATCGCAGGCAGGGCGATGCTCGTGAGACAAGCCGAGATGCTCCCGATCGAATGCATCGTGAGGGGCTACCTGGCGGGATCAGCGTCGAAAGAGTACCAGAGCACAGGAACGGTGCACGGCATCGAGATGCCGACCGGCCTCGATCTTGGCTCGCAGCTTCCCGAGCCGCTGTTCACGCCATCCACTAAGGCGGTGACGGGGCACGACGTGAACATCTCATTTGCTGCAGCCGCAGACCTCGTCGGTCGCGACACCGCAGAGCGCGCTCGCACGATCAGCTTGGAAGCCTACCGCGCAGCCCAGCACAGAGCCGCGGAGCGCGGCATTCTCATCGCAGACACCAAATTCGAGCTCGGCTTCATCGGCTCCGAGCTTGCAATCTGCGACGAGGTGCTCACTCCCGACTCGTCACGTTTCTGGCTGGCTGAGAGCTGGGCGCCTGGAACCGAACCCGTGCCATTCGACAAGCAGCCGGTCAGAGACTTTCTGGAAGCCACCGGATGGGACAAGCTCCCTCCACCACCGCCTCTTCCGAGCGCCGTGGTGGAAGAGACCGCGAATCGCTACCGAAGCGCATACCGGCTCCTTGCAGGCAAGAACATAGATGACAGGAGCTATTATCCGGCATGAAGTTCGCCGTAACTGTAGAGGTGCGACTTCTCCCAGGTATCGCAGATCCCCAGGGAGCCACCCTGGAACGTGCCCTTCCTGCGCTCGGCTTCGATGAAGTAGCCGGAGTCCGGGTCGGCAAGGCCATCCGCTTCACCATCTCAGCTGTCGATGAGCAAACCGCCCGCGATCGCGTTGGAGAGCTATGCGACCTCCTGCTTGCCAATCCCGTCATGGAAGAGGTGGGTGTCACCCTGGAGCGCGTAGGGTCGGTCGGTCCGACCGGAGGCAAAGGTTGAGCGCGCGCGTCGCGATAGTGGTTTTCCCGGGTTCCAACTGCGAGCATGACGTCGCCCTAGCGCTAGACGGCTTGGGGGCAGATCCAAACTTTGTATGGCATACCGATGTATCCCTTCGGAACGCTGATGCCGTGGTCCTTCCCGGTGGTTTCGCTCATGGCGACTACCTTCGCCCAGGTGCGTTGGCTCGCTTCTCGCCGATCATGAAGGCTATTGGGGACTTCGCAGCATCAGGCGGCCCAGTTCTGGGCATCTGTAACGGTTTCCAGATCCTCTGCGAAGCAGGGTTGCTTCCAGGCGCGCTTCAAAAGAACCAGCGCCTCAAGTTCATCTGCGCCCCATCCAGAGTGCGCGTCGACTCCAATCACTCGGTCATCACAAATGGCATTGATGAAGGCGTGACCCTGGCTCTCCCGATAAACCACTTCGACGGCAACTACATCTGCGATGCCCGAACTGCGGCGGACCTCCGCGAGACGAACAGCATAATCCTGCGCTACACGGCAAATCCAAACGGATCAATCGACGACATCGCTGGCATTAGCAACTTGAAGGGCAACGTCGCCGGCCTGATGCCTCACCCCGAAAGGGCCTGTGACCCCTTATCCGGCTCGGTGGACGGTGAGCTGCTGCTACGTGCGCTCGTGCGCGCAGCGCTCACCGAAGATGGGATTGCTCGCTAGCTCCATACAGTTGACTCAGCGTGGACCGTCGCCCGCGTTCCCTCGCTGCTGTCTCCGGCCTCATACCCCTCTTGTGACCCCGGCTTTCTTCAGAACTGCAGGGCTAACGCCGACATCACGCCAGGCAGCGTAGCTGATCGACCTGCGTTCGCTATACGACGCGGCCACTTTCAAGAATTCGCTCTCGAGCTCGGCAAGGGCAGAGGGACGCTCAAGCCTTTCCAGCTCCTTCATCAGGTCGTGCTTCTTTTGCACTAGGTGAAGTCGGTTCAAGCCCTCGGCTGATGCGAGGCGTTGGTCGATTGCCTCCAACTGACGGGCGACCGCATCGGGCGTGCGTTTGCGCCCTCGCTTGGGACGGTTTTCGTCGAGAGCCTTCAAGTAGTTCCTGACTATTCTTCCCTCTTCGCGCCCGGTGGCAAGCGCGGCTTTATGGGCGGGTGACATCTTTGGGGACTTGGACTTGAGTATGCGGGGCATCTACTTATTATGTACGGCTATTAGACCAATTGCCAACCTGGCATTCTCCGCCAGCTGCAGAGGTCGCCACTGTACGCCAGGCCAAGAGCCAGGAGAAGACGGGGGAGTCAAGGTGGCAGTCAGGGAAACGTAGGCCACGCGAGGTCGGCGAGAAGCCCCGCGAGGTCGGGTACGCTTTCACCGTGACTTCCCTGACCACTAAAAGGGCCAGCTTCTTCTCAGGCAGCGTCACCTTGTTCAAATGCCAGAAGGGCCAGTCCATCCCTCGAGATGTTACGCGCCGCATGCTCGTTTGCATGGGCTGTGCGCCGGGGATCGAGGTCAAGCGCTCGCCGCACAGCTGCTTGCGCTTTGGCTCGGATGATGTTGACGAAGGCTCCCCAGCTTGCGTCGTGGATGCTCACGTTGAGCCCCGCCTTGGATGCCTGGCCGTTCGAGAGGAACTGCCCAGGCTTGCCGGGATCGGAGGCGGCAGCGAAGCTGGCGATGCCGACGTCGATACCTCTTTCATCGACACCTCCGAGGTCCACCCGGAGGACCTCGGGCTCGAGGCAGCAGCCATCCCCGTCTTTGGGCCGCTCCACGCCGTCGAGGCCTCTGGCGGCCTCGAACCTCGGGTACCCCGGCGTCTCAACCGCTCTCACACGAGGAGAGAAACCTCCGAAAGCCTTGTTGAGCCGGCGAAGGACGGCCTGCTCTTTCTATGCAGCGTTGTAGAGCTCCTAGTGAGCACCCAGGCACACCGCTCGAACCGGCGGAACACCTCCGCCGGGAAGTCCGCGGGGCTAGCCCTGACGAAGCAGTGCTTCGAGCGCCACGCCAGGCGCAGCACCAGGGAGGACACTCCACCAGCACCACGACGAGAACGAGGATCAGCGATGCAAACCCGATGCTGCAAGCCAGCTTTCACACTCACTGCGAGCTTAGTGCCTGCGACCCGAGCTCCGACTCCCCTGACGGCTAGAGCCGCCAGTCCCCTCAGGGCGATCTGATGGATGAGCCACTTCATCGGGAGCTTGGCTTGACCGACGCCGAGGCGAGATCGATCGAAGGCATTCTGGGACGTCCACCCAATCACGTCGAGCTCGCCATGTACGCTGTTATGTGGAGCGAGCACTGCTCCTACAAGTCCTCGCGGCTTCACCTCCGACGCCTACCATCTGAAGGCCCCCATGTCCTGGTCGGACCTGGCGAGAACGCAGGCGTCGTCGACATCGGAGACGGCTGGGCGGTAGCGCTGCGCATGGAAAGCCATAATCATCCCTCGGCCATCGCGCCTTACCAGGGAGCGGCAACAGGCGTTGGCGGAATAATCCGAGACATTCTATCCGTGGGAGCCAGGCCGATTGCCCTACTGGACTCGCTCAGCTTCGGTCCGGCGTCCAACGCGCGGAACCAATGGCTCGTTGACGGAGTGGTCTCAGGCATCTCGGGTTACGGGAACTCAGTGGGCGTTCCGACGGTTGGCGGCGAGATCAGCTTTGACAAGTGCTACGACAGAAATCCGCTGGTCAACGTGATGTGCGTAGGGATCATGCAAATCGATGACCTCGTGCTGGCAAAGGCCTCTGGCGAGGGCAACCTCGCAGTGCTCCTTGGCTCTTCTACGGGCAGGGACGGCATAGGAGGCGTGAGCGTGCTCGCATCCGCAGGGTTTGCCGCCAACAGCGACGCTTCCACCCATGCCATGGAAAGAGCGTCCAAGCTTCCCAGCGTCCAAGTAGGGGATCCGTACGAAGAGAAGAGGCTGATCGAGGCCTGCCTCGATCTCAAAGCCACAGGGCTGCTGATCGGTGTCCAGGATCTGGGCGGAGCCGGGATAGCGTGCGCGACCAGCGAGACAGCCGCACGAGCCTCGATGGGAATGGATGTCGACCTCGACGCGATCCCGCTTCGCGAGCAGGGCATGGAGCCTTTCGAGGTGATGACGAGCGAGAGCCAAGAGCGAATGCTGGCAATAATCGATCCAGAAGACCTTCCAAGGCTGTTGGAGGTATGCGGTCGTTGGGAGGTCAGTGCATCCGTCATAGGCAGAGTCACAGAACCCGAGACAGATGAGAGCGGCTGCGCGGTTGGACGCCTCCGAGTCGTGCGAACGGCTTCGGGACCAACACACGGGAGCGAAACTATCCTTGCCGACGTCCCTGCGGCCTCCCTCTCCGAGGATGCGCCTCTTCTGGACAGACCTCGGCGCCGAGACACCACCACAGCCAACAGCCCGAACGATCCTGACCGCACGCCAGGCTCCGCACATGATGAGCCTGAGCGCCTCGACGAGGATCTGCTCCAACTACTCGGCCACCTCGGAGATCCATCTTGGGTGTTCCGTCAGTATGATCACCAGCTCTTCCTCAACACTGTGGAGGGTCCGGGCGGGGATGCGGCGCTCCTCAGGGCACGAGCACCAGGACTGCTGCGCCCCGGAGGCACATCGAAAGAGAGGGCAGACGCAGAACCGGAGCGTGCCCTGGCCTTGACGACCGATTCGAACGCACCTTGGTGCGCTGTCGATCCTCGCGGCGGCGCCGCTGCCACAGTCGCCGAAGCAGCGCTCAATCTCGCCTGCGTGGGTGCGCGTGCCATCGCAGCAGTCGACTGCTTGAACTTGGGCGACCCGGAGCATCCAGAGGTTATGTGGCAACTGTCAGAGATCATCGATGGCATCAGCGAAGCGTGCACGGATCTCGCGATACCCGTGGTCGGTGGAAATGTCAGCCTTTACAACTCGAGCGACGGCGTCGACATCGATCCCACGCCGGTCGTAGGAATGCTGGGGATAGTCGACCAAGTTCGGCGCCCGCCCGGAGTGCGCATGGTCGCCGGAGCTGACCTCGTGCTCCTCGGGGAAGGCGAGGAGCTGCTGGCGGGGTCCCGATGGGCTGTCCTGCTTCGTGGCGCCAAGGGAGGAAGGCTGCCGACCCTGGACCTCGACGCCCACTCCCGCCTGCTCGACCTTCTGATCGATCTACTCGACGCGGGCTCGCTGGTCGAGGGCGTTCACGACGTGTCGGCGGGCGGTCTCGCTGTTTGCCTAGCCGAGATGGCAATCAAGTCACAGCTGGGATTTGAGGTCAATGGAGTGCGCACAGCTGCTCAGTTGTTCTCCGAGGCATCGTCAAGGGTGGTCGTGTGCAGCAACGACGCTGATGAGGTGCTACTGCGCTCGCGGGCAAGGAGAGTTCCCGCGAGGCGCATAGGCGCCGTGTGTGGTGACCAGGTCCACTTCGAAGGATCGTTGCACATGCCACTGTCCCTTGCGACGAGAGCTTGGGAAGGAGCGATTCCAGCCGCGATGGATGCAGCGTCGGCGGCTCGCTCGCAAACCTGATAGGGCGATCATGAATGACCACTAGGGTCTGCGATCTCTCAGTGCGACGAGAAGATCGTCGGGAACATGGAGATCGCCCGTGCCGGCGCCGATCCGCAGGTTCGGTTTGAAGGTCCCGTGGTAGTCCGACCCACCTGTGACCACAAGGCAACAACGCCTCGCTATCTCGCACAGCCAGCCACGATCCTCGTCGCTATAGGCTCCGTAAATTGCCTCCAGTCCAGAGAACCCCTTGCTGGCCAGGTCGGCCACGAGCTCCTCGAGGGCTGAACGAGCCAGACCAAGGCTCAGCGGGTGGGCCAGCACTGCGACAGCTCCCGATGCCCTCGCAAGTGAGGCGACATCCTGCGGCAGGAGGCGAGCCTTTGGGACGTACGCCAACCCCCCCTGGCCGAGCAACTTGTCAAACGCTTCCTTCGGGGTGCTGACGACGCCCTTTGCCGCGAGAACCCTCGCGAAGTGAGGACGCCCTATGCTCCCCGAACCGGCCTCCGCAGAGATCTCGTCCATCGTCAAGGAGATCCCGAGCACGCCCAGCTTGTCGAGCATGCGCCGGTTGCGCTCCGCACGATCAGCTCTCAGGTGAACCAGCTCCTCTTCGATCGGGGTGTCCGCGGCGTCGATGAAGTAGATCAGGACGTGCATCGAACCGCCCTCCCAGACGCAGGAGATCTCACAGCCCCGAACGAGCTCGATGCCCAACTGGGCTGCCCTCAGACCTGCCCGTGCCAGCCCGTCGGTGCTGTCGTGATCTGTAAGCGCCACTGCCGAGCATCCGGCCTCGAGCGCCAGCTCTGGTATTCTCTCAGGCGTGTCGGAGCCGTCTGACACGCTGGAGTGCGTATGTAGATCGAGCATCCGCGGACAGAGTAGCGTATGTGGTGTGATGCCGTGTCGGTCACAGATATTGGCAGGTCGAGTGAGCAAGCCTTGACAAGCGAGCCAGGCAGGTCGAGTGAGCAAGCCTTGAACGAAGCCTGTGGCGTCTTTGGCGTGCACGCGCCTGGCAGAGACGTAGCAAGGCTTTGCTTCGATGGCCTTTACGCGCTGCAGCACCGGGGTCAGGAGTCTGCTGGCATGGCGGTCAGCGACAGAGAGACGATCACCGTCGTAAAGGACATGGGCCTTGTCGCCTCCGTCTTCGACGACCGAACGCTATCCTGCCTGCCGGGAGACATCGCGGTAGGGCACACAAGGTACTCCACCGCCGGGCCGAGCACATGGCAAAGCGCGCAACCAGTGTACAAACCGGCTGGTCGGGCGGGATTTGCTCTTGCACACAACGGTAACCTCACGAACACAGAGGTTCTGGCCAACAAGGCCGGCATGCTGCCAGGGATCATCACGAACGACAGCGACATCGTCGCCGAGCTCATGGCCATGGCCTTCCCGCCCGATCATCCAGAGCAAGCTGGAGAAAGAGCTGAAGCTGGAGGAGAAGGACCTGGCGCTCTAGAAGAGGTTCTCGTTCAGACCGTCCGGCTCCTCGAAGGAGCGTTCTCGTTCGTTCTGATCGACGCCGATCGCCTCTACGGCGTGAGGGATCCGCACGGCTTCCGGCCCTTGTGCCTCGGGCGACTGGATCCGGCCGACGGCTCGACGGACATCGGCTGGGTGCTTGCCTCTGAGACAGCGGCCCTCGACGTGGCAGGCGCCGAGCTCGTTCGCGAGGTCGACCCTGGCGAGGTCGTCGTGATCGACTCGGCTGGGCCTCGTTCTATAAGTGCGTTCACGGCTGAAGAAGTGAACCCGAAGCTCTGCCTGTTCGAGTTCGTCTACTTCGCGCGCCCTGACAGCTGGATCCATGGACGTGAGGTGCATGTCGCTCGGCGCCAGATGGGTGAGCGCCTCGCCGCGCAGTCTCCGGCGGTGGCGGACATGGTCATAGGGGTTCCCGACTCCGGGATCTCCGCCGCAGAGGGGTACGCCCGGCAGAGCGGGATCCCGTACGGGCAGGGCTTGGTGAAGAACAGGTACATTGGCCGAACGTTCATAGCGCCGACCCAACGAGACCGAGACCGCGGCGTCAGGCGCAAGCTCAACCCCTTGAGAGCGAGCATCAAGGGCAAGCGCCTGGTGGTGGTGGACGATTCGATCGTAAGGGGGACGACGACCAAGGCGATGGTGCAGATGCTGCGCGAGGCCGGCGCTGTGGAGGTGCATCTGCGCATCTCCTCCCCACCGTTCCGATGGCCATGCTTCTACGGCATCGACACGCCGAACCGGGACGAGCTTCTCGCCGCATCGCGGTCGGTCGAAGAGATCACGGCTTTCCTGGGCGCCGACTCAGTGGCGTACCTTGATCTAAACAACCTGCTACTGGCGATCGGCGCACCAGCCGATAACTTCTGCAATGCCTGCCTGACCGGCCACTACCCTACCAATCCGACCCCTGAGTCCTTGGAAGCTACCACGCCGGCAGACAGCAAGGCACTGGGCTTCCCGCAGAAACCACAAGAGCCCCCGGCAGCGCCGGAGCGCAGCGCTGCCCAAGAGCCCCCGGCAGCGCCGGAGCGCAGCGCTGCCCAAGAGCCCCCGGCAGCGCCGGAGCGCAGCGCTGCACAAGAGATGGATCTCGCGGGGGCACTGCCAGGTGGGTGACGCTCTCACCTACTCCTCGGTGGGCGTAGACATACAAACGGGTGATGAGGTCGTCGAGAAGATCAGCGAGATCGCCCGCTCGACGTACCGCCCCGAGGTCCTCGGCGCCCTCGGGGGCTTCGCGGGCTTGTTTCGCATGCCCCAGACGCCAAGCATGCCGGAACAGGTAAGCGCCGTAGCCAGTAACGCAGCCGGCGCGGGCTCGAGCGCAAGAGCGCCGCGCGGCGTTCTCGTGGCGAGCACTGATGGCGTGGGCACGAAGATGCTGGTGGCGGAGGCTGCGGGCTCGTTTGCCGGCATTGGGATCGACCTGGTGGCGATGTGCGTCGACGACCTCGCATGCCATGGAGCAGAGCCCCTGTTCTTCCTCGACTACCTCGCAATGGGAAAGATCGACGTCTCACGCGTGGAAGAGGTGCTATCCGGCGTCGCAGACGGCTGCCGGATGGCCGGTTGTGCTCTCATCGGCGGGGAGACTGCCGAGCACCCCGACGCCATGGAATCCGGCCACCTCGACCTGGCCGGATTCGCCGTGGGGATGGTCGACGAGGCCGATATCCTGGGCGCATCCAAGGTTCGGGCTGGCGACGCCCTGGTCGGCCTCGCATCGCCGGGGTTGCGCTGCAACGGCTACTCGTTAGCACGTAAGGCGCTTGCCGGGCCTGATGGACTGGAACTGCACGAGCCGGCATGGCCAGGATGCGACCACAGCCTTGCAGAGGAGCTGCTCAAACCGTCGCTCATCTACTCTCCCGTCCTTCTCGCCATGGCCAAGTCGGCCAATGTTCACTCCGCCGCGCACATCACCGGCGGAGGGATCGCCGGCAACCTGGTCCGCGCTCTGCCCGGCGACTGCAGCGCCGTCCTAGAGCGCTCCAGCTGGAGCCTTCCGCGCATCTTCTCCGAGATAGGCCATCGCGGACCGGTTGCCAATGATGAGATGGAGAAGGTCTTCAACCTGGGCCTCGGCATGGTGGTAGCGGTCTCGGCGAGCTCGGTTGATGATGCGCTGGATGTCGCCAAGAGCTTGGGTTACGAGGCAAACATCGTCGGCGGCGTCGTCTCCGGCGTCGTATCCGCCGATCGCAGGGTCGTGATCTCTGGAGCTTGGCCGGTCACGGACGAGGCTGGCACAGATGATCGCCCCTGAAGCACGCGCGGCTCGAACGGGTGTGGATCGCCGGGCAGGCGTGCCTGGCTGCATGGGCGATGACCCAGACACCCTGCTCCACCGGCGCCTGGTGGAGCATCTCATTCTTCACTCGGTGAAACGAGGTGACTTCGTGCTCAAGTCGGGCCGCAGGAGCAACTGGTTCATCGACTCGAAGCAGACGATATGCGACCCCGACGGGCTCCAGCTCGTGCTGGAGGCAGCCTTCGCAACGCTTCCTCCCGACGCCACGGCAATCGGAGGGATGACCATGGGCGCGGACCCGCTTGCCTTCGCGATCGCTGGTGCAGCAGCCACGAGAGGCAGGCGCATCAAGGCATTCAGCGTTCGCAAGGAGGCCAAGGACCACGGCGTCATGGGTCGCATCGCGGGCGTCCTCGATCCCGGCGACAGGGTGGTGCTGACCGAGGACACGGTTACGCGAGGAAGGACATTGGCCGAGGCTGCGGCAGTGGTACGGGAGGTGGGCGCCGTCCCAGTCCTGATGCTTGCAGTCGTAGACCGGGGGGGAGCTTGTAAGGAGGTGGCTCGCAGGAACGGGGTTCGTTTCACAGCCCTCGTCAGCGCGCCTGACCTGGGCTTCGATTACGACGAGGCTACGGCGTAGGCCATACGACCCGGCCCGCGGCAAGAGAGAGCGACAGCGAAAACCGCTGCGCTGGCAGTATACTTTCGCACGTGCGCTTACAGATCCGAAAGGCCTCGGGGACAGCGAGGACGCGGTCCTGGGTCATGCTCGTCGCAGTCGGAGCTCTGGCTGCAGGATGCGCTACAACCCACACGATCAACCACGCCAAGTCCGCCAAGTCCGCCAAGTCCAGTCACAGCTCCCACAGCTACAGCGCCCGTCATAGCGCGACCAGCACAAAGGGTGGCCATCCAAGCCGATCGGTGACTCCCGCTAAACCGGCGCCAGCTAGCGCACCGAGCGCGTCGTCCTCTCAGGCGCTTGCTACTGGCACCCTCTACGTGGCAAACACGTTTCAGACCACATCTACGCCAGGCGTATCGATCACGCCGATCGACGTCGCGTCCGGCGCCACTGGGGTCTCGCTGGAGGCTGGCTCGGGCCCAGACGGGCTCGCAATCACACAAAATGGCGCGACCGCCTATGTAGCCGACGGAGGCACACCATCGGTTCCCGGCGACCAGGTCACCCCGGTTAACCTCGCCACCGGCCAGGCGGGACGCCCCATCGGCGTCGGCATCAACCCGATCGGGATGGCCATCACGCCGAACGGCGCGTACCTGTACGTGGTCAACTCGGGTTACCCAACCGCCACAGACTCCACGGTGACGCCCATCAACCTCCTGACCGGCCACCCAGGTGCTCCGATCGAGGTCGGGCAGGGCCCGCTGGCAATCGCTATCGCGCCAGACGGCCTCACTGCCTATGTAACGGTGGCCGGCTACACGTCCCCTCAAACTTCGTCGGGAACGCCCTCGACGCCGCCGCCCGGCAAGGTCGTGCCGATAAACCTGGTGACCGGCTCACCTGAACCCGCGATCACCGTCGGACCGGAGCCGGCAGCCATCGCGATCGCACCAGATGGGACAGAGGCATATGTCGCCAATGCCGGAGGCAGCACTGTCACGCCGATCAACCTGGCGACTCACACGCCAGGACCGCCGGTGACTGTTGGACCGGCGCCAACGGACATAGCGATAGCGCCTGGTGGAAAGCAGGCCTATGTCACCATCGGTGCATCGGGCACGGTCGTACCGCTCGACCTCGCGACGATGGCCGTCGGCGCCCCGATCAAGGTCGGCGCCGCTCCCCTCGCGATCGTGATCACAGCTAACGGCCGCGAGGCATTCGTGGCAAATGGCGGATCGGACACTGGCACGACAGTCGTCAAAGGCTCTATCACGCCCATCAACCTGATGGCGGGAACCGCGGAGGCCCCCATCCCCCTGACGAGCTTCCCTGAGGCGCTGGCCATCACGTCGGCCGTCTACGTGCACGCTGGCGCCCGAGCCCCCCTGCCAAGCAAGGCGCCTACCGGTATCACGGCTGGCGCCGCTACCGGCGTCACATCCGGTGCCAGCGTCGCAACCTACGCTCGCGAGGACGCTGGCGCTGGCTCTGGTGCTGGCTCTGGTGCTGGCTCTGGTGCTGGTGCTGCCACCCGCCGGCAACCGTGGTCGTGGCGCTGGATCAGATAAAGCCGCCCTCCCAGAGCTTCATTCCACCGAGAATGCCTGCGGTATTGTCCACTATCGTGACCCTCTCGCCGAGGTCCACGGTCACCCTGCGCGAATTGCCCCCGCCAATGTACCCGCGATCGAACATCAAGAGCGTGTACAGGTTCTGCATGGCCTCCTCCACCCTACTGTTCCACTTTCCCGCGCCTATCCTGCGCCTCGTCGCGTCACCCAGCTGCTCGTTGTAAGTCTGTCCCTTCCGGAACGGATGGTGCGCGATCTCCAAGTGCGGTGCGAGCCTCCCATCCATGAACAGTCCCGTACCGACACCAGTTCCGAGCGTTACGACCAGTTCGAGACCGATGCCGGAGATGACAGCCGCCCCCTGGACGTCCGCGTCGTTCGCGGCCCTGACCGGGGCGTCGAGCGCGTCTTCGAGCGCCGTCTGAAGATCGAAGCCAGACCATTTCTCGACAAGCGTCGACGAGACCTTCGAGCCGGGTCCTGACTCCTCCACGAAGTGCGGAGCCGTGAGAACCTTGCCTGCTCGGATGACGCCTGGGAACCCTACAGCGACGCGCTCGTAGCGAGGAAGTGGGGCCGTGAGCTCCTTCAGGGCATGAACAAGGCCGTCCGGAGTACACGGGTAGGTGGTCACAACCCGTACCCGGGGTGCGACCATCGAGCCATCACCGGCGAGCACCGACGCCTTGAGCCCGGTGCCGCCTACGTCAATCGAAAGGGTGAAAGGCCCGGCGCTCACGCGCTCACCCTGCGTCAGCGCGCTCACGTGGCGCCCTGCGTCAGCGCGCTCACGTGCTCACCCCACCTTTCAGAGTGGACGACCTCCTCCAGCGCCAGCCGTGATCGCCACCCGTGGCGCTCCAGATCAGGAACCCGCTCGAGGTGGCTGACAGCGCCGATGCAAAGCCAGGCGACCGGACGAACACCGGACGGAATACCAAGAAGTTCCTGCAAGAACGCCTCCCTGTAGAACGAAACCCACCCCACGCCAAGGTTCTCCGCCGTAGCCGCCAACCAGAGGTTCTGCACGGCCAGGCAGACCGAGTACAGCCCGGCATCCGCGATCGCGTGCCGGCCGAGCACGCCGGGATCTCCTCGGCTCGAATCATAGGTGACGACGACTCCCAGGCTGGACTCTCTAATGCCCTCGATCTTGATCCTAGCGAAGAGCTCAGCCCGATCTGGCGGCAAGGTCTCAGCGAACGCCTCTCGCTCTTGCTGCACGTGCTTCCAGAAAGACGCGCGCGTTCGCTCACTCTCCACCAAGATGAAGTCCCATGGTTGTGACAGGCCGACACTCGGCGCACCATGCGCCGCCGAGAGAACACGACGCATGACCTCATCGGGAACAGGCGCGCCCGTGAAGCTGGCACGCACGTCCCTGCGCCGGAAGATCGTCGCATAGAGCCCCGCATCATGCTGTTGTGCAGAGCCCGCATCATGCCCCGCATCATGCCCCGCAAAATTCCTGCTCATGAAGAAAGCTCACCTCGGACCAATGACACGTCCGCTCACCTTAGTACGAGATCGCGCCACAGGGAGCTGTCGTGGGTGACCGTTCCTCAACATTCAGCGGAGGTCAAACTTGCAGCCAGCCCGGATACCAGCGATAGCGTGTGCTCATGAGCGTCGAGCCATGGCAAGCGGACGCGTCCTCGCTGGTGGACGCGTTCCGATCGAAACAGCTTTCCCCGGTGGAAGCGTTGGAAGCCTCAGTGGAGGCGATCGAAGCCTCCCCGCTGAACTGCGTGAGCTATGTGGACATTGACCGGGCTAGGGAGGCCGCAGAGCGAGCTGACATAAGCCTGCCTTTCGGTGGCGTGCCGATCGGGGTGAAAGAGCTTGATCTCGTCGAAGGTTGGCCTGCTACGCAGGCGTCGCTGGTCTTTCGGGACATGGTCGCCGACATGGACTGCACTATGGTCTCGCGGCTGCGCCAAGCGGGCGCAGTGCCGCTGGCTCAGACGACGGCAAGCGAGTTCGGTGCCACGAACTGCACCTCTACACGGCTTCACGGCGCCACCCGTAATCCATGGGACCTCTCGAGGACCCCCGGCGGCTCCTCCGGCGGCTCTGCGGCTGCCGTAGCAGGCGGGCTCCTGCCGCTTTGCACGGGCAGCGACGGCGGCGGTTCCATCAGGATCCCGGCTGGCTTCACAGGCCTGTTCGGGCTCAAGGCGACGTTCGGCAGGATTCCACGAGGACCCAGGACTCAGATCGGTTCGCTTACGACGGCCTTTGGGTGCTTGAGCCGCTCGGTGCGCGACGTTGCACGCTTCTTCGACGTGTGCAACGGCTTCGACCGTCACGACACGCTCAGCCTTTCAAGGGTGGATGGCTGGGAGCGTGACCTTGGCGCCCATGACCTGAGCGGGCTCCGGGTGGCGGTCGCCGTCGACCTCGGGGTCGCGGTAGTTCGCGAAGAGGTTGCCTCCTTGGTCGCCGATGCGGCCGAGGCTCTGATTGCTGCAGCGGATCTTTCAAGGGTGGGCGCTGCGATCAAGATCCCAAACGGCGGGATCGAATGGGCTCTGTCCGGCTCGGTGAGCCTGCTCGGGGTCCTTCAAGACAGGTACCCCGAATGCAGCGGCGACCTCACTCCCGAGGTGCAGTTCGGGCTCAACGTCCTCACCCATACCTTCGACGCGAGAATGGCTGCATCGATCGAGACGCTGCGAATGGAGATGAACGAAGTGATGGCGAACATCTTCGATGAGGTCGACCTCGTGATCTGCTCCACCAACCCCGACGTCGCGTTCGTCGCGGAAGGGCCGCTGCCGACCAGCGTAGGCGGCGTAGATCTCGCCGCCTCGATGGGGTTCGAGAAGGCCCTCGTCAACAATGCCGTACTCACCATCCCGGCCAACATGGCCGGGAATCCCGCTATCACCCTTCCGGTAGGGCTGGTGGACGGCCTTCCCGTCGGGATGCAGGTGATCGGACGGCACCATCAAGAGCAGTTGCTGCTGGACCTCGCTCTGGCGTTCCAGCGCGAGAGGCCCTGGTCATTGCCGCCCAGACTCGTTAGCG
Source organism: Actinomycetes bacterium (assembly GCA_021791755.1). Lineage (GTDB taxonomy): Bacteria > Actinomycetota > Acidimicrobiia > Acidimicrobiales > JAJZXF01 > JAJZXF01. The sequence continues at coordinate 597 of JAJYWA010000038.1, read as the reverse complement.
CGGGCGGCTCCTGAGGATGCAGCTTGGCGGGGCGGCCAACGCTTGCGGGCTTCCCGCCATGAATGCGGGTGCTCCCACACGGTGTCGCCGCATCGCCACATCACCACGGAGCCTCCCCATCAGGGCTTGAGAGGCCCGAAGCGCGGGGCCAGACTTTTTCGTCGTAGCGAACGGCGGACGGCCTAGAGATACCAATCGCTGCTAACCGGCTGCCATGCCGACGATTGGTTTGTTGAGGCGCTTTCCTCCCATGGATCCGAAGAATTTAGCGTTGCCGAAGCCGAAGATTCCCCCGTCTGATGCCACGAACCAGTAGCCCTTCCCGTCCGGGATAGAGGCCATGCCCACTATCGGAGCATTGAGGCGCTTTCCTCCCATCGATCCGTAGAAGGGTGCGTTGAAGCTGAAGATGCCTCCATCAGATGCTACGAACCAGTAGCCTCCGGTCGCAGGGTCGGCTGCCATGCCGACTATCGGAGCATTCAGGCGCCTTGATCCCATCGATCCGTAGAACTTCGCGTTGCCGAAGCTGAAGATGCCTCCATCAGATGCTACGAACCAGTAGCCTCCACCATTTGGTGTAGAGGCCATGCCGAC
>JAJYWA010000002.1 GCA_021791755.1 Actinomycetes bacterium | reverse complement strand
CGATCTGGATACGGGCGCAAGCATGCCAGCAGCGACCCGAGAGGTCCCCTGGCCGGGAGAGGGGTCGATGAGCGCTACCGAAAGGCCGCGGGATGCGGCTTTCCAGGCAGTTGCAAGTCCAATGATCCCTCCGCCCACCACGAGCGTGTCAGCACTAGCCACCAAGGTTGTATTATAGGGTTGCTGCGGCAGGGCCAGCGTCGTCCCGGGCAGGCAGCTCCATTACGCAAATGCGGTTCGGTTCTGCAATTGGTAGGTTCTGCAACGCAGTTGTGGTCGGGAGCTGTAACGCAGTCGTGATCTACAACGCAGCGCCGCTGCGTGCTCTCATTTCGATTGACCCGGAGACGATACTAATGAGCAGGAGCTTTGAGCAAAGTGGCCGCGGGCTCTACATACCCGATACCGAGCATGACTCATGCGGGATCGCGTTCGTAGCAGAGCTGTCAGGCGAGGGTAGCCATCGCTTGGTGCGCCAGGGGTTGACGGCGCTCGAGAACCTGGCCCATCGCGGCGCGCTGGGAAGCGAGGCCAGCTCGGGCGATGGTGCGGGCATCCTGGTACAGCTTCCGCATGCCTTCCTCGCGGAGGTTGTCCACTTCGATCTCCCCGAAGCAGGACGCTACGCTACCGGCCTAGGCTTCCTGGAAGGCTCGGTCGATGATCATAGAGCGGTGAAGCGCGGCTTCGAGCAGCTGGCATCCTCCGACGGTCTCGTGGTCCTGGGATGGAGGGACGTTCCCGTCGACGCCGCAATGCTCGGAGCGACCGCCAGGAAAGCGATGCCAACCATTGTGCAGGTTTTCGTAGCGGACGCAGCGGGCGGCTCAGGCGGCTCCGCAGCTGGAAGGCGGCCGCTTGCCGATGATGCCCTGGAGAGGGCGGCGTTCGTGCTTCGCAAGCGCTCGGAGCGGGAGCTGAAGGGCATCTACTTCCCGAGCCTGTCCACTCGAACCATCGTCTACAAGGGAATGCTCACGGCTGACCAGCTGGACAGGTTTTACGAGGACCTGTCCGACGAGAGGGTGACCAGCGCCCTGGCATTGGTGCACTCGCGTTTTTCGACCAACACGTTCCCCTCGTGGCCGCTGGCGCATCCTTACCGGTATCTTGCGCACAACGGTGAGATCAACACCCTCGCGGGCAATCGGAACTGGATGCGTGCCCGTGAGGCGCTCTTGGCAAGCGAGGAGATCGGGCCTGGCCTGGAGAAGATCTTTCCTGTGTGCACGCCCGGCGCGAGTGACTCGGCCTCCTTTGACGAGGTCTTGGAGTTGCTCCACATGGGGGGCAGGTCTCTAGCGCATGCCGTTCTTATGATGATCCCAGAGGCATGGGAGAACAACGAGCTCATGGATCCGGCGCGGCGCGACTTCTACCGGTTCCACGCCTCGTTGATGGAGCCTTGGGATGGACCTGCGGCGGTGGCGTTCACCGATGGCAGGGTGGTGGGGGCCGTCCTCGACCGCAACGGGCTTCGACCAGCGCGGTACTGGGTCACCTCGGATGGCCTCGTCGTCATGGCGTCGGAGGTCGGTGTGCTGGATGTCGATCCGGCAAAGGTGGTGCGCAAGGGCCGGCTCAAGCCCGGCCGGATGTTCCTCGTGGACCTCGAGCTCGGCCGCATCGTCGAGGACCGGGAGATCAAGGCTTCGCTGGCTGCCGAGCACCCCTATCGGGAGTGGCTGGACCGCGGGCAGGAGCACATCAACGCGCTGCCGAGGCGCGTCATGCTCACCCCAAAGCATGCCTCTCTAGTCTCTCAGCAGAGGCTTTTTGGCTACACCTCCGAGGAGCTCGAGCTGGTGCTGGCGCCTATGGCGGCCACCGGTGTCGAGCCGATCGGCTCGATGGGCTCGGACACCCCGCCCGCTGTGCTATCAGGGCGTCCACGGCTTCTCTACGACTACTTCATCCAGCTATTCGCGCAGGTCACCAATCCACCGCTGGACGCGATACGCGAGGAGCTGGTCACCTCAACGCGGACCGCCATCGGTCCCGAGGGGAACCTGCTGGATCCGCGTGAAGCATCCTGTCGCCGCATAGTCCTCGACGGGCCAGTGATCGGCAACGAGGAGCTGGCGAAGCTCATGTACGTGAACGAGAGCTCCGAGACGCCCGGGTACAAGGCATACACGATCGACGGTCTCTACGAGCTCGCGGGCGGAGCAGAGGCGTTGCGTGATGCGATCGCGCGCCTGCGGTCGAAGGTGAGTGACGCTATATCCGCCGGAGCGAACATCATCATCCTCTCCGATCGCAACAGCTCCATCGAGCTCGCTCCGATCCCGTCCCTGCTGCTTACGTCAGCGGTTCACCATCACCTCGTCCGCGAGAAGACCCGCACGAGGGTCGCCCTGGTGGTCGAGAGCGGCGATGCGCGCGAGGTGCACCACATAGCCCTGCTCCTTGGCTACGGGGCCTCGGCGGTGAACCCGTACCTTGCCGTCGAGTCCATCGAGGACATGTACCTGAGGGACAAGATCTCTCCTGTTGGCCCCGTTGGCCCGGTCACGAGCTATATCAAAGCCGCCGTGAAAGGGGTGGTGAAGATCATGTCGAAGATGGGGATCTCAACGGTCGCGTCCTACACGGGCGCCCAGGTGTTCGAGGCGATCGGCCTGGACCGAGGGGTTGTGGACGAGTACTTCACGGGAACGACGAGCCGCCTGGGTGGCATAGGTCTCGAAGTGATTGCAGCTGAGGTAGCTCACCGGCACAGGCTTGCGCACTTCGAGAGGTCCGGTGAGCTCGCTCATAGGGAGCTCGAGGTTGGTGGAGACTACTCCTGGCGGAGGGAGGGCGAGCGTCACTTGTTCAACCCCCTGAGCGTTTTCAAGCTGCAACACGCGACTCGTACCGGCCGCTACGACGTCTTCAAGGAGTACACGCGCTTGATTGATGACCAGTCGGTGCATCGTGCGACCTTGAGAGGCTTGCTCAGGTTCCGGGCGCCGTCGGGATCTCCAGTCCCGCTCGAAGAGGTCGAGCCTGTCGAGGAGATCGTGCGTAGGTTCGCCACCGGTGCGATGTCGTACGGATCGATCTCGGCAGAGGCGCATGAGACGTTAGCCGTAGCGATGAACCGGATCGGTGGCAAGTCCAATACCGGCGAGGGCGGCGAGGATCGTGAGCGCTACGCTCGCGATCCGAATGGAGACTCGCGCAGGAGCGCGATCAAGCAAGTGGCGTCGGCCCGGTTTGGAGTCACCAGCGAGTACCTGGCGAGCGCCGATGACCTCCAGATCAAGATGGCCCAGGGCGCAAAGCCTGGCGAGGGCGGCCAGCTTCCCGGGCACAAGGTTTATCCCTGGATAGCAAAGACTCGCCACGCTACTCCCGGCGTGGGGCTCATCTCGCCGCCGCCGCACCACGACATCTACTCCATCGAGGATCTGGCCCAGCTGATCTACGATCTCAAGTGCTCCAACCCTCGAGCGCGTATCAACGTCAAGCTGGTGTCAGAGGTAGGGGTCGGCACCGTCGCCGCTGGTGTGGCGAAGGCCCACGCAGACGTGGTGCTCATATCGGGCCATGACGGCGGCACCGGTGCGTCGCCGCTCAGCTCGATCAAGCACGCCGGGGCGCCCTGGGAGCTCGGCCTGGCGGAGACGCAGCAGATCCTCCTAGCCAACGGACTGCGAGACCGGATCGTGGTCCAGGTGGACGGCCAGATGAAGACTGGCAGGGACGTGGTGATCGCAGCCCTGCTCGGAGCAGAGGAGTTCGGTTTCGCTACGGCGCCGCTGGTGGTGATGGGATGCGTCATGATGCGCGTCTGTCATCTCGACACGTGTCCGGTGGGCATAGCCACGCAGAACCCGGAGCTGCGCAAGCGTTTCACCGGCCGCCCGGAGCACGTCGTGAACTTCTTCAGGTTCATTGCCGAGGAAGTACGTGAGCATCTCGCAGCGTTGGGCCTGAGGTCAATCGAAGAAGCCGTAGGGAGGATTGATCTTCTGGACGTTCAGCCAGCCATCGACCACTGGAAGGCGAGCGGCCTCGATCTGGCCCCGATCCTGTTCGAGCCGGACCTGCCGGCTGACGCGCCGAGAAGGAGGGTGAGATCACAGGATCACGGTCTCGACAAGGCACTCGACGTGCGCTTGATCGAGCTTGCTGCGCCAGCTATCGAGAAGGCTAAGCCAGTGACGGTGGAGATGCCGATTCGCAATGTCCACCGGACGGTTGGCACGATGCTTGGCTACGAGTTGACCCGTAGGTACGGTGCCAAAGGACTTCCCGATGACACGATCAGCCTCAGGTTCACCGGTTCGGCCGGCCAAAGCCTGGCAGCTTTCCTGCCAAAGGGCATCACGGTTGAGCTGGAGGGCGACGCGAACGACTACCTTGCAAAAGGTCTCTCGGGCGGACGGGTGGTCGTCCGACCGCCCGAAGGGTCGTTGTTCGTGGCAGAGGACAATGTGATAGCAGGGAATGTCATCCTTTACGGCGCAACGTCGGGCGAAGTCTTCATAAGGGGCCAGGTTGGCGAGAGGTTCTGCGTGCGCAACTCCGGAGCAGTCGCGGTCGTCGAGGGGGTGGGCGACCACGGATGCGAGTACATGACGGGCGGGCGTGCCGTCATCCTTGGTTCTTGCGGTAGGAACTTTGCCGCCGGCATGTCCGGTGGGGTCGCCTTCGTCTACGACCCCGAGCAGCGCTTCGTAGACAACCTGAACACCGGTATGGCGTCGCTCGAGAAGCTGGAGGAAGATGACGTCGAGTGGCTGCGCGAGATCATCGAGCGCCACGCAGCTTTGACGGGCTCCGAGAAGGCGTTAAGTCTCTTGTCGCGGTGGCGAGACTGTGTCACGGACTTCGTGAAGGTCATGCCGAACGAGTACCGGCGCGTGCTGGAAGCAACCAAGCGCGCACTCGCTGAGGGCGCCTCAGTGGACGACGCAGTCATGGCGGCGGCTCGTGGGTGATCGAACCGGCTTCCTCAAGCACGATCGGGAGCTTCCTCGCAGACGCAGCGTCGAGATCAGGGTGCGAGACTGGCGCGAGGTCTATGAACCGTTCAGCGAGGAGGATCTGCGCGTCCAGGCGTCGAGATGCATGGACTGTGGCATCCCGTTCTGCCACGAGGGATGCCCGCTGGGGAACCTCATCCCAGAGTGGAACGATCTGGTCTATCGGGGAGATTGGCCTGGCGCCGCTGAACGCCTCCACGCGACGAACAACTTTCCGGAGCTCACCGGACGTCTCTGTCCCGCACCCTGCGAAGAGGCCTGCGTGCTTGGCATCGCGTCTGACGCCGTCACGATCAAGCAGGTAGAGCTCGAGACGGCAGAGTGGGCTCATGCCCATGGGTGGGCATCTCCGGTTCGTACGTCGCGGCGTACATCGAAGCGAGTCGCTGTAGTCGGCTCCGGTCCTGCCGGGCTCGCTTGTGCCCAGCAGTTGACGCGTGCCGGGCACGAGGTAGTCGTCTTCGAGCGGGCCGAGCGTCCGGGAGGGCTCCTGCGCTACGGGATACCCGAGTTCAAGTTGGAGAAGCGGGTGCTGGACAGGCGGTTGGAACAGATGGAAGCCGAGGGGACGACGTTCGTCACGAGGGTGGAGATTGGCTCGGGCACTGGGGAGGAGGGAGCGTGGAGCGCCGGTGAGGCTTCCCGCGTGCCAGGTAGCGGGAACGGTAGCGGCGTTCCTGGAGCAGCGGCGCGAGACGCCGAGCGTGTACCTGCTTCGACGCTGATCGATGAGCTCGACGCAGTGGTCCTCGCGGTTGGCTCAACGGTCGGCCGCGACCTCAGGGTTCCTGGGCGCGATCTAGCCGGGGTGCATCTGGCGATGGAGTACCTGAAGCCGGCGAACCTCGTTCAGGAGGGAGCTATCGCGGAGTCGCCTGTCTCGGCGCGTGGAAAGCGGGTTGTCATCATTGGTGGCGGCGACACCGGCGCAGACTGCCTTGGCACGGCTCATCGCCAGGGAGCCGTGTCCGTCCATCAGCTCGAGATCCTCCAGCAACCTCCAGATCGTCGCAGCGAGCGCGATCCATGGCCCCTTTGGCCACTGGTGCTGCGGACCTCGGCGGCTCACGAAGAAGGCGGAGAGCGGTTGTTCGCAGTCGAGACGACGGAGCTTGTCGGAGACCCGTCGGGCGCCGTTCGATCCCTGCGGTACCACAAGGTCGAGATGAAGCCACACCCTGACGGGAAGGGAATTTACTTCGAGCCGGTCCCGGGAACTGCATCCGAGATCGAGTGTGATCTCGTCCTATTGGCGCTGGGGTTCACTGGTCCCGAACCGCATGGTGCGCTGGAGGCGTTTGGTGCAGAGCTGACCGACCGAGGGAACGTGATGGTTGGACCCTCGTGGGAGACCGGCGTCGAGGGTGTCTTCGCTTGTGGTGACGCGGTCCGAGGCCAGAGCCTCGTAGTGTGGGCGATAGCGGAGGGGCGATCAGCCGCAGCCGCCGTGGACCGATATCTCATGGGGTCGACCATGCTGCCTGAGCCGATCACCCCGGGTCGCGTCGCGATGCGCTGACCAAGATGCTCGCAGCGGCTCGAAGATGCTCGAAGATGCTCTCCCTCGGAGCTCGGCGTGGACAGAACGTGATCAGGTTGTCAACGGTAGTATTTGGTCATGGATGCTGAGGCCATGAGAGAAGCTAGCGAAGTGGTCGACCCGCCGCCGACTGCCGAGCCACGCTGGACCACATCGGACCTGTCGCGGTCACGTGCCGAGATGGCGGAGCTCATGGACACGGTGGAGGTCGATCTAGCTGAGGCCGAGGCGGTGCTCGAATCCATCGTGCCCCCCGAGCGTGGGGCGTCGGGACCTAGGTCTTGAGCAGGACGGCACGAGGTCTTGAGCGGGACGTCAAGACAGGAAGTGCGAGAGCAATCAGGAATGCGCGCTAGCGAGAAAGTGCGTGCAACAGCGAGAAAGTGAGGGAAATCTGATGCCGCTGCCGGTCGATAAGCTCGGGACCGTCTACCCGCCAAGGCGTGCGACGGTGGAACCTCAACGCGCAATCGAGTATGCGCGCGCGACAAATGACCTGAACCCAGCGTACCTGTCGTCGAAGTATGCCCCACCCGTCTTCGGGGTTGTGCCGAGCTGGGAGTCGATGGGCATTGCGGTCGGTGACATCGTGCCGGCCGAGTCGTTGATGATGATTGTCCATGGCGAGCAGGACATGTACTTTCACCGTCCGCTGGCGCCTGGCCGCGAGCTCATCACGAGCACGGAGGCCTACAGTGTTCGGGTTGCCAGCTCAGGGACACGGTTCGCCGTCAGGGTGACGAGCAATGACGCCGAGGACGGACAACCCGTCCTGGAGCAGTATGTGACGATGTTCATCCGTGGTTTGGTTGACGGAGATGATGGCGGTCCCGACACGCCAGACCATGTTTTTCCAGCGCATGCCCGCTCTGTGGAGCCCAAGGAGGTCTCGTTCCACGTAGATGCTGACCAGACATTTCGCTATGCAAGAGCGTCGGGTGACGAGATGCCGATCCATGTCGATGACGCCGTTGCGAAGAGCGTTGGACTTCCGGGCATCATCGCACACGGGCTGTGCACGCTCGCGATGGTCAGTAAGCAAGCGATCGGTGTGTTGGCTGCGGGAGATCCCGAACGCCTGCGTCGGCTGGCCGCCAGGTTTGCCAAGCCGGTCTTCCCGGGCAACGACGTCACCGTGCGCTTCTATGACCTCGGGGCATCCGGCAATCGAAGCGCCGTAGCGTTCGAAGCATTCAGCCTGGGGGAGACCGTACTGAGCAACGGGCGAGTCGAGCTTGCCACAGGCAGTTAGTCGCTCGCCTCGCCTGTAGAGGATGATTGCATCAGCTTCATCGGGGTGGACAGCGCCTGATTGCGCAGCGCCTGATTGCGCAGCGCCCAATGGCGAAGCGCCTGATTGGACTGGCTGGGCCGTGTGATAGCCGGGCCATGCCTGGTTGTTGCACGCGGTTCGCCTGATAGCAACGAATTGCTGGTTTATGGCACTACGCGGGCAGCACCCAGGCTGGTCGCCGTCAGCTCTTCTTGGTCTCCCAGAAGATGCGATCGATCTCGCCGATCTGGTTGAGAAGATCGTCGGCAACTGCCACGTCGTTTGTCTGCTTGGCCTGGCCGGCGGCCTTCGTGGCCTTCCAGAAAAGCTCGTGCAGACCGGGATGGCTGTCCGCGTGAGCGGGTTTGAAGTAGTCAGTCCAAAGGACCCAGAGATGGTGCTTGACCAGCTCGGCACGCTGCTCCTTGATTGTGACGGCCCGGGCTCGGAAGACGTCGTCTGTTGACGCGTTGTGTTTTTCCATGCATGCCTTGACGGACTCGGCCTCGATGCGCGCCTGTGCGGGGTCGTACACCCCGCAGGGGAGATCGCAGTGAGCGTGGGCAGTACGAGGCGTGGCGAACGAATCGAGGCCTTGTAGCAGTCTGGACAGCGTTTTCATGGTCATTCGAGATCTCCTTATGATCCGGTCGTGGTCTTCGATATGCCAATGTAGGCGTTGCCGGCGTCGACGTCCGGGCATCCTTGAGTCTTGCAGGCGTTTATCCCTTGACCTTAGTCGCCGCAGTGCCAGGTCGTGACCGATGCCGCAAGGGCTCGCCGCAGGGGCTCGCCACGGGTTCCACGTCGGCGGTGCACACGACTCTGATCAGGACACGATACGCTCGGACTGGCGAGATCACGGCCTGACTCCGTCCTCATCGAAGGCTTGGCCTTCTTCACCGGCGCAGTCGGCCAGCTGGACGTCTCCGACTGGGAGCGACCCTTGCGGTGCGCGGGGTGTCGCGCCCTCGACGTCTTGGGCCACGTCGGAGCGGCCGTGGAGCTCGGCACGACACCGCTGATGGACCGCCGGCCCACCTGGTCGCCGTAGGATCGTCCCGCTTCTGGCGTCGACGGTGAGCCTGTCGCGGGTGGGACGCCCGAGTCGAGCCCGCACGGCGAGCGGTGGCGGGCGTGGGCCTCGCCACGGTGCTCGACTCGTCGGTGCGGCGCCGCCCGGTTGGCGAAGGGCTGTCCTTCCCCGCCCTGGACCTGTTCGTCCATGCCTGGGACCTGGCCCGAAGCGTCGGCGAGGATGTGGAGATCGAAGCGGGCGTCATCGAATTCGCCCACAGGGTTATCGATCCTCCATTCCTGTTGCCGTGGACTGCCGGACTACGACTGGCGATATTCCTCTCACACGAGCTGGCCGCCCCACGGTCGCCGCCATCACAACGAGCACGGTCCGTATCGCGGCCTTGAGTTGCACTCACCGCAGCGACAGATATCGTCGACACCATCGGGGTCGGCATCGATCTCTGGCATCCGACGCCAGGAGGTCGTGGGCGGGCTCATCAACGAGTATCAGGCAGCATGATCGGCCGAGACGAGCTCTCGGACCTTACGGCTGCCGGCGCGTAACATAGATACGGTATGTTGTCTAAATGCGGATCGGCCAGCCGGCCTGGAGACACGGCATCAGCGAGGCAGACATCCAACACCCTGTCCGCAACGCCGTGCGGCGGATTGACCTCGATGAAGACCTCACAATGCTGATCGGGCCGGGGGCTGATGGAAGGCTCCTATAGATCGGCGTCTTGGATCTCGAGGGCGAGGATCCGGTCGTCATCCATGCCATGGAGCTGAGCCGCAGGCTCTACCGATTTCTGTGATGACGAGGCGATGGACATGAAGCACACCGACGAACAGATCGAACGAGCTGCTGAGCGGTATCGCCTGCTAACCGAGAATCTGGACCCCGAGGTTACCCAAGCGGACGACTTGAGCGACCTCCGGGCGGTGGCGACGGCGGCCGAGGCAACTCGCCAAGACGATGCCCGTTTGCGGGAGGCCGTCGAGGCGGCGCGGGCGCACGGGAGGTCGTGGAACCACATCGCCGTCGCTCTCGGGGTTTCCCGCCAAGCGGCTCGTCAGCGCTTCAGCCGGGACGAGGTCACCGAAGCGCGGTAGTGGGACGACGAAGCGGTCGGACGCGACTCGGACGGATCGCGTTTCTCGGGGCGTGACCACGAATGACGGCGCGGCTGAGTAGGGCAGCTGCGTATGCAGTGCATAGACAGGCCGCCGTGACCGGCGCTTTCGTCGAGTCCAGGACCCGAAGGTCGCACATTGGTCCTGAACCCCGGCTTACCCAGAGCTGGACGTTACCGCGCCCTCGTGTGAGGGGAAGACTTCCCCGTTCCGTTCCCCGTTCCCCGCTCCGCCCCGCCCCGCTCCGCTGAACGTCAGGTGAACTTCCGTACCAAATATTGAGGTTAGTTGCCACGCCGGCGAGCGCCTGATCGAAGACGGCGAGGAGCCGTGCGGCGGGGATCCCGCGGGTAGCCTGGGCGATGACCGCATGTCCCGCAGCCGACAGCTCGGCACTCTATATGGGGCGATCAGTGATCGCAGAGCGACCTCGAAGAGCCGGGCGAGCTGGTTGACCTGGTAGCCGACGGAGGATCCTGGTCGCAGCGGTGCCTGAGTTACGGTGCGACGCTCCAGCTGCCCGGCATGCCGGCCGCGACTGAGGCCCACTCCGTCGACGGAGCTCCGTCCGGTCCGATCAAGTAGAGGTTCAAAGCGCCGAAGCCAAGCTCAGGCCATCATCCTCTACAAGGTTATCAAGATCAGCGATGACCAGCCGGATCCAGCAGGCATGGAGAAGCACGACTTCCACGGTGGTCGTTCCGACCACCGTGGAAGCTCCAACCCTGAGCTCCCTCCAGAAGCAGTTCGCAACCCTGCTCGGCATTGGGCCTTAACCCTACGGCTCGGTCGCGTCACGGGCAGGTAATTCGACCTGAAGGCCTCGCTCGACCTGCGGAACGTAGGAGAGAACTTTAGCTATTTTCGAGTGTTGACGACCGCTGTGTTGACGACCCTTTATTGCGCGGACAATGTCTGTGCAGCCGATCGGCGCTTATCGGCTGCCAGAGGACCGAACTTGAGATAAAAGTACTTTTGTAGCAGCAATTATGTTCGCGGCCGCGGGGGCCGGCAGCATCGGTAGCTGCGAATATTAGTAATTGCTAAACCACGCTGCGTAGTCAGTCGACCACAATGAGTGGTGACACAGCGCGGACTTGGCAGGCTTTCATTCCACTGGATAGTTGGAGTCTTTGCTCTGATTGCAGTTGCCGCTCCGGGAGTATTCTCAGCGAAGTCCCAAGGCATTATGGCGCCGGGTGTGTCCTCGACTTCTCCTGGGAAGGTGCTCACTGCCACGAAGGGCGAAGATGCGGGAACGCCGGTGCGCACCACCACCGTTGGAACCGGTTCATCTGCTTCCGGGGCTGTTCCAGCGTCGGTTCTCGGAGTTTACGCCGGAGCCGGAGACCCCAAGGCCGCCGAGTCGTTCGGGACGTGGCTAGGCCATCCAGTTACCTACGCAATGGATTTCTTCGACGGTTCGAGCTGGAACACGATCAGCAAGCCCAGCTGGATCGTCGATAGGTGGGCGGGCACCTCATACCGCATGATATGGGGGGTGCCGATGCTTCCCAACAGCGGTGCGAGCCTCGCAGAGGGGGCTACCGGAGCGTACGATCAGTACTTCAGTGAGCTCGCGACGTTTCTCGTAGCGCATGGGCAGGGCTCATCGATCCTCCGCTTGGGCTGGGAGTTCAATGGATCGTGGTTCCCCTGGTCCGCCAGCTCGGATCCTCAGGCGTTCATCGAGTACTGGCGCCAGATAGTGACCACGATGCGTGCAGTGCCGGGCGCTTCGTTCAGCTTCGAGTGGAACCCGACGCGAGGGGCGATGTCGCTCGCACCGCCGCTTGCATGGCCTGGCTCGGCTTACGTGAACATCGTGGGGATGGACGTCTACGATGTGCAATGGCCGGCAATGCCGAACGCTGAGCAGCGCTGGAACTACTTTCTCACCGAGCCATACGGTCTCAACTGGCTTGCGAGCTTTGCGGCGCTGCACGCGAAGCCGATCGCGTTCCCCGAGTGGGGCCTGGTGAGGACGGGTTCGCAGGGCCACGGCGGCGGCGATGATCCTGTGTTCATATCCGGCATGGCAAGCTTCATCGCATCGCATGATGTCGTGAACGCCGTCTTCTGGAACTACGGATCTAGCGCGATCACAGGGGGAGCGTACCCAAACGCTGGCTCGACCCTGCAAGAGGATTTTGCAACGCCGGCCGCTTCCCAGGGGACATCGGTCAGTTTCTCGACCAGCCAGCCAATGTCCACCTCGCCCTCGTCCAGCTCCGCCCTCCCGGCCTCGTCTGGCCCCGCTTCCGCCTACCCCGTGGCGCGAGGCTCGCAAGGTCAGTGTGGACCCGTCCCGCCGGCGCCGGCGAGTGGATGGCGGCTCAACGGGTCGGCGAGGGTATCCGAGGGCTGGCTTGTTCTGACGCCGGTGCAGCAGGCAAGACGCGGGTCGGCAGTTTGGTCTACGCCGGTCAGCGCATCGAGGCTTTCGGTGTCCTTCACCGCCAGCCTTGGCGGCGGCACCGGCGGCAATGGCTTGACGCTCATGTTCCTCGATCCCAGTGCGGGCTCGCATGCATTGGGAGAGAACGGCGGGGGTGAGGGGTTTGCCGGACTGCCGGGCGAGGCGGTGGCGCTCACGACTTACACGAACCGGAAGGTGAACGAGGTCGGCGTCGTAGACCGCCAGGGAGCACAGTGGTCCACGCTTCACGAGGTGGCTGCAACCAGTGCTGCCCCAGACCTGCGTGGCGCTCCTGTCGCTGTGAACGTGGTCGTGGGCGGTGGTGTCATCCAGGTGAGCATCGACGGCAGGCTGGTCCTGCGAGCACAGTCTTTCCTCCCGCCCGCGGTCCTGGTGGGCTTCAGCGCTGCAAACGGGTTCTTCACGGATGCTCATGTGGTGACGGCCATGCGCATCCACGCATGCTGAGCAGGCTGAGCAGGCCGGGTCGCAGCACGCGAGATCACGGCGGGGCGGTGGCTTTCGAGCAGTGAACCGAGATGAGACGGCCGCGATGCGCATCTGCACCGCCTGTTGCCGGTAGACTGCCCTACTTGTATGGAAGCAACCACCGAGCCCCTCGAGGGCAATCGCATGAAGTTGTTGGTGTCGGTCGACGAGGCTGATATCGACCGAGCCGTTGATGATACCTTTCGTAAGCTGGTGCGCGAGGTGCGAGTACCGGGGTTCAGGCCCGGGAAGGTTCCGCGCCGGGTGCTCGAGGCGAGGATGGGGCCGGGAAAGCTGAGGGAGGAGGCTATTCGCGATCTGCTCCCGGGCTACTATGAGCAGGCAGTTCACGACGCCGCGCTCGATCCGATCGCAGCGCCGGAGATCGACGTGACCGCAGGCAACGATGGCGGCCCACTCAGCTTCGAGGCGGTCGTCGAGGTTCGCCCACACGTGGCGATTCCCGGCTACAAGGGACTGCGGGTCACGGTTCCGTCTCTCGAGGTGACAGACAGGGAGGTGGATGACCAGCTTGACCATCTGAGGCGCCAGAGCGGGCGGCTCTCAGTTGTGGAGCGCCCGGTGCGTGACGGGGACTTCGTGACGATCGACCTCGTCGGGCGTAAGGGATCGACGGATGCTGGACCAGGCGGGCAGCGGCAGGCCGGCGAGGCCAGAAGGAGCGGGCACGGTCACAAGCAGGCTGGCGAGGAGCAAGGCGGGGAGGCCCATGATCTCGTTCTCGATGACTACCTTTACGAGATGGGGACCTCGCGGATCGTAGACGGAATGGACGATCTTGTCCGCGGCGCGGCGGTGGGTGACGCCCTTGAGATGGACGCCGAGATCGCCAGTGTCCCCGTTCACTTCGAGGTGGTCGTCAAGCAGGTCCAGGAGCAGATCCTCCCGGAGGCAACGGACGAGTGGGCGCGCGAGGCATCAGAGCTCGAGACCGTGGCCGAGCTTCGCGAGGACATCAGGTCCCGCGTGGCTCTGGCGAAACGCATCGCTGCTCGCGACGTAGTGCGGGACAAAGCGATTGAAGCGCTTGTAGAGCTCGTTCCAGAGGATGCGCCGGAGCCACTGGTAAGGGCCGAGATCGACCGGCGAATGGCCGAGATCGAAGACGGTTTCCACCCTGGGGGTACGAGCTTTTCTCAGTACCTGCAGATGAGCGGCGAGACCCGCGAGGGGATCTTGTCGGAGCTGCGTGAGCCTGCGGTGTTCAGGGTAAAGGCGGATCTCGCACTGAGGGCGCTCGCAGAGGCTGAGGACATCGAGGCTGACGACGCGGGCGTTGACGAGGAGATTGGCAGGGTGGCGCGTCAGATGCGCGTCACAGAGGACGATCTCCGGTCGATCCTCGAACGCGAGGACCGCCTGGATGCACTACGCTTGGAGTTGCGCAAGACCCTGGCGGCTCGCTGGCTGTACGGCCATGTGGAGGTAGTCGACGAGGAAGGACACGTGATCAGCTACCGCGATCTCGATGGCGAGGCTGAGCCAACCGCATCGGGTGCACCTGAGGACGCTGATGGCGACGAGGACCCCGGCGACGTCGGGGACAGGCGAGCGGATGTTGATGAAGCCACCGATGACGGAGGACCCGAAGGACGAGGTGAGAGTGGTTGGACGGACGAAGGGACAGTGGTGAATGAATAGGCTCTCTCGCGACATGAGGGCGCTCGGCCTTGTCATACCGACAGTTGTCGAGTCGAGCAACAGGGGGGACCGTGTCTCCGACCTGTACTCCTACCTGCTCAAGGAGCGGATAATCTTTCTCGGCACACCGATCGATGACACCGTAGCCAATCTTGTCAGCGCGCAGTTGCTGTTCTTGGAGCACGAGGATGCCGACAAAGACATCCACATCTACATCAATTCGCCTGGCGGAGACATCACGGCTCTGTTCGCTATCTACGACACGATGAAGTTCGTGAAGCCGGACAAGTCCACGTTCTGCTTCGGCCAGGCGGCATCGGCGGCTGCGGTGCTTCTCGCTGCGGGCACCAAGTCGAAGCGATTTGCTCTACCGCACGTGCGCATACTTCTCCACCAGCCATGGGGGGGCGCCGCGGGGCAGGCGAGCGACATCGAGCTGCAGGCCAAGGAGATCCTCCGCATGCGGGATCTCGTCAATGAGATGCTTGCTGAAGACACCGGCCAGCCGGTGGAGAAGATAAAGAAGGACACAGACAGGGACTTCGTCATGAGCGCGGACGATGCCATGGAGTACGGGCTTGTGGATGAGGTGATCAAGACACGGGATATCGCCGACGCCTTGGGGATGGCGGAGGCTGGTGCTGCATAGGCCTTCATGGCCAAGGAGGAGTGGTGGCGAAATTCGGTGACGGCGGCGAGCTGGTGAAGTGCAGTTTCTGCGGAAAGTCGCAGAAGCAGGTGAAGAAGCTGATTGCCGGCCCCGGCGTCTACATCTGTGACGAGTGCATCGATCTGTGCAACGACATCATGGAGGAAGAGCTCGCGGAGCCGACGGAGCTCCACCTCGAGGAGCTGCCGAAGCCGCGGGAGATCTTCGAGTTCCTGAACGACTATGTGATCGGCCAGGAGCACGCGAAGAAGATCCTCTCGGTGGCGGTGTACAACCACTACAAGAGAGTGCAGGCTGGTCCTCCGCACGAGGGCGATGTCGAGCTCGCCAAGGCGAACATCCTCCTGCTCGGTCCGACCGGCTGTGGCAAGACGCTGCTTGCCCAGACCCTTGCGAGGATGTTGAACGTTCCGTTCGCGATAGCGGATGCGACCGCTCTCACGGAGGCAGGCTATGTGGGGGAGGACGTAGAGAACATACTGCTCAAGCTCATCCAGGCGGCGGACTACGACGTGAAGCGCGCCGAGACGGGGATCATCTACATCGACGAGATCGATAAGATCGCCCGCAAGAGCGAGAACCCGTCGATCACCCGGGACGTCTCGGGTGAGGGGGTCCAGCAGGCGTTGTTGAAGATCCTGGAGGGCACGACGGCCTCGGTGCCGCCGCAGGGTGGTCGCAAGCATCCTCATCAGGAGTTCATCCAGATCGACACCACAAACGTGCTCTTCATCTGTGGAGGCGCATTTGCTGGCTTGGACAAGATCATCGAGGGGCGGATCGGCAGGAAGGGGATCGGTTTCAGGGCGGACATCGGCCGGCGCTCCACGGTGCCCCAGGACGATCTCCTGGACCGTGTTCTGCCAGAGGATCTGCTCAAGTTCGGCCTCATTCCGGAGTTCATCGGACGCCTCCCTGTCCTCGGCGCGGTGTCGATCCTTGATCGTGACGCGTTGCTGCGCATCCTGGTCGAGCCGAAGAACTCGCTCGTGAAGCAGTACCGGCGAGTTTTCGAGCTCGACGGCGTGGAGCTCGAGATCACCGACGACGGCTTGGAGGCGGTGGCGGATCAGGCGTTGCTGAGAGCTACCGGCGCCCGCGGCCTTCGTGCGATCCTCGAAGAGGTCCTCCTGGACGTCATGTACGACCTTCCTAGCTGGTCAGGCGTGGACAAGTGCGTGGTGGACCGGTCGGTGGTCCTCGACCGTGTTAACCCCACTCTGGTGCCAGCCGTCGAGAAGTCCAAGGCAGAGCGGACCCGGCGTGCCGCGTCCTGACTGCATGAGGTGAGCGACTCGCCGCCGCCAGCCAGCCGATCGCTGCTCGGGGGGAACGACTCGCTGCTCCCCGGGAACGTCCTTCACACGAGTAGCCGAGGTTCCTTTTCGCCCCGTTCCTCCGGCGACGGGGAGGAGCAGGTGGATAAGTCGATTGCCTGGCTGGACAGCCATGTGAGCTGGGAGTCGCTGTCAATGACCCGTGGCGACGCTCCGACCTTGGAGCGCATGCGCGACCTGGTTCGCTTGATGGGCGATCCGCAGGAGGCATACCAGGTAATCCATCTGACGGGCACGAACGGCAAGGGCTCGACCGCGCGTATGATCACCTCCCTGCTCGTCTCTATGGGGCTCAACGTCGGCACGTACACGAGTCCCAACCTGGCGCGGGTCAACGAGCGGCTCGTCCGCGGCGTTGAGCCGATATCGGACGAGGATCTCGCGGATCTACTCGGCTCTCTCGAGGTGTTGGAGCGGGCTTCAGCCTCTCGGCCGACGCGCTTCGAGCTCCTTACGGCGGCTGCGCTCAGATGGTTCGCTGACATAGCCGTGGACGTCGCGGTGATCGAGGTTGGCATCGGGGGGCTCTGGGACGCGACAAACGTCGTGAACGCGGCCGTGGCGTGCGTGACGAACGTGGGCTATGACCATGTGGACGTCCTCGGCCCCGAGCTGAGCGACATCGCTCGGGAGAAGGCTGGGATCGTGAAGCCTCAGAGCACGCTGGTGCTCGGCGAGACGGCACCCGATCTCGCTGCGATCTTCAGGAGCGCGGGAGCGGCCCGGGTGATCGCGCGTGACGAGGATTTCGGTTGCGAGGCCAACAGGCTCGCGTTCGGGGGCCGCCTGCTGGACATTCGCACGCCATACGGCGTCTACGAGGATCTCTTCCTCCCGCTGCACGGCAGCCACCAGGGAGACAACGCTGCGGTCGCGCTCGCTGCGGTAGAGGCGTTCTTCGACGCTTCGATCGCAGACGATGTTGTGCGGGAGGCCTTCGCTGTAGTGCACGTGCCTGGCCGGATGGAGGTCGTGGCACGCGATCCGCTGTGCATCCTCGACGGCGCGCACAACGTCGACGGGGCCCGTGCGCTCGCGGCCGCTCTCGACGAGGACTTCGCAGCGGCATCCGGAGCGGGCGTCGTCATGGTCATGGGCATCCTCGAGGGTAGGAACCCGGTGGAGATGATCGAGGCGGTCGGGGTGGATCGACTGCTGGGGGTGGTGGCGTGCATGCCATCATCTCCCCGCGCGATGCCTGCGAGGGATGTAGCCGAGGCGGCACGATCGCTAGGTGTGGCTTGTGAGGTTGCGACGTCGGTGAGAGATGCGGTCGAGACCGCGATCTCTGAGGCGCCGCGAGGCGGCGCAGTGGTCGTGACCGGCTCGCTCTACGTCGTCGCGGAGGCTCGCGGAGCGCTCAGTTCTTGAGCGTGTAGTAGGTCGAGCACCAGATGTTGTACAGGTGCTGTGGCCCCCACCAGTACGGAGAGATCAGCACCTGCAACGAGTTGGTGAAGGGAAGCCCGCCGGGGGGGAAGAAGTAGCCCTGGATGTACTGACAGCACGGGAACAGGCTGCCGCCGAGCACGCCCGGGGCGTTGTACCATGACGCGCCGTTGAGCCCAGCGTTCCCACCGTAGCCGTTGGATCCCTGTGGCCAGCTAATCCAGCTCAGGGGTGCGCCGAATGCCTGGTTGCCATCGGTGATGACCTGGATGTAGCCGTCGAGCCAGTTGCAGTTGCAGTTGTCTCCCACGTTATAGGTGAAGCCCTTGAAGACGCCGGAGCCGCCGACGTTCGTGATGGTGATCCACTGGGGACCGCCGTTGGACCAGATCTGGTACCAGGGGCCCTGCTGGTCGTGTCTGGACGTGTAACCGCCGCTCTCGACCTTCAAGCGCCCGTTCGAGCTAATCGGCAGGTTGCCTACGTTGACCGTGGGCTGGTTGCCGATGTTCACGGTGGGGGTGTTCGAGACTGAGACGTTCACCGGGGGAAGCGACGAGTGGGCAGTGCTCGCTCCCGCTGGCGAGGCCGCAAGGGCCGCGACCGCGCCCAAGCCACCGCCGACCATGATGAGAGCGGCTGCGACGAGCCCCGTCATCCCCGAGCGGGCCAAGCTCGTCGTTGCCCGCCGCGTGACGCTACGACGTCTGGTAGCCTTCGCGCCTTCGCTGGCCATCATCAGCTCCTCACTTCCTCAGCCATTTCTTGTTCTTGCCGTCGTAGGGTGCCCGTTGTAGGGTTCATGGCCGGATGCCCGTTTCGGCAGGTCGCTTCCGTGCCATAGGCATGGTGCTCGCGCCACCACACCCAATATGGTCATGATAGGCGTTTCCAGCGCCTGGCGCAAGATCCTGGATCCGAGACGGCGGCGTCTGTGGGTCGCCAGCGGCTCGGGGCCCGGTTGCCAGGTCCCGCTTGCCAGGTCCCGCTCGCGAGGTCCCGCTCGCGACGTCTCCACCCGGTCGTTGTGCGCAGCCGTGGCCGGTACGCTATCGTCTCCGCTCTGTGAGCCGTACGCTGCTGATACTAAAGCCCGATGCCGTTGAAAGGGGACTAGTGGGGGAGATCTTGGAGCGCGTCGAGCGCAAGGGGCTGCGCCTCGTCGCCGCCGACCTCCGTGTTATCGACGAAGGCGTCGCTCGACGGCACTATGGAGAGCATGAAGGCAAGCCGTTCTATGAGGAGCTGGTGCGGTTCATCACGAGATCGCCGGCCGTCGTGGCTGTGCTGGAAGGGCCCCCTGGCGCTTGGCAGGTGCTTCGCACGCTGATGGGAGAGACCAACCCCGCCGAGGCGAGACCTGGCACTATTCGCGGTGATCTCGCGATCTCGCTCACAGAGAACCTGGTCCATGGCTCGGACTCGGAAGGCTCTGCCGGCAGGGAGATAGCGCTGTTCTTTCCTGGCCTTCCGGCAGAGGAGCAGCGTGCCTGACTGCAGCGGCGTGGTCACTGGGAATATCGCTAGTTGTCCAGCTGGGGGGCTCTATTGCTTCGTCGCAGCAGAGGGCGGCCTCGAGCCGCCTTGTCATGGGCTGGTTTCTGCCGTAACCTTGGCGTTTGGCGTAGTCCGCTAGGCTCGTCAGCAGGCTGATCCGGCAGTTGCCGGTGTCAGTGTCAACAGAGGGATGCCTCTCGTTGTAAGCGCTCCAGGGTCTCGCAGGCTTACCTACCGCCGAGGAAGGTCCCGATGCCCGATGAAGGTGTGGATCGTAGAGGCTAATAAATCGTAGAGGCTAATAAGTGGTTGAAGTGGTGACTAGACGAGACGAGAGGGGAGATGACTCCCATGGGTGAGAATGCTTTTTCCTTGATGGGAAGAGATATGGCCGTCGACCTTGGGACGGCGAACACGATCGTTTACGTTCATGGACGAGGGATTGTGCTGAACGAGCCGTCTGTCGTCGCGATAGACATCAAAGACGGCAAGCCTCTTGCTGTTGGGCTCGAGGCCAAGCGCATGATCGGGCGTACGCCGAGCCACATCCAAGCGATCCGCCCGCTGAAGGACGGTGTCATCGCAGACTTCGAGATCTGCGAGAAGATGCTCCGGTACTTCATCCGGCGGGTGCATCAGCGCCGCTTCGCGAAGCCGAGGATGGTGATCTGCGTGCCGTCTGGCATCACTGGGGTCGAGCAGCGCGCTGTTCTCGAGGCCGCGCAGTACGCGGGGG
Source organism: Actinomycetes bacterium (assembly GCA_021791755.1). Lineage (GTDB taxonomy): Bacteria > Actinomycetota > Acidimicrobiia > Acidimicrobiales > JAJZXF01 > JAJZXF01. Next base: position 55,754 of record JAJYWA010000002.1, on the reverse strand, counting down.
CGCGCAAGGCCTACATCATCGAGGAGCCTATGGCTGCCGCGATCGGGGCAGGTCTTCCAGTTTACGAGCCGACCGGCAACATGGTGGTCGACATCGGCGGCGGGACGACGGAGGTGGCCGTCATCTCTCTCGGCGGTATTGTGACGAGCCAGTCCGTGCGCATCGGTGGCGACGAGCTGGACGAGGCGATCATCGCGTTCATGAAGAAGGAGTACAGCCTTGCGCTCGGCGAGAGGACCGCAGAGGAGATCAAGATGGCCCTTGGCTCGGCCTTCGCGCGGGATGAAGAGCTGCATGCTGAGATTCGAGGGCGGGATCTCATAACCGGGCTTCCGAAGACGATCGTCATCACGACGCAGGAGATCAGGCGCGCGATTGAGGAGCCGGTGAACGCGATCGTCGATGCTGTGAAGGTGACCCTGGACAAGACGCCGCCTGAGCTCGCGGCTGACATCATGGAGCAGGGGATCGTTCTCACCGGGGGTGGAGCGTTGCTGCACGGCCTTGACATGCGCATCCATGAGGAGACAGGCATGCCGATCGTGGTCGCTCGCGACCCGCTGAACTCGGTCGCAGTCGGCAGCGGGCAGTGCCTGGAGGAGTTCGACGCGCTCGAGGGCCTGCTGTACTCCTCCGGTACCCGGTGATGATCTCCCGGGCCTTGCCTGGGAACGTCGTTTGCGTCGCGAGACGCCGCCATCAAGACGTTGCCTGCCGGTGGCGTCGTCGGCGTCCTCGCGGTAGCTGAGGTCCCAGAGGATTCAAGGTGGCAATCCTTAGTAGACCGAGGCGGCCGCGGCATACCCTCCTGCTCCTGCTGCTCGCCGCAGTGACGATAGTCACGCTCTATTACCGTGGTAGTACTCGCCATGTGGTGGAGAGCTTGAAGTCGGGAGCGAGAGATGCATTCGCACCGTTGCAGTCGGGGATGGAGTCACTGCTGAGGCCGGTGGGGAGCTTTTTCGACGGCGCGGCGCACTACAGATCGTTGGAGTCGTCAGTCGCGCGGCTTCGCGCCGAGAACGGCAGCCTGGAGCGGCGCTATATCGAGTCCGTGGATGTGCGCAGGAAGCTGAAGGCGCTCCTTTCCGAGGAGCATCTCGCGTGGGCAGGCAACCTGCCGAGCGTTATGGCCGAGGTGGTCGGGGGAGCGACATCCAACTTCGAGCTAACCGTGGTCATTGACAAGGGCAGGTCCCAGGGAGTGAACGTGGGCATGTCGGTAGTGTCAGGCGCCGGGTTGATTGGGCGGGTGATCGAGGCGTCGTCGTCGAGCGCGACGGTGCTGCTTGTAACGGATCCGCGTTCGAGCGTCGGGGTTCGGTTCGGCCCCAGCGGAGTCCTCGGGGTTGCGAGCGGCGCCGGTGCAGGCCACCCGCTCACGGTCGGCTACGTGCCGCCGGGGACGGCGCTGAAGAAGGGCGAGGTGATGTTCACGAGCGGGCTGCAGAACGCCCTGTTCCCGCCCGGAGTGCCGGTGGGTCGGGTGTCGTCGTTCAGTTCATCGTCGGGAGCCGTGCAGGAACGTATAGAGCTTAAGCCGTTGGCGGACCTGAGCCACCTCCAGTACGTGGACGTGCTTGAATGGCAGCCGCCGCCATGATCTTGCGGTCAACGGTCGCAATAGTGGTGCCAGCAACGGTCGCGCCAGCAGGCGACTTGGATGAGGGCGCTTGATGAGCATGCTGAGTAGGTTCCGTTTGGCGCTGCTTGTCCTGCTCGTGCTGACGATCCAAAGGACCATCCTCGATGGCGTCGTGATAGATCATGCTCATCCTGATGCAATGCTGCTGGTCCCGCTCCTGATCGCCTACCTCGAGGGACCCGAGAAGGGCGCGGTGGCGGGCTTTGTGATAGGACTGCTCACGGATGTCTTCCTGCCGACGCCGTTCGGCCTTACCGCACTGACTCTCACCGTGGTTGCGTACTATGTCGGGGCGCTCAAGCCGAACGGGCAGCAGTCGCAGGTGAAGTGGCCGGTTCCGCTTGTAGTCGCTGGCGCCAGCGCGGTTCAGGTGGCGTTCTTCGCGGTGTTGGGCCGAATACTCGGTCAGCCCGCGATGCTCACGAATGGCACTGTCGCTATAGTGGCGGTCGTGGCGATTGCCAATGGCGTCCTGGCATTGCCTGTGTTGAAGGCAGTCTCATGGGCTGTCGGTGACGCCTCGCACCGGAGGCGGCCGGCGGCGCGTCGAGGCGCTCCCGGTTCTGCTCGCACAGCGCGTAACGTGGTGGTCCCAGAGAGCAGGTGGAGAAGTGCTTGATTGCTCGCAGGTGACCGCCGTCCTCGCTCCTTGACCACTCGGAGATGAACGCAGATGATGATCGATGAAAGCCGCCTCGAAGATCGTGAAGACCAGGAGCCCATGTCGCGTGCTCGGAGCGAGCCTGTACCTGATTGGTCGGCCGAGTTGGTCGGCCCAGTTGGGTGGCCGAGGTAGATGAGAAGCCCGCGAAAGGCTCGGATTTCCAGGCGTACCCGTGCCGCGGTCGCCGGCGGCCGCGCAGGATCTCGGAGGCGTCGTGGTCCGAACGCGAGCCTGCGCCTCAGAGTGACCGGCGTGGTGGTGGTCCTGTGCTTTGCCGCTGTCGCTACGCGGCTGTGGTACTTGCAGGTCTTGAGCGGTCCCAGCTACCAGCAAGTAGTTGTCGCGAACCACGTGCGGGTGGTGCCGGTGCCTCCTACGAGAGGGTTGGTGCTTTCGCGCAACGGCCAGGTCATGGTGGGCAATGCGGTCACCGACTCGATCTCCGTGAGCCGCCTGGAGGCACAGCAGTACCCGCAGGTCGTGGGCAGGTTGGCTGCGCTTCTCGGAATGACCCAGGCGCAGATCGACGCGGCGCTCAGCGACTCGCAGTACAGCGCCTACCAGCCGGTGCCCGTCGCGACGGATGTGCCGCTCAACGAGGTTCTCTACCTCAAGGAGAACCAGAGCCTCTTCCCAGGCGTCTCTGTGACCTTGTCCACTCAGCGGGAGTACCCCTATGGCACGGCTGCAGCCCATCTGCTCGGTTACGTCGGGCAGATAACGCCTACCGAGCTGGCGACGTACAAGAAGTACGGCTACCAGCAGGGCGATTTGATCGGCCAAGCTGGGGTGGAAGCAAGCTACGAGCGCTGGCTCAGGGGATCTCCCGGCAAGACCCAGCTTGAGGTGGACGCGCTCGGCAACGTCGTCGGCACCCTGAAGACGACTCCGAGCACGCCTGGCGACAGCATTGTCCTCACTGTTGACCTGCACTTGCAGCAGTATGTGGACGCCGCCCTGGCTCAAGGCATCGCGCACCTCCACTCCCAGGGCCTGCCAGCTCCCTCGGGGGCCGCGGTGGTGATGAACCCTCAGGACGGATCGGTGCTGGCGATGGCGTCGTACCCCACCTACTCCCCGAGCGAGTGGGTTGGGGGGATATCACAGGCGAACTACTCCGCGTTGACCAACCCGGCAAATAACGATCCGCTGTTCAACAGGGCGATAGCGGGCCTTTACACGCCAGGCTCCACCTTCAAGCTCGCCACCGCGACCGCGGCGCTCGACTCCGGACTGATAACTCCCTACACTTACATCAACGACCCGGGGTACTTCCAGATACCTGGTGCATGCTCCGGCAAGTGCAGCTTCCACAATGCGGGTGGTGAGTCCCTTGGTCCCATCCAGATAACGAAGGCTATAGCTGCATCCGATGACGTCTTCTTCTACACGCTCGGATACCGTTTCTGGGTTAACAGGAGCACTTACGGTCCGATGCCCATCCAGAACATGGCGCACCTGTACGGGCTAGGCCGGATCACCGGCATCCCGCTTCCAGGTGAGGTGAAGGGCCAGATAGACAGCCCGGCCCTTCGCACGCGCCAGCATGCGCAGGATCCAACGGCATTTCCCTACTCCGGCTGGTACGTGGGCGACAACCTCGAGATGGCGTTCGGCCAGGGCGAGACCCTTATCACGCCGATCGAGCTCGCAGACGCGTTCGCCACCTTCGCCAACGGCGGCACCCGCTATCAGCCAAGAGTCGCCGAGGCTGCGGTCAACGCGTCCGGGCACGTCGTGAAGACCTTTCCGCCGGTGGTGACGGGACATGTCACCTACGCCCCCGGGGTGCACTCCACGATTCTCACGGGGTTCGAGCACGAGGTCACGAAGCCATATGGGACTGGGTATGGGACTTTCCTCGGGTACCCGTACTCCCAGCTGCCGATAGCGGGCAAGACGGGCACGGCGAGCGTGGCCCATGGCGTGCAGCCAAACGCTCTCTACGTGGGGTTCGCCCCGGCTACGTCGACGCCGCGTTATGTGGTCTGCGTGGTGGTGAAGGAGGGCGGCTACGGCGCCACCGGGGCAGGTCCCATAGCGAGATCGATATTCCAGTACCTCATCGGTCATCCGCCGCGACCACCGACGCTGCCTACGGGCGCAGCCCTCGTGTCGTTGTCGCAGGGCTCACAGGGGTCGCATGGTTCTCTTGCTGCAGCACGCATTTCGCCCCGGCGGCCGTCCGGCGGCCTTGGCTTGTCAACGCAGCGGCTGGCGATCGATCGACCACGATCGCGTCCCCGCTCCCGTATGGTCGGCTCTAGATGACCAGGCTGGGCGAGCGCCCCAGACCGTGGTGCTCTTGGAAGCGGCAGGATCGCCGGAGGGGCGACTGGAAGAGTGGACGAAGCGCGTGGCTCTCGGACGGTACCGTCGCAATCGGGCTGAGAGCAAGGCGGTCGCAGCGTCGACGAAGTATGATTGGCGCCAAGATGCGATCTGCCGTGGTGCATGCCGACGGGACGGGCACCGTGAACGAGTGCGATGAAGCTCGCGAGCCGGCTGGCTTCATCCATCCCGCGCCACTTTTGCATGGTCGTTCGCCGAGTGCTCTAAGAGTCGGGAACCGACGCGTCAAGAGGTTGCTTTCTCCGTCGGCCGCCCGCGCCTCCGGGATGTTGCACATGCTCTGCCGGCTGCCGCTCGCGGCAGTTGTGGTGGGTGGGCTCACTCAGCCCGGAGGGCTAGGTTCGTCGCGCAGGTATGCGCGCATGAGAAGGGACAGTTCAATACAATGCCAGAGTCGACCGCGGGCCGCGTGCAGCGAGGCTCAGACGATACGGAGGCGCCGGATGCCGGCGCTTCGGTAGCCGGGACGCCAGGGACGTACAAGCCTGACGATGGTGACGTGGTCCGCAAGCCGAGGATTGGTGATACCCGGCCCGCACCTGTGAACCGAGAGGTCGATGGCCCAGGCGACCAGTTGCCTCAGCCGGGGTCGGGCGGGGCCCCCGACCAGGGTCCGGCGCATGCTCGTTCGCGAGCCGCCCGTGGTGCAGCTGTGGGTCCAGCTGCGAGGACAGATGCAAGCTCCGAAGGGGCGCGGTCGCCCAGGCGCCGCCGCCGGCGGAGATCGGGCGCTGCTGGCGCCAGCGAGCGGCCGGGCTCAACGGAGGCCAAGGGCCGTGGCGCTGTCGAGGAGCCAGCGGCAGCGCAGAGAACAGGGGCCGACGAAGAGACGGTTGGTGCGGGACGAGGACGTCGGCGGCTCGGCCGCTACCTCATGTGCGTGCACGTCGAAGGAGATGTGTCGCACATCGCAGTCCTCGAGGGACGGTCGCTGGTCGAGCATCTTGTCTCGCGTGCTCAGGGATCGTCCTCAGAGATAGACGGCAATATCTACCTGGGACGTGTCGAGACCGTGCTTCCGGGCATGGAGGCTGCCTTCGTCGATATAGGCACGCCGAAGAGCGCCGTGCTCTATTGGGGCGACATACGCTATGACCCCGCCGACCTGCTTGACGGGGCTGGCGCGCCTTCTGCGCGGATCGAGCAGGTTCTCAGAGCAGGCCAGACGATTGTTTGTCAGGTGATAAAGAACCCAATCGGAGCGAAGGGAGCTCGCCTTACTCAAGAGGTGTCCTTACCAGGGCGCTTCCTCGTAGCTATACCGGGAACGTCGAAGGCGTTCGGGATTTCGAGGCGTCTCGAGGACAAGGAGCGCAAGCGGCTCAGGCGACTGATCGAGACGATCAAGCCTGACGGTATGGGCGTTATCGTAAGGACTGCGGCCGCAGGAGCGTCACGTGAAGAGCTCCAGAGAGATCTGGACGAGCTGAGCGAGCGCTGGAACGCGATCGTTGCAGAGAAAGATCGTCAGCGATCGCCGGCGATCCTGTACTCAGAGCCTGGGCTTGCGCTCCGGGTCGTGAGGGAAGAGCTGAACCGGGACTACCGCGCGGTGGTGGTAGACGACCGTCGTACCTTCGAGCAGGTGCGCAGCTATCTGGGCCGTACCAACCCCGATCTCGTCGATCGGGTGGAGCTCTACGACACTGCGGTGGAGAGCTTGAGCCTCTTCGAGCGCTACCATGTGCACCAGCAGCTTCAAAAGGCTCTGGACCGAAAGGTCTGGCTTCCATCAGGAGGCTCGCTCATCATCGAGCGAACAGAGGCACTGACCGTTATCGACGTGAACACGGGGCGCAACGTGGGCAAGTCGAACCTCGAAGAGACTGTTTACAAGAACAACCTGGAAGCAGCGGAGGAGGTGGCGCGCCAGCTGAGGCTTCGGGACATCGGCGGAATAATAGTCATCGACTTCATTGACATGGAGAAGAAGGAGAACCGCGCCAACGTCGTCAAGCAATTGAAGGCCGCGCTGGGAAGGGACAAGACTAGGACGCAGGTATTCGATGTGAGCCCCCTCGGCCTGGTGGAGATGACTCGCAAGCGCGTCTCGGAAGGTCTTGTAGAGTCGTTGTCACAGATCTGTCCGAGCTGCGCAGGCCGCGGCATCATCGTCGACGAGCTGTTCATGTGAGCAAGGCCCGAGGCAAGTTCTTCGTCCAGACCTTTGGATGCCAGATGAACGAGCACGACTCCGAGCGCTTGGCCGGGCTGTTCCGGGCAGACGGCCTAGATCAGGCTGCGGTGCTCGAAGAGGCTGATGTCGTGGTATTGAACACATGCTGCGTGCGTGAAAAGGCAGTGACGAGGCTCTACGGCAGGCTCGGGCAGCTGAGGCAGCTCAAGCGAGAGCGGCCCGAGGTCCAGATCGCTGTCGGGGGTTGTCTCTCCCAGCAGGACCGCGAGCTCGTGCTCGCACGGGCCGATCACGTGGACGTCGTCTTCGGCACTCACAATCTCAGCCAAGCACCGGCGTTGTTACGCCGTGCTGCGGTGGAAGGTCCCCTGGTCGAGATCGTAGAGCACGACGAGGCGCAAGAGTGGGACGGGGCAGTAGCTCCGCTAGGACTGGCGGTTCGCCAGGATCTGCCTCACGCGGCGTGGGTCGCGATCCAGAGCGGCTGCAACAACTCGTGCAGCTTCTGCATCGTGCCGTCGGTCAGGGGAGCAGAGGTGAGCCGGCCCTTCGATGAGGTCGTGCGGGAGGTTAGAGCTCTCTCTGACCGGGGGGTCACAGAGGTTACCCTGCTCGGCCAGAACGTCAACTCCTATGGACGGGACATAACTCGAAGGCGGCCCCTCTTCGCGGATCTGCTTCGGGCGGTGGGCGCGGTTGATGGGATCCAGCGCGTGAGGTTCACGAGCCCGCATCCAAAGGACCTACGGCCGGAGACGATAGCGGCAATGGCTGAGACACCAAGCGTCTGCGAGCACCTGCACCTTCCGCTGCAGTCGGGCAGCGATGCGGTTCTCGTCGCGATGAGGCGCGGGTACAACGTCGAGAGGTACATGGCGCGTCTTGCAGCTGCACGCGGCGCTATTGCCGACCTAGCCGTGACGACCGACCTGATTGTCGGCTTTCCCGGAGAGACCGATAAAGACTTTGATCGCACGCTGGAGGTTGTGGCAGATGCCGGCTATGACAGCGCCTACACGTTCATCTTCTCCCCGCGCCCAGGCACGAGGGCGACGTCGATGACGGAGCGGTTCGTACCCCACGACGTAGTGCGGGAGAGGTTTGATGCGCTGGTGAGCCTCGTGGAGCGCTGGTCGCTGCGCAAGCACGAGGCTCGCTTGCATGCACGCGAAGAGATCATTGTGGAGGCTCGCAGCAAGAAGGACCCGTCCACATGGACCGGGAGAACTCGCCAGAACAAGCTGGTCCACTTCCAGGTCGCGGGTCCTGGCCCTGCCACGGCATTGGGCGTTGTCGAGGGCCCTGGGGCACAGAACGGAACGCAGAGCGGGGCAGCCGTCAGGCCAGGGGCGCGCGTCAGCGTCGTGATCACATCCGCGAGCCCGCATCACCTCATGGGTAGGTTCGTGGAGGTGCTCGAAGCGCCGCGCTACCTGAGACGCATCCCCGTCCGCGGCGGATGACCTCGGAAGCGGGAGCCGTTCCCCCGGCGCGCATAGCGTTGGTTGGACCGACAGCATCAGGCAAGACTGCTCTCGCAAGCCGGCTTGCGGACCTCAGGCCGGTGGTCGAAGCCGTCTCGATCGACTCGATGGCCGCCTACCGGGAGATGGACATAGGCACGGCGAAGCCAACCCACGAAGAGCGCTCGGTTGTCGCCTGGCACATGGTCGACGTTCTCGACCCGTCCGAGGAGCTCTCTGTGAGCGCGTTCCAGAGATCGGCGAAGGCGGTTCTCGATGCCATAGAGCGCAAGGGCCACGTGCCGTTGCTCGTGGGTGGGGCTGGCTTGTACCTGCGCGCCGTTATGGAGGATCTCAGGATCCCGGGACGCTGGCCGGAGATATCTGAGTCGCTTGAACGGGAATCCTTGGAGCGCGGCGGGATCGCACAGCTGTACGAGCGCCTCGTCAACGTAGATCCGCTAGCAGCGCGAAGGATCCATCCTGGGAACAGGCGAAGGCTGGTTCGTGCGCTCGAGGTCACGATCGGCTCGGGCAAACCGTTCTCGTCCTACGGCCCGGGTCTCGCGCGCTACCCTCGCTGTCGCTACAGGATACTTGGCCTCCGTTATCCTCCCGGCGAGCAGGAAGCTGCCATCGAGCGGCGCCTCGCGATGCAGATGAAAGAGGGTTTTCTTGACGAGGTCAGGCGCCTCCTTGCACGCCCCCAAGGCCTGTCGCGCACAGCTCGACAGGCCTTGGGCTACAAGGAGCTGATCGCGTGCCTTTCGGGGTCGTGTGATCTCGAAGATGCAACTCGCATGGCCTTGAGCGGAATGAGGGAGCTTTCGCGGCGCCAGTGGCGGTGGTTCCGTCGCGATCCCCGGGTTCGCTGGCTCGATCCACGCGATGACCCGCTGTATGAGGCTGCAAGGGTCGTGGACGAGATCACGGCAGTGCGCAGTCTCTAGGCCTCGCTTGGAAGCGGCTGCCGGCGCACACGACCAGGGAGCGGGGCGTGAACGACGGACGGTGTCGTCACGCAATACGCTTGGAGCCGTGATTGGCATGGATGCAACTCTCGCGGGCCCTATTCGCCCGAGACGAGCATTGCGCAGCCGATCACCTGCTTTCGCACGGGTGGCGCTCGTTGTCCCGGTGCTTCTCCTAGCGGCCGGTGTGGTCGCCCTCGAGGCGCCGATCGCGACCGCAGCGGCTCCTCCTTCGAGCAACGCGGGTGGCTGGTCGCCCGGCGTAGGTTCTCCGTTGCCGGGTGGCAGCGCTGCTCGAGCGACGGCGCAGGAGCCGTACCGAGGTCGCCCAGCGCTGCTGCAACCATCGGCCAGGGCTCTCGTGCTGGCTGCTCCTGCAGTAGGCATGGCGGCATCTGCCGGAGGCAACGGCTACTGGCTCGTTGCCTCGGACGGCGGCATCTTCAGCTTCGGCGCAGCGCAGTTCTACGGCTCGATGGGCGGGAGGCCTCTTGACGCCCCGATCGTAGGCATGGCGGCATCTGCCGGAGGCAACGGCTACTGGCTCGTTGCCTCGGACGGCGGCATCTTCAGCTTCGGCGCAGCGCAGTTCTATGGCTCTGCATCCGGGCTGCATCTCACGGGCCGGATGATCGGGATCAACCCGGTTCCGGCGGGCGGCGGCTACTGGATGGCGGACTCTCTTGGCCAGGTGCTCGAGTTCGGTGCGGCCTCCTACTACGGCTCTGCGAGCCCGTCGGTGCTCCAGGTTGGCGACTCGATCTCGTCGACACTCGGGATAGACCTCGCGACAGCCGGCGTGCCCCATGGCGTGAGCTACTTCGACAAAGGCATTCTCGGCTGTGGGATTGCCCAGGGTGAGCCGGTGATCGCAAACGGGTACGAGATCGCACAGATCTCGCCTTACTGCAACGGGACTTCGGCGACCCAGTGGGAGCAGCTCTGGGCTGCTGAGGTTGATGCGTATGCGCCCCAGGTAGCCGTCCTTCTCGTCGGCTACTGGGAGATAGCGGACCGTTGGCGCAATGGCAGCTGGGCGAACATAACGCAGCCTGGCTTTGCTTCGTACCTGCGACACCAGCTCCTGACTGCGGTAGGGATCCTGCACTCGAAGGGCGCACACGTGGTGCTGCTCACGTGCCCGTACTTCGATCAGCCAGATCCTGGCCCCCTCGTTCCGGCGCCAGAGTCCTCGAGCTCACGGGTTGATGCCTGGAACGCGATCGTCGATCAGATGCCCTCGGATCTCGGCAGCGAGGTGTCCGTTGTCAACCTCAACGCAAAGGTTGATCCGGGAGGTAATTTCGCGGCATCGATCGGTGGCATGACGGTGCGCGCGCCCGATGGCGAGCACTTTCCATTCTACAACCTTTACCAACCCACGCTGGCCGACCCCGACACCGCGGCGCAGGCAGCTCAGTTCGGCGAGTGGATAGGCGCCTGGCTATGGCCGCAGTTGCTCGCTGGCGGAGCGTCGTGAGCGAGGGGATAGGCGTGGCGCGTGCTCGAATGGAGCTGGAGACGCCTGTGCCAATACGCTTCAGTGCAGATGTCAGCGGCGAAGCCGGCCAGCGCCGCGCGTGATGGCCGGGTGGGCCTGATCGCCCGGACGCGACGAGGAGCTTAGATGTCACGGGCACGTCAACTGAACGCGTGGGTAGCCGACCACTTCTACATCTCGGCGCTGGTCTTCAGCTTTTGGACGATCGTCGCGTTCCTGCGCCTGTGGCCGTCGGGAGTGGTCAGCGCGTCGGGGAGGCTCGTGGCCGGCTATCACGCCTGGGCCTACTATCATCTCGCCTACTCGGACGTGCTGGCGCTCTACCGTGAGCACCATCTCTACGGGCATCCGCTCCCGTACGTGCACGCGCCGATCGAGTACCCCGTCGTGACGGGCGTGTTCATGTGGATGGCTTCGCTGTTCCCAGGGGTGGGTGGCTACTTCCTGGCGACCGCAGTCAGCTTTCTCGTCATCGGGATCATCATGCTCCGGGTCATGAAGGGGCTTTGCCCGCGCACTTACCATGTGCTGTCGTTGTCGCCGCTCTGGCTTTTTTACGTGTTGCTCAACTGGGACCTGTTGGGGATCTTCTTCATGGTCATCGGGTGGTGGTTCGTTCGCGAGAAGCGGTGGGCCCTCGCCGGCGTAGCGATCGCGCTTGGCGGGTTCGCGAAGCTATTTCCGTTCATAGCGGTCCCATTCCTCGTCGTAGAGTTGGCGAGGGATCGGGACTGGCGCGGGCTGCGAGCGCTTCTGGTCGCATTGATCACGACAAGTGTCGTTATCAACGCGCCCTTCGCCATCGCCGGCACGCACAACTGGCTGATCTTCTTCACTTACAACGCGACTCGCAAGGGCAGCGCGGCAGTGCTCACCCTTGTCGGGTTCAGCTCGCTTCCGGTGGCGGTCTCGGATGCTATGGGCCTGCTTGTGGTGGGTGGGGTCGCAGCCTGGCTGTGCGCTCGTGTGTGGCGAGGCGAGAGCCCGATGAAGGCGTCGGCGTACGTCTTCGCCGCGTTCTTGTTGGTGAGCAAGGTGTACTCGCCTCAGTACACGTTGTGGGTCCCCGTGTTCGGCCTTCTGGCCGAGTGGCCGGCGTGGACCTGTTGGCTCCTTGCAGGAGCTGGGATCGTAGATTACTACAACTCATTTATGTTCTTGCACCTGTCGCTTGCTCGCATTCAAAGAAAGGCCCTCCACTGGTACGCCAGTGAGGTCTTCCCGTGGGGCACGCGCGTTCGTTATGTCGCGCTGATCGTCTGCGTAGCTGCAGCGCGGATCGGCACGAGGGGTGGGCTCCACGCAGTCCGGCAGGAGCCGGGGCCGGCGGGCGAAGGTGGCCCACGGCGCCCACCCGCGTGTCTCTCGACTGTGGCGGCGACTCGTGACTAGAGGTCGTGGGGCTAATGGTGAGCGAATAGGAGCTGGCGTACAGAGCGATCAAGCCTCGAAACCCATCGGTGTCTTCGACAGCGGCTTCGGCGGCCTGAGCGTCCTGCGGGCCCTTGTCGACCTACTGCCCCATGAGAGCTTTGCCTATGTCGGCGACACGGGGCGGTACCCCTACGGCCCCCGGCCGCTCGAGGAGGTGGCTGGTTTCGCTCATCAGATCACGCGGTTCTTGGTGGACGAGGTGGGCGTAAAGATGGTCGTGGTGGCATGCAACACGGCGTCCGCCGCCGCGCTCGACGAGCTCGTTGCCGAGGCGCCGGTGCCCGTCATAGGAGTCATCGAACCTGGCGTCAGGGCAGTCGCCGCCGCAACCAGCAAGGGGCGCGTCGGCGTGATCGGCACGACGGGTACGATCAGCTCTGGCGCCTACCAGCGCGCCAGTGCCACTGTGTCTCCTCAGACGAAGCTCTTCTGTGCCGCGTGTCCTGGGTTCGTGGAGTTCGTGGAGCGCGGTGAGACCGACAGCGACCAAGTGCACGTGCTTGCAGAGCGCCTGCTGTCGCCGTTGCGCGGCAAAGGGATCGACAGCCTGCTGCTTGCTTGCACGCACTATCCTTTTCTCGCAAGGACGATCGGCGACGTTATGGGCAGGAGCGTGCTGTTGGTGTCTTCGGCGGACGAGACCGCGTTCGAGGTGAAGCGGATCCTCGAGAGCTCGGGTGCGTCTGCCCCCGCGTCAGGCGTTGGCGCGCAGGTCTATTACTCTTCAGGCGATGTGGAGTGGTTTCGCTCGACGGGTCGCCGGCTGTTCGGCCAAGACCTGGACAATGTTGTGCAGGTGGTCTGGGAGTGAGCAAGACGGCGTTCACGGTCGCGGTGCTCGGCTGCGATGGCGGTTATCAGGCGCCGGGCGGCGCATGCAGCGGGTACCTGTTGAGGGCTGCGGGAACATGCATTCTGCTGGACTCGGGTCCGGGGACGCTGGCCAACCTCCAGCGGTACGTGGGAATCGACGAGCTGGACGCGGTCGTGCTGAGCCACGAGCATCCCGACCACTGGAGCGACCTGGAAGGGATTGCGGTAGCTCGGCAGTACGGACTGGGCATGACATCGCCTACAGGAGGAAGGGCACGTGTTCTTGCTCCAAGAGGCCTGCGTGAGATCACCTACCATTGCCGGGGAGATGCATTCGCGTGGGATATCGTGACGGACTGCTCCGAGGAGCGTGTTGGCCCGTTCGAGCTGCGCTTTGCCCGTACCGACCATGGTCCCGAGACCCTCGCCGTCAAAGCTGAGGCGATGGGCCGTTCACTTGTCTACTCGGCGGACACGGGTCCATCTTGGGAGCTTGCAGAGCTCGGCGAGGGAGCGCACCTTGCTCTGTGCGAGGCTACGTTCACGGCGGAGCACGAGGGCTCGGCACGCCACCTCAGTGGACGCCAGGCAGGCAGATCTGCCCGTGACGCCCGAGCGCGGAGATTGGTGGTGTCACACCGCTGGCCTACGATCTCACAAGCAGCCGTCACAGCCGAGGCTGGCGAGGCATTCGAAGGAGATGTGGTCGCGGCGGCTGTCGGGCTGACCTTCGAGGTGTGACAGCGCCTTGCAGGACCGGGCCGCCAGAGGCGCTAGGCAGGCCAGGACAGGCGGCAGGTGTGGTGGACCATAATGGTCACGACCCAGGAATGTCGTGTGAACGTATTGATCGAGTGAAGCGAGTCGAGGGAGATGATGCACCTGATGAAAGACGCTGGAGCAGGCAGCAGCAGTGGAAGGACCAGTGAGTGACATGGCGGTCAGCGCGGCACGCGGGGAAGCAGGGTCGACTCGAGACGCCCGAGGTGTGAAAGGAGGGACCGAGCGCCGGGACGGGAGAGCCGTAGACGAGCTACGTCACCTTTCTTTCGCCCGCGACTTCACCGAGTCCGCGGATGGCTCGGTCCTCGTGACAATGGGACGGACGAAGGTTCTCTGCACGGCGTCCGTCGAGGATCGCGTCCCTCCGTGGCTAAGAGGCACGGGTAATGGCTGGGTGACCGCTGAGTACTCCCTGCTCCCCGGGTCGTCTTCTGAGCGGGTGGGAAGGGAGGCTGTTCGGGGTCGACAGTCGGGCAGGACCCAGGAGATCCAGCGGTTGATCGGGAGGTCGCTCAGGTCTGTTTGCGATCTCAGTGCGCTCGGCGAGCTGCAGGTGGTGGTGGACTGTGACGTGCTCGAAGCCGATGGGGGGACGCGGACGGCTTCCATCTCGGGCGGCTACCTCGCACTCCACGATGCCTTCACGAGGCTCATCGCGGAGGCGAGGCTGAACCGGAGCCCGCTCTCCGACAGATGCGCCGCCGTGTCGGTTGGCATCGTAGATGCCGTGTGCATGCTTGACCTTGATTATTCCGAGGATGCGCGTGCCGAGGTCGACATGAACGTCGTGATGACGTCGTCGGGACGCTTCGTCGAGGTGCAGGGAACGGCAGAAGGCGCCCCTTTTTCCCGCACGGAGCTGGATGAGCTGGTAAGGCTTGCAGAGATGGGCATCGGAGAGATCTCCATGGCGCAGGGAGATCTCCTTGCAGAGCCGCCGCAGCCGCGGTCGAGGTAGCTCGGATGATGGTAGCGGACCTCGTACGCTCTGGCTCGCAGCGCCTGCGCCTAGTGCTCGCAACCGCCAATCCTGATAAGGCCGCAGAGATTGCAGCTATCCTCGCAGGATCTCCGATCGACCTCGAAGCCCGACCGATCTCGCTCACTGAGGTGGCTGAGACCGGTGACACCCTCGAGGAGAACGCGAGGATCAAGGCGCTGGCTGTCCTCGATGCGTTCGGCGAGCTCCGCTCCAAGGACGCAGGCCGCTCCGTGGACGAAGACCGCTCGGGCTTGGTCGCCGCGGTCGCTGACGACACCGGCCTCGAGGTCGTTGCGCTTGGTGGGGCGCCAGGCGTCTTCTCGTCCCGGTACGCGGGCCCACGTGCCACCTACGCGGAGAACGTGGCGAAGCTGCTCTCCGAGCTGAGGGGAGCCGGCGATCGCCGGGCGCGTTTTAGGACGGTTGCGCTCGCAGCGTTCCCCGACGGCAGGGAGTTGGCAGCCGAGGGCGTGGTTGAGGGTGTGATCGCTACGAGCGCACGCGGCGGTGGCGGTTTTGGGTACGACCCGGTGTTCATCCCTGACGGTGGACACGGGCTTACCTTTGCCGAGCTGGAGCCCGAGGCGAAGCACGCTATTTCTCACCGGGGTAGGGCCTTGCGCGGGCTTCTCGACCTGCTGCTGATCAGCGGCGTTCAGGGACGCTGAACGCCCCCGGCAGCAGAGGAGCGCCCGATGAGCGATGAGAGCCTTCGAGCCCGAGAGCTGAGGCCAGGTCAGAGCATTGCCGATGACCGGAGTGCTCAGAGCGCAGCACGTGGCGCACGAGGAGGTCATCGGGCCGCTGCAGTTCCCGGCGGCCCTGATCCGTTCGAGGCGTTTGACGACTACGTGGGTGGAGACGTTCGGAACCCGTACCCGGAGCTCGCCAGGCATCGTAAGTCCTCACCGGTCATGCACGGGGGCCTCATGGGAGTACCGGCGCCGGGCTTCGGTCCCGATGAGACCTTTACATTGCTGCGGTTCGAGGACTGCAGCGCAGCGCTACGCGACGCAGGTACGTTTAGCTCGCGTATCTATGACGGCACTATCGGGGCGGTCATGGGACGCACGATCCTTGGGATGGACGATCCGGAGCATCGCAAGCATCGTAACCTGGTCGCCTATGCTTTTCGCCAAAGCGCTCTCGAACGGTGGAACCCGTCGCTCGTGGCGCCCGTATGCAACTCATTGGTCGATCAGTTTGCGGCGGCGGGTGTGGCAGAGCTGGTCCGTCAGTACACCTCCGAGCTCCCGACAAGAGTGATAGCGAGACTGCTGGGACTGCCCGATGACGACGTGACGGAGCTCCAAAGATGGTCCGTCGAGCTGATTGGCGCTGGCGCAGACGAAGAGCGTGGGATGGCGGCGTCAGCGGGCCTTAGGGACTACTTCGCGGAGGTCGTGGCGCTCAAGCGCCGACACCTCGGCAAAGACGTGATCAGCGATCTCGTGAAAGGAGGTGTCGACGGTGAGACGTTGGCGGACGAGGTGATCTACTCGTTCCTGCGTCTTCTCCTTCCCGCAGGTGTCGAGACCACATATCGCTCGACCGGCAACCTTCTCTATCTCTTGCTATCGACTCCGAAGCAACTGGCGCGCGTCGAAGCCAAGAGGGGGCTGCTTGCCTCGGCGGTCGAGGAGGCGCTTCGGGTGGAGCCTCCGCTGCTGTTCATCACCCGCATGACGACCAGGGAGGTCGAGGTCGCCGGCGTTCGCATACCGGAGGGCGCATCCGTTGAGATCTGCCTGGGCTCGGCAAACCATGACGAGTCACGTTGGTTCGATCCGGATGACTTCGACATCCAACGACCCGCCAAGCCACATCTGGCCTTTGCCACGGGTGCTCACATGTGCCTGGGGCTGCACCTGGCGAGAATGGAGATGCGCGTAGCGGCGACAGTGCTGCTAGACAGGCTGAAAGGACTGCGGCTCGACCCCCGCGAAGGGAATAGCGGGACGATGGATCCTCACATCAAGGGTATGGTGTTTCGTTCGCCGAGCTCCCTGCCGGTTGCCTTCGAGGCCTCGGGTTGAGCCTCGACCTTCGGCGCGTTCTCACGGACGAGAGACCTGCGGGCCGTGGCGCCGATGGGCTCATCGAGCGCGCCAGACCGTGGCCGCGACAGCGACGCCGTCGCGTCGCAGCGCTACGCAATAGCTGGCGGCGCTCGCTATGATCACGGCGGTGAGCGAGAGCCAGAGGGTGAGCGAGAGCCAGAGGGCGGAACATCCCGACCTGGCATCCGAGGCGAACCCCGGCCAGCTCTCCGACGAGGATCTGGGGCTGTTGGACGCGTATTGGAGGGCTGCCAACTACCTGTCAGTTGGTCAGATCTACCTGCTCGACAACCCGCTCCTCCGAGAGCCGCTGAGGCCCGAGCATGTCAAGCCTCGCCTGCTTGGCCACTGGGGCACGACGCCCGGGCTGAACTTCATCTACGCGCATATGAACCGAGCGCTGTGTGAAGGCATCTGGGAGAAGGACGCGATCTACGTGTTCGGCCCTGGGCATGGTGGGCCTGCGGCGGTGGCTAACGCGTACCTCGAAGGAACCTATAGTGAGGTCTATCCCCACATATCCGCCGATTTGGACGGTCTCCGGCGGCTGTTCCGCCAGTTCTCGTTTCCAGGGGGCATACCTTACTCATGTTGCGCCGGAGACGCCCGGCTCGATACATGAAGGCGGCGAGCTTGGGTACGCTCTGTCGCACGCGTACGGCGCTGCTCTCGACAACCCCGAGCTACTGGTGTGCTGCGTCGTCGGCGACGGGGAGGCCGAGACCGGTCCGCTGGCGACGAGCTGGCACTCGAACAAGTTCGTCAACCCGGTGACCGATGGAGCCGTGCTGCCGATCCTGCACTTGAACGGGTACAAGATCGCGAACCCGGCCGTGCTCGCTCGTATCGGCGATGCCGAGCTCACGAAGCTTCTAGAAGGCTATGGTCATAAGGTTTACTGGGTGTCGGGCGACGATCCCATCGCTATGCACCAGCAAATGTCCACCGTCCTAGAAAAGGCGCTCGTGGAGATAGCATCCATCCAGAGGCACGCCCGAAGCGCCGGGCAAGGTACGCCAACGAGGCCTGCATGGCCGATGATCGTGCTCCGAAGCCCGAAGGGCTGGACCGGCCCTAAGAGCGTCGACGGCTTGGCGGCCGAGGGGACGTGGCGCTCTCATCAGGTCCCGCTTGCCGAGGTGCGCTCCAACCCAGAGCATCTGGCGGCGTTGGAGTCCTGGCTGCGCAGCTACCGACCTGAAGAGCTCTTCGACGCAAGAGGCGCCCTGAGGGCCGAGCTGGCGCAGCTGGCGCCTAAGGGCGAGCGGCGTATGAGCGCAAATAGCCACGCGAACGGCGGGCTGCTGCTGGAGCCGCTCGCGCTTCCGGACTTTCGTGAGCATGCAGTGGAGGTGAGCGACCCGGCGAGCTCCTTCTCCGAGGCCACCAAGGTCCTTGGAGCCTACCTGCGTGACGTGATCAGCAACAACCCGCGCAACTTTCGACTGTTCGGCCCGGACGAGACGGTCTCCAATCGCCTGCAGGCGGTCTTCGATGTCACCGACCGGCAGTGGGACGCAAGTCGCATCGAGACCGATGAGCACCTCGCACCGGCGGGTCGGGTGATCGAGATGCTCTCCGAGCACCAGTGCGAGGGATGGCTGGAAGGCTACCTGCTGACTGGTCGCCACGGTCTGTTCAACTGCTACGAAGCCTTCGTTCACCTGGTCGACTCCATGTTCAATCAGCATGCGAAGTGGCTGAAGACGACAGGCAGCGATGTCTCGTGGCGCCAGCCGATCGCGTCGCTCAACTACCTGCTGACCTCCCACGTGTGGCGCCAGGACCACAACGGCTTCTCGCACCAGGATCCGGGGTTTATTGACCATGTGGTCAACAAGAAGGCGCAGGTGGTTCGAGTGTACCTGCCGCCGGATGCCAACTGCCTGCTGTCGGTGATGGACCACTGCTTGCGCAGCCGGAACTACGTGAACGTGGTGGTGGCAGGCAAGCAGCCGGCCCTAAACTACCTCGCGATCGACGATGCGATCCTGCACTGCACCCGGGGCCTCGGGATATGGGAGTGGGCATCCAACGATGGAGGGGATCCCGACGTCGTGCTCGCATGCTGCGGCGACGTTCCCACTCTGGAGGCCCTCGCGGCGGCTGACATCATGCGCCGCGAGCTGCCAGATGTGAAGGTTCGCTTCGTCAACGTGATCGACCTGATGCGGCTGGAGCCGAGCGACGAGCACCCGCATGGGCTGTCGGACGCGGAGCTGGACGCGATCTTCACCGTTGACAGGCCGATCATCTTTGCGTTCCACGGGTATCCGTGGCTCGTCCACCGCCTCATGTACCGGCGCAACTGCCACGCGAACCTGCACGTGCGTGGGTACAAGGAGGAAGGCACCACCACGACGCCGTTCGACATGGTGATGCTGAACGACCTCGACCGCTTTCACCTCGTGATGGACGTCATCGACCGGGCGCCGGGGCTCGGCTCGAGAGCGGCCGAGCTGCGCCAGCGCATGTTCGACGAGCGGCTGAGAATTCGGGCCTACACCCGAGCCGAAGGGGAGGATCCTCCGGCGATCAGAGACTGGACCTGGAGCTGGCGCAAATAGCCAGATGCGGGTTCTCACGGTCAATGTAGGCTCCTCTAGCCTCAAGCTATCCGTCGTCGAGCAGTCTGTAGATGGCGGCGCTGTCGTAGACGCCGAGGAGCTGCGGGCGTCAGGTCGGGCGCTGAGCCTGGAGGCGTGTGGGAAGGCGATCGAGAGGCTCGTCGAGCGTGCTGGACCGGTCGATGCTTGCGGCCATCGGATCGTCCATGGCGGCCCCGCGTTCCGCGAGCCGGTGGTGCTGGACGACCAGGTGCGCGAGAGCCTCGGAGCTCTCGTTGATCTCGCCCCGGTCCACCTGCCGCCGGCGCTTTCCGCCGTCGATTCCGCGCGCCGCCTGCTCCCCGGTGTTCCTGCGGTCGCCTGCTTCGACACTGCGTTTCACTCGAGGCTCCCTGCGCATGCGGCAACCTATGCCCTGCCTGCCGAGTGGCGTGCACGCTGGCCCTTGCGTCGTTTCGGGTTTCACGGCCTCTCCCATGCGTGGGCAACGAAAAGAGCCTGCGAGCTCGCCGGTAGCCCGCCCGACGTGCTCCGGGTAGTCACATGCCATTTGGGAGCAGGGGCCTCGCTCGCCGCGGTGGACCGCGGGGTGTCGGTCGACACCACGATGGGCTTCACGCCCCTTGACGGGCTGGTGATGGCGACGCGCTCGGGCAGTGTGGACCCGGGGCTCGTGCTCTGGCTCGAGGAGCACGCTGGTATGTTGGCAGGCGAGCTTGCTCAGGCCCTGGAGCGTAGGTCCGGGCTGATGGGGCTGGCGGGGAGCGCCGACATGCGTGCGGTCCTCGACGCCGAGATACACGGCGACGAGGCTGCGGCGCTGGCGGTAGGGGTCTACCTGCACAGGCTACGCGGTCAGATCGCCGCCATGACTGCGGCGCTCAACGGCATCGACGTGCTCGTGTTCACCGGGGGAGTGGGCGAGGGGTCAAGCTCGATCCGCCAGAGAACGGCGGCCGGTCTTTCCTTCCTCGGCGTCGGCCTGGACGACGACCGGAACGCTCGTGTGGCGCCCGACGGAGAGATCAGCTCGAGAGCGGCGACGGTGCGGACGTTCGTCGTCCGGGCCCGTGAAGATCTGCAGATCGCTTCCGAGGTCGCCTCCGCGCTCTGCGCAGGCCGAGGTCGGACGGATAGGCCCGAAGCATAGCGGGCCCGAAGCGTAGCGAGGCCATCTCGTCGGAGCACAGCGTGGAGCAGCGTGGAGCAGCATGGAGCAGCGTGAAGCAGCGTGAAGCAGCGTGGAGCAGCATGGAGCAGCGTGAAGCAGCGTGAAGCAGCGTGAAAGTGGTACGCTCGTAGGCTGGGCTGAAGTAGTGGCCACTGCGGCATGGCGGCCACTGCGGCATGGCGTTGCCACTAAGGCTCTGGGTCATATGGCGGCCACGGTCTTTGGAAGGGAACGGCGCGAAGGGTGTGGAGGGTGTGGAGGAGGTAGCGGTGAACGGTGAGACCTTAGCGGGCGGAGCGATCCGTTGAGCGTCGGCAGTGGCCCCAACATGCCGCGCGAGCCGTGGCAGGGGCTACCTGGTGGCCAGGCCGGCTGGGGATCGCCGTCTCCGACGTGGGGGTACGGGCCGCCCGGTGGTGGACGACCGGTCGGGCCCGGGGGGCCGCAACCTCCGAAGAGCAGGGTGGTCGTGATCCTAGTGGCGCTAGTGGATCTGGTTTTCCAGCGAACCAGCGCGTCGGCGCCGTGGATGATTGTTTTCTCCACGCAGTACTCATGGAACGGGTCGCCGATCCTCCCGCCGACGACATCAGCAAGCTTCTCCACGCGAGAGCCGGAGACTGGGTTCGTGGCGAGCCCGCAGCAGCTCCCGGCTGACATGGCGGCATACTGGCAGTCCTGGATCGAGACGGGAGGCCCGCCGGCGTCCACACCATTTCACACCGGCGGCTACCTAGCGACGCATGGCACGGGAAATGCGCAGTTCAACAGCGCGCTGCGAGATTATGGTGATGTGCAGACCATCCAGTACACCTCGGGCGCCGCAACAGATGGCAGCTACGGCTTCGCTGGCAGCATGGGCTCTGCAATACAGTGCTCGACCGTCCGGTGGTCTGCGAAGATCAGTGCCGTCTCGCCTGGCGCCACAGTGACCCAGCCAAGTGATCGGTCGATGTTCGCCCCGCAAATCCCGCCGGGCAGCTATAGCTGGATCACACAGCAGGGACTCCGTGAGTCGTGCTTTGTGGTGCTGCCCGGTGTACCGTACGCGGATGTGCTTGGTGAGTGGGGAGGCTTTTTCGCCGCACAGACCTCAAGCGGCTGATCCCTCCCAGCGTCTCACGAAAAGCTTGCAAGCAGCGACTTTGGTGAAGTGCATGCGTGCAGTCAAACGTCGGCGTCCCCTTAGGAGAGAACGGGTCGACTGGAATGCCGACGACCTGAAGTTGCTTGCACCGCGTGTTCGGTACACGGGGAGCCCAGAGCGCAAGCGGTACCCGTCGTCGGCAGGCAGGCCCGCTGCCCGGCTCGACGCGACACTGTGTGATCCGAGACGCCACGGTGACTTCGATGAGATCACCGAGTGGCTGCAGACGGCGATATTAGACGGAGCAGTCGGTGGCCCTCGGACCGGCGCGTTTCCGGAGCACGTTTGGTGTCGTTGCGAGTCCGTCGTGCACGAGGCACGGTTGAGCAACTCAGAGCTAGGCGAATACCAGGGCTACCCGCCAACTGCCCGCGAAGCGGAGCTGCTCACGTGGCTTTGATGTCGCTGTTCACCTTGAGCTGGGTTAGCCCGCCAGATGGCATGCGAGCTGAGGAGCTTCGCGCCATGTTTGCGAGCTTGGCGATGACGACCGGGGCCGGTCGCCCTACGCTCTTGGAAGACCCGAAGACTGGGAGCGCTCGGCATTCGATCCCTGTTCCCCTTGATCTCCGCTTGCGACCTCAGCGTGGAAGCCGGTCCTAGCCTTTCGCGACCTCGACCGCTACGTCGGGAACGTCGGTGATGACGCAGTCAACGTCCATGTCGCGTATGCGTTCCAGCCTTCGCCTGCTGTTCACAGTCCATGTCACGACGTCCAGCCCTAGGCTGTGAGCCTGTTCGACAAGGTCGCGCGTCACCAGACTTTGTCTGGGGTGGAAGGCGTCGTGACCATGCTCCACTGCGAGCCCGAGCCCGGCCCGCGCTTGCGTTGGCCTGCTGACGAGGTAGCCGGTAGTGATCTCCGGCGCCAACGACTTGACCGCGTCGATCGTCTCGAGATCGAAGGACGAGACGAGAACGAGCTGCGATCCCGCGTGTGCCCCGACAGCAGCCACCACCTCGGAAGCCACAGCCGGCCCCTGGGTCCATGCCATCTCGCCCGAAGCCTGGCGTTGCGAGTAACGAGGAACCTTGATCTCTATGTTCACCATGACGCCAGAGCATGCGCTCAGCGCATCGTCCAGCAACGGCATCCAGCGTGGCAGGTCTGAGACGCAAAGATCGCAGACAGGCCCAACTCCGGCTAGTACGGCATCGTGAAACACAGCCAGCGCACCGTCATAGGTCCGGCGCACGTCCAGCTCCACACCGTCGGCGCCCGCCATTCTGGCTGCCAGGTACGCTTCCAGCGTGTTCTCCCGCATGCCATCGCCGCCCGGGCGGTCCCGCATGCCATCCTGGGTATCTCCCCGTGGGCCAGGGCTGCAAGGGTTGCCAGGGTTGCCAGGGCGGTTCCGCCAGAAGCCCCTGTGCGCTAAGACCCTCATCCCAGTTGCGCGTGCAGCCCTAGTCGCGATGACTGTGCGGCCATCGGTGGCTGCAGACCACTAGAGGAGCGTGCTAAGAACATAGGTGTCGCCTTGTTGGGGGAGGGGGCGAAACTTTGAGTAGCCGCGCTTGCAGGAATGAGCATTTGCGTATACTCTAGTAAAACCGAGTCTGACCGGCGCGCACCGTCGGCGACGCCACATGTCATGGAGTTCTAATCGACGCGCCAAGGCGCCCAAGGAGGCGAGGTGGCACTTACGTGGAGCCGCTCGATTGAGTGGGATATTGATGATTGGCGAGGTGATGCGGCATGCCGCGACACCGAGCCAGACTTGTTCTTCCCGATAGGGAGCACAGGTCCCGCCCTCGAGCAGATCGAAGCTGCCAAAGCAGTGTGCAGCGCATGCGCTGCACAGGAGCAATGTTTGGAGTTCGCCCTCGAGACGAACCAGGAGTCTGGCATCTGGGGAGCGACCTCGGAGGAGGAACGTCGCAAGCTCCGCAAGGATTGGCTTGCCGAGCAGCGGCAGCGGCGCGCGTCCTGACCGACGAAAATGGCCCCGAAGCCGGGGCGGCCAGGGACCAGCAGCCCGGGTGACCTTCAGGCGAAGTCGCTGAAACCGAGCAGGTCTGTCCGGGGCGAACCTGTCGGCACCTCGACTCGAATCACCGTACCGTGGTGGTCCACGACGGGGTACATCGCAATGGCGCCGTTGAGTTGACTGGTGATGAGGTCGCGGACGATGGACAGGCCAAGGCTTGAAGTCGTGGCGATGTCAAGGTCGTCCGGGATGCCGCAGCCGTCGTCGCGTATCTCGATCTTGATGGTGCGCCCGTCGTTGGCCAATGTCACCCAGATGTGGCCCGCAGCGCCGCGGCGCGAGATGTTCGTTCCAGAAGGGCGTTCATTCGTTCCCGAAGGGTGTTCGAACGCATGCTCGACCGCGTTCTGCAGCAACTCGGCCAATGCAAGCGCGAGCGGCGTGGCGATGTCTCCGGCAACCTCGCCCGCATCTCCCGAGACGAGGACCTCGACGCCGCCGGAGCTGATAACGGAGTCCTCTGCCATTCGGACGAGGTAACGCACGATCTGGTCGAATGCGACCTGGTCACCGGGGTCTCGAGACAGAACCTCGTGGACGATCGCGATCGATCGTATCCGGCGCTCGGCCTCCTCCAAGGCCAGCCGGCCTTCCCTGCCTGCGAGCCGCCTGGCCTGCAGGCGAAGCAGGGCGGATATCGTCTGGAGGTTGTTCTTCACGCGGTGGTGCACCTCGCGGATCGCGGCGTCCTTCGACAGCAGGAGCCGGCCGAGGCGGCGGAGGTCGGTCACGTCGCGCATCAGCACGATGCCTCCGGTTAGCTCGCCACTCGCGAGGAGCGGCGTGCACTGGATCAAGACGGTGACGTCAGGCCGGCACTCGACCTCCTCGACGACCGGGAATCGTAGGCTGAGGGCCCGCTCGACGGCGGTCTCCTTCATCCCTATGTCAGAGAGCCGCTTGCCGACGGCGTTGGTCGAGATGCCCATTCTGTGGAGCGCGTTGATGACGTTGGGAGACACGTTCTCCACCTCGCCGGCCGGGTTGAGGAGGACGAGCCCGTCTCCTACTCGCGGCGCCTCGGCTCCGAGGCCTATCTCTTCTCCCGGGTACGGAAAGACGCCTTCGGCGATCATGTTGGAGAGCCTGTCCGCCACCTGCACGTAGACGCGCTCCAGTTCACCCGATCGCCTGCGCGCCGTATGAAGGGGTGTCAGCTTGCCCAGAACGGCAAGTACCTGGTTCCCGCTGCGGACGGGTACGCAGCTCATCCTGACTGGCTCGTCGAGTCCCTCCAGACTGACCTCGCCCCGAGTTATGTGGGCGTCGCGCCAGGCGGCGGCGGGAAGCGATGCGCTCTTTCCTTCCAGCACGCTGCCGACGAGATCCTCTTGGAAAAGCGTCTGGCTGGTGTTCGGACGTATCTGCGCGGCGACCGTGAACGAGCGTAGATCGTCCACGCCGACCAGCGGGATGAGAAGGACCAGGTCAGCGAAGGACAGGTCGGCCAGCACGGCCCAGGACGCCGTCAGTCGTTGGATGTGGGTGTCGGCATCGTCGGTCGTTACCTGAGCGACCTGGTCCGTATCGAAGAACGAAGGAGCGCCAGGGAGCCGGTCGCCTCTCCCTGCCGACCTGGAGTGACCTGGCAGTCCCCTCATCGCCGTCGCCGTGGCGTCCTCGACCCGCCTGCTTCCCGTGGCGGCGCGCAACGGCTCGGACCGTCGCGACCTCGCCTCGAACCCACATGTCGCGTCGTAGCCGACGTCCTCGAGGATGAGTGCGAGATCATCGAACCTGTAGGCAACGTCTTCGAGACGATGGGCATCAGACGCCATGGTAACCGGGACGCCGTGGCCATAGAGCAGGTCAATGAACCCGCGCGCCGCGTACTGTTCGCCCACGGGTTTTCTCCAGCCCGCGGAGGAGACCTCGGCTGCCATTTGCGCCGATGCGAGCGCAGAAGCGGTACGTCCCCACAGCTCCTCGGGAGACGTTGCGATCCTGTTGATCACCTTGACCAAGTCGGGGTGGGCCAGGACGTCACAGGTTCGTGACTCCGCGAGCTCGACGACCGCTGACGCGTACTCGGCCCAGACGCGGTCTACGTCTCGCTCGCTCCACTCCGCGATCGAAGCCGGGTCATCTACGTCGTCGAAGCGCCACGCCCCCAGCCAGTGGATCGAGCCCAGAATGACGTCGAACGGGTAGCCTTCCAAGAGGTGGGCGACCTCGTTCATCCGGCCGCGGTAGTAGTCCACCTCTAGGCCCACCCGTATCGGGAGCCCTGCATCCCTGGCCCGCTGCAGCGTCGTCACGTAGGTGTCGAGGTCTGCAGTGGCGTGCTCGGCGAAGTAAGCGGCCATGTTGGCTCGAAGCTCCGGAGAATCTTCATCGTTCCAGAAGCCGTCCAACAGCTGCCTTGCTTGGACGAAGCGAAACAGGTGCTCGGTGATGGCGATCTCTGTAACTCCTCTGGATGCGGCTGCCTCGCACCACGCCGTCAGGTCGTCATCGGTGATGGTAGTGGCCCGCGAACCGTGGGGCCACAGGTGCAGGTGGTAGTCGAGCACGGGACGCTCAACCTGCCCGTCGGATGATCGTCACTCCGTCGCGCACGGTGAGCTGGACGCAGATGACCCGTGGATCAGCCCTCACGTGATCGTTGAAGGCGCGTAATGCCGCCGTGTCGACGTCAGCGCTGTTCTCGTCGAGAACCCGGCCGCTCCAGAGGGTGTTGTCCACGACGATGAGCCCGGTAGCGGCGACTAGCCTGAGAGCGGCCTCGTAGTAGGAGAGATAGTTGCGCTTGTCCGCGTCGATGAAGACGAGGTCGAAAGGTCCTTCGAGGCCATCAAGGGTCTCGAGCGCATCTCCGAGCCGTACCTCGATGCAGCCGGCGTAAGGGCTCGCGGCGATGTTGCGCCGGGTTGCGTCAGCGTGGCGCGGGTCGATCTCGCAGGTCGTGATCGTCCCCCCCGATGGCATGCCGGCGGCCATCGCGAGAGCGGAGTAGCCGCTGAAGGCGCCGATCTCGAGGATGCGACGCGCCTGGGTAGCGAAGGCGAGCATCTCGAGGAGCCTGCCCTCCAGCAGACCGACCATCATCCCAGGGTTGTCAAGCGTCGAGATGGTCTCCGCGGCTACAGCACCCAGGTGCGCCGGCTCTGCGGTCGTGTGCTCGTGCGCGTACTGCTCGACTTGTGGATCTGCGATCATTGCCAAGACAATACGCCCGGCAGCGTTGCCCGCGCCCAGTGCCGCGCAAGGCCCGCCCGCGCCGCGCAAGGCCCGCGCACCCGCGCCGCGCAATGCCTGATCGGCGTGCTACCGTTCGCAGCATGGCTAGCCGAGAGAGAGAGAGAGAGATCAAGGCGTCGTGGCTCGTGGCTTCGATGCGCCTGGCTCCTTAGAGCCCTAGGGGTCTCGTTAGTCTCTGTTCTAGTGCTCATGCCCGCTCTCGCTGGAGCAGCCCAGCACACGACGCAGGCTCTTTCTTCCAAGAGGCGCACCAGGGTTCTCTCTCACTCTACGACCACCGAGCCGCCAGGGGCCCCGCTCGACGTCCAGGCCACCGGCTCTTTCGGCTCTGCGACCATTACCTGGGCGCAGGCTTCTGCCGGCTCCTCTCCGGTCACTGGCTACAGGATCGAGCCGACTCCTGCATGTTCCTCCTCGTGCACCGGGCTCTTGGTCACCGGTTCTCCTCCTCCTACGACGACTGTCGTCCAGGGCTTGAGCAACTCTGTCGCCTACACCTTCGAGGTGCAGGCGCTGAGCGCTTCAGGAGCAGGCCCATGGTCGTCTCCCTCCTCTCAGGCCTATGTCTCCTCTGCTCAAGGCGCTCCGAGCGCTCCACGGAACGTGAGAGCGTCCACCGATGGCCCTGATATAGCGGTGAGATTCGATCCCCCCGCAAACGATGGAGGATCGTCTATCACCGGCTATGAGGCCGTAGCTACCCCGGTGACTACCACGAGCGGCGCACAGGGCGCCTCTGCGAGCATCGGATGTCTCATCTCCTGGCTCGGGCACTGCCTGGTGTACCCGATGTCTGCGTCCACGAGCCCCGCTGTCACCGGCGCATGGGGACTATCGCTCACCGGAGCACAAGACAGCTTCATCCTCCACGTGTCATGTCCCACCGCGACCTCGTGCATAGCCGTCGGAGCCACGGCATCGATCTCTTCGAGCTCTGGCATCAGCTTCGAGCCGTACGCGGTCTTGACTGATAACGCAGGCGAGACCTGGACGACGCTCAGCATGCCTCGTGCGCCAGGGGTCATCTTGACGAGCGTCTCGTGTGTCGCAGCTTCCACCTGTGTCGTTGGAGGCATTCCCGGCGTTCTCAGCTTGGCTAGCGCGCCGGCGCTCTTCTACACGACCGACTCCGGCGCAACCTGGTCTTCTTCAGCGCTGCCGCAAGGATTCGAGGACTTGGGCGGCATCTCGTGCGTGTACGCGACGACCACCTGCTTTGCGGTAGGCATGCGCTCTCTTGGCCAATCAGAGGTCATAACCTCGTCCAACTCGGGAGCCACCTGGCAACAGACCGTCGCCCAGCCGGCCTTCGGCGTCATGAGCGCCTACATGCCTGTTCTCTCCGGAGATGCGATCTCGTGTGTCTCACAAGCGGCTTGCACATTCGTAGGGGTGAAAGCAGAGCTGTCTCTTGGCGCAACAGGGCTTGCGCCGGTCGCTGTCAGCACCGAAGACGGAGGTGGAAGCTTTCACTCTGCTCCAATGGGGCCTTACGTCTTGAACCCCGCATCCTTGGCGTTGCCGACAGGGGTGTCGTGCGCCTCGACGACTGCGTGCGCAGCGGTAGGCGCCAACTACCTCGGTGGTCTCAGCTCTGTAGCCTGGAGCATGTCATCTGGTGGAACCTGGTCCGAGGATGGGCCGCTTCCCACAGGGCCTTCCGGATCGCACGTGCTGTTATATGGCATATCGTGTCCGAGCGCTCAAGTCTGCTACGCGGCCGGCTTCTCGGTTCTCGGCGCGAAGGCGATAGCCCCGGTGCTCATAGGCACCGCGGACTCGGGTGCGCTCTGGGGCAACGAGCCGGTGAGCGAGCAGGCCTCGTCGGTGCTCGAGCTCACGAGCGTAGGGTGTGCGGCCTCGACTGCTACGTGTGAGGCCGGGGGCATCATGGCGTCTTCATCTGGCGTCAATGCGGCGATAGTCGGCTCTCCGACGTGTGAGCTGTCCACGGCTTCGTGTGCGAGCTCTCCAGGAGTGGACCCGCCAGGCGTTCAGTACGTGATCAGCAACCTCGAGAGCGCGGTCACCTACGATGTGAGCGTCGTCGCCTTGAACGCGAATGGCTACTCGCCTGCTGGATCAAGCCCGTACACCGTGACGCCTGTTGCAGTTGAGGCTGCTGCCTACGGCACGGGACCCCTCCCGGTCGAGGCCACCTTGATCAGGCATCCGACGAATCGGTACCGCAACAGCGCTGATGCGTGCGACGGTGGCCCGACGCTCAAGTACAGCTACAGCTACAGCTCACCGAACATATTCAAGCCAACCGTAGGCGACTGCTACCGCTCCGTGTCGCGCGACTGCGGCATGAGCACGCAGGTCTCGGCGCCTGCCTCCTCGTCTGGCTCCTCCTCGTCCAACTTCATCAACGCGGACCTGTGGGTCTTCTGTGACACCGCTATCGCGGATGCTGTGTCGTCCAGCTCCTCTGCGAGCCACTTCACACCGAGCGGCACCGCCGCTGTTCAGTGGCCGCTCGCTACGATTGGCGCCTCGTCTCCTACTCCGTGCCTCACCGACAACATCAACGGTGTGAGCAGTGGTCTCACCTCCGGCTCCTGCACAGCGCAATCCCCGACCTGGACATGTCCGTACACGTTCGGGTTCAATAAGAACCCGATAGCGGCGAGCCAGCCGTGCCCGTTCCTTCCTTCAGAGGGCATGCTCGCTCCAGGCTTCGGCGGCAAGCTGACCAGTACCGAAGGCACCGCCTCGCCTCCTTCTTCCTTCGACTACACCTCGTCGACGAATCATACGAGGATCCACATAGCGAACTTCATCGACGACAAGATGTTGCCAAGTTCCTACCCCGCTATCACCACGGACTTCTGCCTCGCGTCGGCCTATGACGTCGGGTACTACAGGGTGAATGCAAAGCATCCTACAGGTCAGCCCCTCGCGCCCGTACCGTCCTGCGGGGCGCTGCAGAGCTTTCCGATAGGGACGAACCCGACTAACGGAGGTGCCATCTATCCCACTGTGTACGAGACCGGCGCCTCGTCTACGAGCAGTGCCTCGTCTACGAGAAATACGCTGCCGACTCCGGCGACCACCCGCCACTACTACTGCCCCCGCTGGTCCGCCGGGCTCACGACTGTGCCGAACGGAGACTTCGGTGTCACTACGAAGACCTCCTCGCCGTTGTCGAACACTGCTCTCGACTACTACCAGCAGTGGTGCTCCCCTTTGATCATGCCTCCGGGGGACCCGTACCACTCGGGGATCGACCTGCTCGTGAGGTCGGCCTCTCACCTGTCTACGATCGCCATCCCATGGGGTCTCCTAGAGAGTGCGAGCCCGTCGGTTGGCGTCGCATCGGTGAACGTGACCAGCGCGCCGGCGCTCTCGGCCCCTTCGCTAAGTGACAACCTGTTCAACTTCAACAACTACTACGCGCACAACGCCAACGAGCCATGCTCTACGCCGGTCCCGTGGTCTCCGGGCCAGGCCCAGTGCCTGCCGTGTGCGAGCCCGACCACGGCTGTTTGCGCATCCCGGTCGGGACCCCAGGTCGGCTTTGTGTCAGGAGCCGTTGTCGGCCCGCATGGAGGACACCTCTACCTGTACTCACCGGTCGGCGCCCTGTCGAAGTTCGTCTACGTCGCGCGTATAGCGCTTTCGAATACCTCTGGTTGTGCCTCTGGACCCGTGTGGGCATGTCAGGCGAACTATCAGTACTTCGATGGCGGCACGACGTGGGGCCCGAGCAGCGCTGCAATCCCACAGACGGTGCTTGGCTACGGAACCGGTTCCACGGCCACCTATGCTACAGAGGGCATACGGGAGCAGATAGCTGGCGGTAGCAGCCCACCTGTTTCGAGCGGCCCACCTTCCTCGCTGGGTCCTGTCAATACCAGCAGCTTGCCGATCTCGGCCGGTGTCGGGGGAGGTACCTTCTCTGTCTCGAGGGTCGCGACCTGCTGGACATGCTCGCCGGTCTACGTCATGATGTACCAGCCGGTTGGCGGACCGTACTCAGGCGAGGTGCAGTTCCGGTACTCATCCAAACCCTGGGGCCCGTTCACGAAGGCCGGTGCAGCGCTCATTCCCGGGTGCTCTCCTGCGTTCCTCGCCGAGGGGAGCTGTTATGACTATCTCATGCACCCAGAGCTCGACCCATCAGGCAGCCAGCTAGTTATCAGCTACCTACAGCGTGGTCATCCCTTGGGCTTCGGGCACGTACGCTTTGCGACCGTGCCGATGTCGTGTGCGATCTACTCGTCGTCTTGTACGCCAGGCCAGGGCTACTACGAGGTCGGATCTGATGGCGGTCTCTTCAACTACGGTGACGCACCTTTCTTGGGCTCTACTGGCCAGATCAACCCACAGAAGCCTCCCGGAGGAACGAACAGCATCACGCTCAGCGCCCCAGTAGTCGGCATGGCTCTTGCTCCACCGACGTCAACCTCGGGGGCGAGCTCGAAAGGCTACTGGGAGGTCGCCTCCAATGGCGCTGTGCTCAGCTTCGGTGGCGCGTCCTTCTACGGCTCTACTGGCCAGATCAACCCACAGAAGCCTCCCGGGGGAACGAACAGCATCACGCTCAGCGCCCCAGTAGTCGGCATGGCTGGGACCCCTGGCGGGCATGGCTACTGGCTCGTGGCCTCAGATGGGGGCATCTTCAGCTTCGGGACCGCTACCTTCTACGGCTCCATGGGTGGCAGGTCTCTCAACGCCCCGATAGTCGGCATGGCTGTGACCCCTGGCGGGCACGGCTACTGGCTGGTCGCCTCAGATGGGGGCATCTTCAGCTTCGGGACCGCTACCTTCTACGGCTCCATGGGTGGCAGGTCTCTCAACGCCCCGATAGTCGGCATGGCTGGGACCCCTGGCGGGCACGGCTACTGGCTCGTAGGCTCTGACGGGGGCATCTTCGGCTTCGGGACCGCTGGCTCGCGCTTCTACGGATCTATGGGGGGAAAGCACTTGAACGCCCCGATAGTCAGCATGGCTCCCACCGTGGATGGTGGCGGCTACTGGCTCATAGCCTCCGACGGCGGCATATTCTACTTCGGTGATGCGAAGTTCTACGGCTCGATGGCAGGACAGTCTCTCAACGCCCCGGTCATAGGCGCTGCAGCAGTGAACGGTACAGGGTGAGAGCCGTGCACCTGCGACACCACCGATCACTGCTTCGTGCTGTGATCACAGCTCTCGGGATCGTGGCGCTCTCACAGAGCCCTGCGGCCGCGCTGGCTCATGGGGGTGCACCGGCGAGCCATCCCAATCAGCCGAGGTCGACGAGCGCAGGCTTGTCCTGGTCGAACATGAACCCTCCGAGCTACTCCTTCCCACAGCCGTATAATGAGAACAACTATGGTGCCCTCGACAGCGTCTCGTGCGTCTCTGCGACCTTCTGCGTAGCGGTAGGCGACTCTCTTGACAGTTTCGAGACGGGTCTCATCTCCACCTGGAACGGCAGGTCCTGGATCGTAGACACCTCTAGCCCTGCTGTGTTGGCGAGCTTCTTCCTCTATGGCGTCTCGTGCGCCAGCACGAGCTTCTGCGTAGCCGTCGGCGCTGGCTACGCTGGCAATGGGATCCTCACTTGGAACGGCACGAGCTGGACAGCAGATCCGCATCCGCCAGGGTCGTCCAACGACACGCTCATGGGCGTCTCGTGCGCCAGCCCGAGCTTCTGCGTAGCGGTCGACCTTAATGGCTACATCATTACCTGGAACGGCGCCAGCTGGACCCTCGATGACTCCGCGCCGTTCTATGAGCCTGGATGGCAGAAAAGCTCTGTCTACAGCGTCTCGTGCGCCAGCCCGAGCTTCTGCATGGTAAATGGCGGGTTTGTCGACTCAGCGGGCAATTCCTATGGCTCGGTCCTGATCTGGAACGGCACGAGATGGACAATGCGGGAGAGCTCGGACTCCATGTTGTTTCCCGACTCCATCTCTTGTGTCTCGCCGAGCTTCTGCGCCGGAGTTAACTCTATTCGGGACTCCCAGGGAAATGTTGTGAACATGGGCTTCACCTGGAACGGCACGAGCTGGACTGTCGACAAGTCCCCGTCGCTCACCCCCCAACAGCCGCTTATCAACCTTGGCGTCTCCTACGAAGGCATCTCGTGTGCAAGCGCGAGCTTCTGCGTAGCGGATGGCTACGGCACCTTCTTCAGCTCGACGCAGAACCTCAAAGTGAACTTCATCCTCACCTGGAACGGGAGCACGTGGAAGCTCTACTACCCGCCGTCGTTCTCTGGGTCTGGGTGGCAGTCAAGTGGGCTCGAAGGCATAGGGTGCTCAAGCGCGAGCT
The DNA here is from genome assembly GCA_021791755.1 of Actinomycetes bacterium. GTDB lineage: Bacteria > Actinomycetota > Acidimicrobiia > Acidimicrobiales > JAJZXF01 > JAJZXF01. The sequence goes on along the minus strand of JAJYWA010000002.1, from coordinate 22,608 downwards.
TCTGCGTCGCAGTCGGCTGGTCTGGCGCCTGGTTGGGGGGTGACGTCCTCATGGTCACCTGGAACGGCTCGTCCTGGAAGGCGCATCTCGTGCTGATCCCGCAGCAGACGGTGCTGATCGACACGATCTCGAGCATCTCGTGCGTGTCGGCTAGCTTCTGTGTCGCAGTCGGCGAGTATCGAAACGAATCCTTGGGCTTAGAGTACCTCGTTCTCACCTGGAACGGCTCTTCCTGGTCGATGGCTGGCTCAGAGCCGCCATCGTCGTCATCTAGTGTCACCAACTACCTCGACGCCGTGTCATGTACCAGCATGACCTCCTGCGTGGCGATTGGCACCTTCTTCAATAGTTTCAACGGCACCCCCCAATCATCATCCAGCTACAACTACTTGCTCACCTGGAACGGCGTCTCCTGGAGCCAGAAGCCGATGGGCACTCCCGGCTACAACCCCCCTTACCCCGGGTACCCGGAGTTTGCGCCTGAGTTCGCGGATCTCTCGTGTACGAGCCCGCGCTTTTGCGCCGGAGCCGGCCTGTACTACCCCGACCCGTCCAACCCGAACGCGTCTCAGGACTTCGTAGCGACGTGGAACGGTGTGCACTGGAGCTACATGGGCATAGGTGGTGGCCAAGAGAACCACCACTTCCACCCAATGAGCGTCTCGTGCGCGAGCACGAGCTTTTGCGTAGCTGTCACCGACTATACGAGCTCTGCGGGGTACACCCAGAACCTCGTTCTCACCTACAACGGCTCTGAGTGGTCTCAGAACAGCTCAGCGTCGCTTTCCACCTCCGCGACGCAGAACAACCAGCTCGACGGTGTCTCGTGCACGAGCCCGAGCTTCTGTGCAGCAGTCGGCTACTACATGAACCCCGCGGGGTATGATCAAAACCTCGCTCTCGTCTACAACGGCTCGACATGGTCCCTGAACAGCTCCGCGTCACTTTCTGTCTCTGCCGGCTCCTCGGACCAGCTTTACAACATCTCGTGTGCGTCAGAGAACCTCTGCGTCGCAGCCGGCAACTATATAGACGCGCCCGGTGACATCAAGTACGTGCTCGGCGGTGCGAAGGAGGGTTTCGTCGTCACATGGAACGGGACGAGCTGGTCAGTTGACAACTCACCTTCACTCACGCCGCGTGTGCCAGGCTCCGTCTACCGCTTCAATGGCATCTCCTGTGTCTCTACGGGCTTCTGCGCCTTGGCTGGCGCTGCCAACACCGGCGCGGGCCAGTCGGACCTCGTTCTATCGTACATGGCTCCTGCTCCTGCTCCTGGCTACTGGCTCGTCTCCTCAGGCGGGGGAGTCTTCAGCTTCGGCGGCGCTCAGTTCCACGGCTCGCTTGGCGCAGTGCGCCTGACGGCCCCGGTAGTAGGAATGGCTGTGACCGAAGATGCAAAGGGCTACTGGCTCGCGTCCTCAAATGGTGGAGTCTTCTCTTTCGGAGACGCGAGGTTCTACGGCTCTCTTGGCGCAGTGCACCTCGATGCTCCGATAGTGGGAATCGCATCCACCCCTGATGGAAAGGGCTACTGGCTCGTAGCATCAGATGGGGGAGTATTCAGCTTCGGCGACGCTCGGTTCTACGGCTCTGCGGCTCGAGTTGCACTGAGAGCTCCAATAGTAGGGATAGCATCCACGCCTGATGGAAAGGGCTACTGGCTCGTAGCTAGAGACGGCGGCATCTTCGGCTTCGGTGACGCTCAGTTCTACGGCTCTGCGGGGTACTACGGAACGGTTCATAAGCACCTCGCTGCTCCAATAGTTGGCATAGAGCCCACCTTGTCGGGCAATGGCTACTGGCTCGTAGCATCTGACGGGGGCATCTTCAGCTTCGGGGATGCGAAGTTCTACGGCTCTCTTGGCGCAAAGCGGCTGAACGCTCCAATAGTCGGAATCGCTCCGACCAGAGATGGGAAGGGCTACTGGCTCGTAGCATCTGACGGGGGCATCTTCAGCTTCGGGGATGCGAGGTTCTACGGCTCTCTTGGTGGAAGGCGCCTCAATGCTCCAGTGGTTGGCATCGCAAGCACCGTCGCCGAGCGCCCGGGCGCATACCCGAACGCTGCTACGACAGGTATGTCTCCTGTGCTCCAAAGCCAATGGCCCAGCGGATCGATCGGTCCATACGGACAAATGGCTCCGAGCACGTGTCTCATGTCCCACCTGCGCACGAGGCCTCGAATCCCGCCGCGATGCGGCCTCTACCGGAGAGCCCCCAGCAGCTTCAAAGGCCATTGCCCCCCAGACGCGTTTGCTCACTTGCCACGCTTGCTGCCCGACGTTGCCTTTGCCCCCTGTCGTGTCGGAAGAAGATCGCTTGCGCCGTAGGGGGGCAGGGGGACGAGGCGCTCGGGTTCTTACCGGTGGCTCGTGACTAGGGCGCCGGATGGTGCTACCGCGTACCATCGCCCGCCAAACTGTAGAAGGTTCTCGCCCGTCACTTGGCCAGGGTGAGTGTCTGCCGTGAAGGTGTAAAGAGGATGTCCAGCGTAGGAAAGCTGCAGCGTACCATTGGCCCGTCTGATCGTTGTCATGAGCCGTGACTGTATGCCTGGACCGAGATCTGGATGGCCTGTGGTGATCAGGGGCGGCCAGATTGCTGTGCAGGCTCCCGACGGGCAGTTGCTCTTGGTGGGTGTGTCGAGGGTAAACGCGTAGAGGGTGTAGCCGGTGCCCGTGCTCAGGACCGTGCCGATGCTGGTATTGGATGACCGGATGACCGTAACGCTACCGTGAGTCGGAGAGGACGTGGTCGAGCAGGCAGCTAGGAGCAAGCCCGTGGAGACCGCAAGTGCAGTCGCGACTCGGTCCACTCGCAGGAGCGACCGTGCGATGCGCCGTGCTGCCTTGCTGCGCCCGGCCCACCGTGTGATCGCGAAGGTGTGCGTCATGTCGGTCTTACGTTCGTTGCCGATCTCCTCTGCGTTCGGCCCTCGTGTGGGCGCAACGCCAACGCGGTCGTGAGATCGCGGTAGTCGTCTGTGTTGCCATGTCAGTGTGCCGAGGGCCATGGCCGCGAGTACCTCCGCGGCGATCGCGACACCCCCCGAGTACGAGATACCTGGCTCTTCGAAACCGAACAAGGGCATGTAAAGGCTCACTATGTACGCTGAGAGCGTTCCGATGGAGAACAGGGACCCCAGCAGCGTCACGGGTCGCGCAGGCCAGACCACCAAGGCGAGCGCTAGGGACCACGCGAGCGCTACATCAACAATGAACAATGCACCGATCGTTGGTATCGCGGAGTACTGTTCCCGTGCGTAGAGGTTGAGGTGAACTGCGCCGATGATGAACAACATCGCTGATCCGCCCCAACGGGCGAATGACAAGCGTTGGGTGCTCCGGTTGCCTTTTCCTGCCTTCGCCGAACGCGGGCGTGACGCGGTCGTAGAAGCGTTGTGTTTCATGACACATAGCTCACCACAGATTGCCGAGAATGTTGATTCAGGGTGCTTCGCCGCAGGCCAGCTCCAACCGGTTGTCGTGGCAGTAGCCGATCTTACAAGACGCGACCTGTCTCCAAGGGGCTGAATGCCGGGGATGGTGTTGACCCGAGGCGAGCTCGATGGCTGGATCGGTCGAGGGAACCTTGGCCGTTGACCACTGAGCATTGACCGTTGACCATGAGGTCGATCGGCGTCGGTAGCCAACTGCACACGAGGCCCCGAGGGCTTCGTCGGCGCGCAGTGCCTCCCAGTGTGTCCTGTGAGCTGGGTGGCAGCACGCGCCACTGAGTGCTGGTTCTAGTTCTCCTCGAAGGGCCTGCTCCCGCCTGCTAGCCGGCTCTCTATGAGGTCGATGACGCCGCCCAGGCGAGATGCTTCGCGAGCCATGTCAACCTGGTTCAGCCAGCAGCCCGCATCGGCGATCGCTTGGCACACCGCAAAGGCTTCGTGCTTCGTCAACTGGATGCTGGCAGGAAAGCGACCCCCAATTCTCCGGCCAATGTTCTTCAGTGCTTGCGGAGCCGTCGAACGTCCATCTTCGGCGTGGGGAGCCACCGGCATCTCTTCGCGGACCTGAGGGTTCATCCGACCAGCTCCGTGCTGTCGGCCTCGGATGTGGTCCCGTCGAGGTCGACATTGTCGTCTCCGAAGGCGCCGCCGCCCTGAACGTCTTGGGCGCCGAGGCCGCCCGGGGAGCGGCTCTCGTTTGCTCGGGCCTTGACGATGTCGGCGGTTGCCCACCGGAGGCTTGGTCCTATCTCTTCCGCCACGACCTCGATCTTGACGCGCCGCTCACCCTCCTCTGTCTCCCAGGATCTCTGTTCAAGTCGGCCGATCACGATGATGCGGCTTCCGCGAGCGAGGCTCGACATTGCGTTCTCGGCCATGTCGCGCCAGCAGACGATGTCGAAGAACGATGTCGACTCTTCCCACTCCTGGCTCTCGTGGCCGCGCCAGCGACGGTTCACTGCAAGGCCTAGGGTTACGGCCGCTTGGCCTTCACGTGTGTACCGGATCTCCGGATCGCGCGTCACGTTTCCTGCAAGTGCTACAGCGTTGCTCATGACCTCATGTCCTTCCCTGTTATCGCACCAACGGTGCTCTGTTGAGTTCCGTGCTTTCCGTGCCGGATGTACCGATGTCAACTGGCACGTTCTCGCACTGCCCCGGCAACCCTCGCATCCGTCGCCTGGTCAAGCTTCGCCTGACCAGGCATCGTGTACTGGGGAAAGCCGAACTGCCTTGTGGAGATGCTGGGATCATGAGGTTTCTGGTTTGCTGAAAACCTAGCTGGTCGTGTGCCATCTTCCTGGCCAATTACCTATCTCGTGCGCATCTGTCTGGGGATATGGAGCTTCATGAAACATGAGAGAGATGGCGCCCTCGTCCTCACTCATCCCCGCCATGCGCCCCGCCCTCGCCCTCACCCGTCCCCGCCGTGCGGCTCGCCCTTGCCCTCGCCGATCGATGGCGCCTCGCCGTAGTCGATGATGCTCGGGTCGGCATCTGCCATCTCGTCCATTGCTATCGGCCCCTCGGATCGGCCTTCGAGGAACTGCCTCACGATCTGGTCGTCGCAACGGCGCATCTCGTCCTTTGGGGCGAACATGACCAGATGGGATCGAAATAGAAGGCCGAGATAGTCGGCCGTACGCATCGTGGACGTGATGTTGTGGGTGATGATGAAGAACGTCGCCCCCGTCTCACGTTGGGCGGTCAGGACAAGGTCGTCGAGGTAGGCGACCCGGACCGGGTCCAAGCCGGAGTCCGGCTCGTCGAAGAGAACGATCTCGGGCTCCATGACCATTGCCCTGGCGAGGCCCGCGCGCTTCTTCATCCCACCCGAGACCTCACCAGGGAGCTTGCTCAAGTGGTCAAGCAGCCCGACCAGCTCCGCGTTCATCAAGACCCGTTGGCGGATCTCGCGCTCGGGCTTCCGAGTGTGCTCTCGCAACGGGAAGGCTATGTTGTCGTAGAGGCTCATGGATCCAAAGAGGGCTCCATCCTGGAACAAGACTCCGAACTTGCTCCGCACTCTATAGAGGTCCCGTTCCCTCATTCCGACGATCTGCTCCCCGTCGACCCAGATCTCGCCCTCCTCTGGCTCGAGGAGGCCGAGGATCGTCTTGAGAAGGACGGACTTACCCGTACCGGACGGACCGAGGATGGCTGTGATGCGACCCTTGGGCACATCGAAGGTCACGTCTGACAGCACCGTATGGGCGCCGAAGGACTTTGTCACGCCGCGCAGCGAGATGATTGCTTCGCTGCTGTCTCCATTGGTCGCTGCCTCGGCAGGCCCAGCTGTTTTGCTTATCAAGGTCACCTATGGAATAACCGCCCGACGCAAGAAAGCTTGCGCGCGCTACGGTCATGGTGCGGGCGCTGTGTGACGATCGCATCCCTGAAGCGCCGACCGCACGAGCAAAGCTCAGACCGTGAGCGGCGCTTATGGCGCCCCGGCAAGTGCGCTCTTCGCGGTGCTCTCCGCGCTGTGAACCCCTCCGCCGAGAAGGTTCGTGACGGCCGGAAGCGCCCCGGCAAGTGCGCTCTTCGCGGTGCTCCCCGCGCTGTGAACCCCTCCACCGAGAAGGTTCGTGACGGCCGGTAGCGCCCCGGTAACTGTGCTGGCCACCGAGGCAACCCCTCCGGCAGGCGCTCGGAGCGGGCGAACCGCTGGGGCTGCAGCGGTCACCACCGGGGCGGCTCTCGTGCCGGCTGTGGATGTCGAGACCGCGTGGCGGCGGGGTATCTGGAGGAGTTGACGTTGTTGTTGCGGTATCGCGGCCGAGGGGGAGCGCTGCACCTGCACGGGTTGATGGGCGCTGCTCCGGGCGGAAGGAGAGGCAGGCGGGCTCACCGACATGGTCGCTATCACTACGAGGGCTGCGACGCTGGACATCAGCATGCCGCCACCAGCGAACCGGAGGGCGTTGACCGACTGCGGGGCAAGCCGTGCAAGCCTAGAGAGCCGCGAGCGTGCCAGTCTTGCCCAGCTGAAGACGACAGCGACCAGCCCTCCCTCGGCGCCCGCGAGGGATATGAGCTCCCGCTTTAGCGCCTGTCGTGCACGCCAGAGCACGGCCTCCACCGCGCTCACCCTCACCCCTTCGTGCTCGGCGATACGCTGGTAGGACCATCCGGACTCCTCCCGCATCTGAAGGACCTGCCGATGCCGCTCGGAAAGCCGGCTGAATGCCTCGGACAGCAGGTCGGCATCGACCGCCCGCATCACCTCGTCTTCGCACCCGTCGGCGTTTGCGCTCGCCGGCATCATCTCGTCCATCTCTGCGACCGGTGTGCTGCGGGATCTGCGCCGCAGGGTGTCGGTGCACAGATTGGACGCTATGACGCTCAGCCACGGATAGAAACGACGATCACCGGTGAACTTGGGAAGGGCGCGCCACGCGCGGGTGAACGCTTCCTGCGCTATATCCTCTGCTTCGGCTGGCACGCCCACGCGTCGGAGGCAAAACCTGTACAGGCGGTCGAAATAGCGTAGGTAGAGGTCGTCGAAAGCCGAGGAGTCGCCAGCTTGGCACCGCTCGACAAGCTCGCGGTCGCGCGCCAAATCAACCTCGCCATGCCCCTTTATCAGCTCCCCAGTTCTAAGGCCCATGCCCCCTTCCCTTTCGACCCCGACTTGGCTCCATACCGCTTGCAAGTCTGATCGTAGCACTTCGAGGTCCGAATGTTCGCGAGCGCCCGAACCGGGACGAGAGGACCTCAGAAAAAAAGTTCCGAGCAGACCGAAAGATCACGCGCGCTGGATCGTTATCCTGACAAGTTACAGCCGAGTGGGAGCGGTCTTGGTTCTGGTGCCCGAAGGCCCCCCGGGACGTGTTCCCATGGTCGCTCCCGCCGGCTGTGCTCTTGTTCCTCGGGGACCGGCTTGAAGTGCTAGCACCTTCACATGAGTGCTAGCATGGTGGTCGTGAAGCAGATAGTTGCGAGGATCGACGACGAGCTGGCCGATGCCCTGAAAGGTCAGGCTGCACGCTTGGATGAGTCTGTCAACTCGTACCTGAACCGGCTCCTGCAAGTTGCCGTCGCCGCGCCGGGATCGCATCGTCAGATGTGGAAGGCGGGAGCCATCGTGGATGGCCGGCTCGCGACGCGCGGTGTGCCGCCCGGACGTCGCCACCGGCCGGGTCTCGTGCTTAGTACTGCCGTTGAGACGCCAGCTGGGTACTCGGCCGAGCTTGTGAGCACCGATCGTGACGAGCGTTGATCGTCTTTTTGGACACCAGTGCACTTGGAAGCATGTACCTGGGTGACGAGGACGACGGTGCGTGGATCGCCGAGGTTGTTTTTACCGGGCACGATCCAGTCGTGGTTTGTGAGCTCGCCGATGTCGAGCTTGCTAGCCTGCTAGCGCGTGCTTTGCGCGGCGGCCGGATCACTGAAGCTGAAGTTGCGGAACGACTTGACGCCTGGGCTGATCACACCTGCGACGACGGCCCGATTGGTGTAGCGCCCGTCAGAAGCGACACTCTTGCTCGGGCAAGGTCGCTTGTCTTGGAGGAGCAAGTTCGCACGCTTGACGCAATTCACCTGGCTGCGGCTCAAGTCCTCGCTGAAGCCAGCGACGACGCCGTCACACTCCTAACCCGGGATGCTCGCCAAGCAAGCGCGGCCGTGGGGGTCGGCCTTCCGTTGTACGAACGGCCGACCAGGTGAGGTTGGTATGCTCTCGTCGCTTTCTCGTAGGCCGAGACCTTGATGATCTCGTCGTGATCTCGTGAGTTCGCCTGGGCCGCCGCGCCCGCTCACAGCCGGCGAAACCCGCTTGGAACGACTGGCTGGTGTGACGTCGAGTTGCAGCGCGAGGACGGGCCGGCGGTAATCGACGTGAGCGTCCTCGATGCCGTACTGGCGGAGATGCGCGAGATGATTGAGGGAGGAGGGCTCGTGAGAGCGACGGCCGTGCAGTCGCGGCGCTCCTTCCATGAGATCTACCTGGTTGGCGCTGTCGATGATCACGGCAAGTTGTGATGGCCGATCGAGAAGCGCTGGAAACTAACGTTCCATCGGGCAACAGCATCATCATCGAGCGACAGCATCATCGTGAGGGCCGTGAAGCCGTAGTGGTCATAGAACGTCCACGGCGCCAACGAGTAGCGGTAGCTCAGCGTCGCTCGCTGTCAGACTTTACCGGCATCCTGGACCGATACCACTGGTGAATTGGGAGTTTTCACGAGAGCGGACGACGGGGATCGAACCCGCATAACCAGCTTGGAAGGCTGGGGCTCTGCCATTGAGCTACGTCCGCGTACCTGTGACCCTACAGCGCCAAAGGTAGGAGATCTAGACCGTGCCCCGGTTCCTGCACTTCTATCCCTCCGCTAGTCCGAAGTCCCCCTCCTCCCCAAAAAAACATGGATCCAAATCACGTGAACAGGTAGTTTGGTCATGCCGGAGACCAATCCTGACTACAGGGCAGCGATCTGGTGGGAAACCACCAGTAGATCGAAGGCTCGGTGCTGGACGGGAGTCGGGGTGGTCACGTCGCTGAGGCTGCGAAGCACTGGGTCGGTCGGCGTCACGGTGTTGAGGCACACGGTGGCGAGATCGGGGAAAAGCGTCGTGAAGGAGTGCACGGGCTTACCATGCTGCGGTTCGATCGCCCCCTTTGCTGAGCAGGACTCGTCCATCGCCTCGTAGAGGTATCCTAACCGGCGCCCGAGCGCGAAAGTCCAGTTAGTCGAGGTGATAGTGGCTTCGTTCTCCTTCCACCGGGGGGAACTTCGGCCTAGCGTCAAGCCTCCACCCTTCACCTGCACCGCTTTTCGAGGCAGCAACCAATGGCGCTGGACACCAAGTAGCTGCGCAGAGCTAATCATACCTCGGGGCCGGAGGCGCTGCTATACTTGCCCTGCCGTTCGATGGAAGTTCTCGACGAAGCGTGGGCGGAGTGCCCACGCTTTTGGTTTGCGCGCGCGTGACCGTAGGTGTTGTCAACCGTGACGTTCGAGCATAGTTCGCGACCGTTCAGGAGTTATATGGAGCATCAGGCATACGAAGGGAGTGAGGAGGTGGCAATGCATGTGATGACTATCGATGAAGTTATTCGTCCAGCACGCATGGAGCGTCGTGCGCTCCGTTGTCCTGGTGCTCGTGGTTGTTCGTTGCCGTTCGGCGGGTGGCCGCAGGTAGGTAGGCGTTCCGTTTCCGTTTCGGTTTCCATTTCGATACAGGCGGCACGCGGGGAGCGCGAGCATGGCGAACGCTGACTTCTTGGAGGCACTGCGCCAGATTGGCCAGGAGAAGGGGATCCCCGTTGACACGCTGCTGGATGCGCTTGCCAATGCTCTGGTGGCAGCGTACAAGAGGCGTCCGGGCTCTGCCGAAGAGGCTGTTGTCACCATTGATCCAGAGTCGGGTGAGATACGGGTCTATGGCCAGGAGCTCGACGACGAGGGCAATGTTCTTCGGGAGTGGGACGATACCCCGCACGACTTCGGCCGCATCGCGGCCCAGACCGCCAAGCAGGTGCTCTTTCAGCGCTTTCGAGAGGCCGAGCGCGATGTCAAGTACGAGGAGTACGCAGGACGCGAGGGGGATATCGTCACGGGCATTGTCCAGCAGACGGACAATCGTTACACCCTGCTAGATCTCGGTCGAGTGGAGGCGATTCTTCCCCAGGCGGAGCAGGTGCCGTTCGAGCGCTACGACCATGGCGCCAGGCTGAAGGCTTATATCGTCGAGGTTCGCAAGACAACGAAGGGTCCGCAGATAGTGGTCAGCCGGAGCCATCCTGGTCTCGTCAAGCGTCTGTTCGAGCTCGAGGTTCCCGAAATGTCGAGCGGTGTGGTGGAGATCAAGGCAGCTGCTCGCGAACCAGGTCACCGCACAAAGCTGGCGGTGTGGTCGAACGACCCAAATGTGGATGCGGTCGGGGCATGCGTCGGTTCGCGCGGGTCTCGGGTCAGAATGGTAACGAATGAGCTGCGTGGGGAGAAGGTTGACGTCATTCCTTACTCGGACGACCCAGCCGAGCTGGTGAAGCGGGCTCTTCAGCCGGCCCGTGTCAAGGAGGTCAGGCTCGACGAGGAGACGGGCGTCGCCGTGGTGGTTGTCCATGATTTCCAGCTGTCGCTCGCCATAGGGAAGGAAGGCCAGAACGCGCGCCTTGCTGCGAGACTTACGGGTTGGAGGATCGACATTCGCTCCGAGACGCAGGTTGCCGAGGAAGACGCGGGGTATGTCGAGGCGGACTGGGCGGAGGGCGAGTGGATCGAGAGCGAATCGGGGGAGATGGTCTGGCAGCCTGCCGGAGGCGGCGCCGCTGTCTCGGTTGAAGAGTGGTCTCGCTCTAGCGCGGCCGCGGATCTTCCGGCGATGCAGGATGCGCCAGTAGGGGAAGACGAGCCCTTGCAAGATCCAGACGAGGTCGGATCATCTGAAATTGCGCAAGGGACCTGATGCCATTGGCGGTTCAAAGTTGCGCACGTGCATTGGATGCCGGAGATGCCGTCCGGCCAGCGAGCTCGTTCGGGTGGTGAGGCTGTCCGACGGCGAGCTGACAACGGGACCTGGCATGCCCGGTCGGGGCGCGTGGTTGTGCGCAGGCTCGCTCCGCTGCCTCGCGGTTGGGAAGCGCAAAGGGGCTTTTGCTAGGGCGCTGAGAGCGCCCGTGTCGAGTGCGGCCGTGGATCGCTTGGGTGTGCTGCTGGGCTGGGACGGCGCCGAGGCACGGGAATGAGCAACGCCGGAGTGTGGGAAGATTGTGTGAGGCTTAGGCCGTCATCTGGATCGTTCGCCAGGAACATGCACGCGACGAGTTTCGACGTGCTCCAACGGGGTGCGGTGTGGTGGGGGCCAGGAACCATGGTTGGCAGCGGTCACCTTGCTGGTGACCGTCGTACCTGCATCGCGTGGCTGCTGTAGCAGCGTGGAGCGGATCGCACCCGCGGCGAGGTTCTCTCGTGGCGCGTGCACGCGGGGTTCACAGATGAAGGCCATCGTGGCCGGTGAGGCAAGGAAGTTGGGGACGAAGACGGAAGTGGAGATTAGAGATAACTTGTGCCGGGCACTAGGCAAGGAGAGTTTTGGTAAATAGGATTCGGGTGTACGAGCTTGCAAAAGAGCTTGGCCTCAGCAACAAGGAGGCCTTGGACCTTTGCGCGTCTCTTGGCATCGCGGCAAAGAGCCACTCTTCAAGCATCGAGGAGCCACAGGCCGACCGCGCCAGGCGCAAGGCCGACCGCGAGGGGCTTCGTCGAAAGGCGCCCGAGAGCCCGCAGGACGAGCCGCTCTCAGAACCGACTCACGACGCAGCCGCTGGATTGTCTGAAAAGCGCCAGAGAAAGGCGAAGCCTCCTGCAGTAGGCGATGCCGAGCAGCAAACTGCAGCCGCGGCGCCGCCCACTGCCGCTCCTACCCAGCCCGCCGCTGCGCCCGAGCCCGCCGCTCGGACCCAACCCGCTCCTACCCAGCCCGCCGCTGCGCCCGAGCCCGCCGCTCGGACCCAACCCACTTCTGCCCGGCCCGCCGCTGCGACCGAGCCCGCCGCTGCGCCCGAGCCCGCCCCTTCTGCCCGGCCCGCTCCGGCAGCCAAGCGAGAACGACCGACAGTAGAAGCTGGCGTCCACCACGCGAGCGGGCCCCCTCCTGCATCTGCAGCTAGCGCTGGACGGCCTGGTCAAGGAGGGCCGTCAACCCGGAGAGCAGCCTCGCCTTCCGAAGGTGCTCCGCAGGCCCCACCGGCGCGCGAATCTTCTGCGGGTCCCGCCGGTCCACCGCGGTCGTTGTCCGGCAAGCCGATACCGCCTCCGCCCGGCGTACGGAGACCGCTCTCGGGCGCGACGCCTGAGCGAGGTCCGGGCGGCAGCAGGTACCGTGGTGTGGGACAGCAGGGGCCTGGAGATCGAAGGCCTGGGTACTCGAACGGCGCATCAACGCAGCGAAGGCCCGGCGGCGCCGGAGGGACGCAGGGTGGCAGGCAGCCTGGCCCGGGCGGGGTCTCCGGCGGGCGGTTCGTGGGCCCGCGACCTGGGGTTGGAACGGCTGCACCGGCCGGCCCAGCGCGGCCCGGCGGCACCGGTGGGCCAAGGGGCGGTGGGCTGCTCAGAGGGCGTCAGCAGCAGCGTAGGCCTCGCAGGCGTAAGCGCCAGCTCGAAGAGCTCGAGCCCACGCAGCTGACAGCGTATACAGCGTCGGATGCACCAGTGCCTGACCACGAGGTGATTGTGGAGCGTGGCTGCACTGCTCAGGACCTTGGGCCTAAGCTGAATCGCTCTGCTGGCGACGTTGTACGGTACTTGCTGCTCCAGGGTGAGATGGTGACGGCTACGCAGTCCCTTCCCGACGAGATGATCGAGATCTTCGCGGCCGAGATCGGCGCCAGGGTGCAACTTGTGGATGCTGGGGAAGAGGACGAGGCTGCGCTGCAGGCCAAGTACTTTGACAAGGATGATGCCGAAGAGGTCGCGGCGATGAAGCCGAGGCCGCCGGTCGTGACGGTGATGGGCCATGTGGACCACGGCAAGACAATGCTGCTCGACCGGGTACGGGAGACGAACGTCGTCGCTCAGGAGGCCGGTGGCATTACGCAGCACATCGGCGCTTACCAGGTCGATGTGACCGGCCATGGCGTCACCTTCATCGATACCCCGGGACACGAGGCATTCACCGCTATGAGGGCACGGGGAGCGCAGGTAACTGACATCGTGGTTCTTGTGGTCGCGGCCGACGATGGTGTCATGCCTCAGACAGTGGAGGCGATCGATCATGCAAAGGCCGCCGGGACGCCGATCGTGGTCGCGATCAACAAGATTGATCGCGAGTCCGCAGATCCCGACAGGGTGCGTCAGCAATTGAGCGAGCACGGCCTCGTCCCGGAGTCCTGGGGCGGTGACACCATTATGGTTGAGGTATCAGCGCTCGCGAACACTGGCGTCAGCGCGCTTCTGGAGCAGCTGCTTGTCGTGGCCGAGGTGGAGGAGCTGAAGGCGAACCCGGAGATAGCTGCACGCGCAATCGTCCTGGAGGCAAACCTCGACACTGGGCGTGGGCCGGTGGCGACCGTGATCGTCCAGGCAGGAACGTTGCGGGTTGGTGACTATGTTGTCGCGGGGTCGGCGTGGGGACGGGTCAAGGCTCTCGTAAGCGATCGCGGCGAGAACGTGAAGGAAGCTCCCCCCGCGATGCCGGTGCGGCTTCTCGGGTTCTCGAAGCCCCCCGTAGCCGGTGACGAGCTGCGTGTTGTGGGCGACCAGGGCGTGGCAAGGGCGATTGCCGAAGCCAGAGACAGGCGCGCTCGGCACACGACGCATCTCGCGTCCGTGAGCGTCGCGCCCGGCACGAAGCTGGAGGATGTCTTTGCCCGTATCCAGAGTGGAGAGGTCTCTACGCTCAACCTCATTCTCAAGGCCGACGTGCAGGGTTCCCTCGAGGCGATCACCGACAGCTTGCAAAAGCTCGAAACCGATGAGGTGAAGTTGGACCTGATCCATCGCGGCGTCGGCGGGGTAACCGAGAACGACGTCCAGCTCGCTGCTGCATCGAACGCTGCGATCATCGCGTTCAACGTAAGGCCGGATCGCAGGGCACGAGAGCTGGCCGAGGCGCGCAAGGTTGACATCCGCACGTACGAGGTCATCTACAAGGTGATGGAAGATCTCGCTGCGGCGATGAAGGGATTGCTCGCGCCAACCTTCGAGGAGGTCGTAACTGGCGAGGCGGAGGTCAGGGCGATATTCCGTGTGCCGCGGATCGGCGCCATAGCTGGGTGCATGGTTCGAAACGGGGTGATCAAGCGTGGTTCGAAGGTGCGGTTCCTGCGGGATGGCGTGGTGATCTGGAATGGCTCGGTCTCATCACTTCGCCGGCACAAGGACGATGTCCGTGAGGTCGCGGCCGGCTTCGAGTGTGGGATTGGTCTCTCTGACTTCCAGGATCTTCATGAAGGCGATGTGATCGAGACCTACGAGGAACGCGAGGTCGAGCCGGCAACGACGTGAGCGGGGATACCGGCGCCCGTTTGGCGCTCCAGCCTCTTGGACCAGCGGGTAATGTGTGGGGGGGTCGGGGAGCCCGCGGTGTGCGCCTCGGCTGGCGTGCATCTCGCCTAGTGCGAGCCAGCGCCAAGGATCGCGACGGTTCACTGTGGTCCGCTCCGTGGAGCGGTTGTCTCACTGGAGGTGATGATCATTAGCCCGAGGTGGCATTCTCAATACTCAAGCAGAAGGGCCGGCGAGGGCGCTGATGACCATCTTCATAGCTATCCGCGGGCGGCTCGTGTGAACGAGTTGCTGCGCGAGGTGGTCTCTGAGGAGATAGAGCGCCTTGCTGATGTTGACGAGCGGCTGCGCATGCTGACGGTCACAGCGGTGCTCAGCGAGCAAGATCTCTCTCGAGCTACGGTCCTGCTCAGCTCGGCGCCGGCGCAGGCCCTGCAGGGCCTGCAGGCGCAGCGGAGGCGGCTCCAGCGAGCGGTTGCTGATCAGGCTCGCCTCAGACGTACGCCCCGCCTCGGGTTTGCCGCGGACCCGAGTGTGGCTGCAGGGGAGCGGGTGGACGCGGCGATCAGGCGTCTGCATGCTGCAGACCAGCCTGACCTGGAGTCCGGGGTGCGGGGCGCGCATTCTCACCAGGAGTCATCCGACATCCAGGACCGCGATTCTGCGCAACCGCGGGAGGTGGCTCTGCGCGGCCTTGGGAGCGAGCGGTCAGCGGTATCAGGGGTGGTAGTAGTCGACAAGGAAGCAGGCTGGACTTCGCATGACGTTGTCGCGCGTTGCCGTAAGATCTTTGGCCTCAAGCGGGTCGGCCATGCCGGCACCCTCGATCCGGATGCGACCGGCGTGCTCGTGGTTGGCTTGGGCCGTGCCACTCGTCTGCTTCGCTTCACAGGATCGCAGCCGAAGACCTACGAAGCCGATGTGGTGCTCGGGGTGGGGACCTCGACGCTTGACTCCTCAGGCGACGTGGTCGCTGAGATCGACATGTCAGAGGTGCCGATCGACGAGGTACGGGCGGCAGCGGCCGCGCTGACCGGATCCATCCTTCAGGTCCCGCCTATGGTGTCAGCGCTCAAGGTAGGCGGGAGGAGGCTCCATGAGCTCGCCCGTGAAGGCATCGAGGTGGAGCGCGAGGCACGCAGGGTAGAGGTCTCGCGGTTCGATGTGGACCTAGCGCCCGAAGGTCGCACCACGAAGGGGACACAGGTCCTCCAGATCAAGGTTACGTGCTCCTCGGGTACGTACGTGCGCTCGCTGGCAGCGGATCTGGGTGCGCTCCTCGGCGGCTGCGCACACGTCAGGAGTCTTCGCAGGACCTCTGCCGGTGCGTTCTCCCTTGACGAGGCGCGTCGCGTAGGGGAGCTCTCGATTGCTGACGTGCTGCCCCCGGCTGCGGCGATGCGCGGTTATACGAGTGTCACAGTTGGCCCGCAGGAAGCTGCGAAGGTACGTTCAGGTCGGCTCCTCGATCGCTCGGACCTACAACTTTCAGGAGATGGTCCATGGTCGTTGCTGGATGCTCTTGGCGATCTGCTTGCGGTGTACGGAGAAAGGGGCCCCGACATGGTGGCTCCGATCGTGGTGCTCGCCACGCCTGGAGATGCGCCCGGCACGGGCGGTCTTGGCTGATCGATGAGGTATCGTTCAGTGTCTAGGAACGGTGCAGGGATACCCCTGTGGAGGTAGTGAGGGACATCGGCTCCTTCGACGCACCCAGCGAAGGACTCGCGGTGACGATCGGAGCGTACGACGGCCTCCACGTGGGACATCGCCGTCTCATCAGCGAGCTGCGTGCACGGGCTCGCTCTTCCGGGCTCCCGACCGCGGTGGTGACATTCGACCGTCACCCCGCCTCAATCGTCCGCCCTGAGTCGGCTCCGATGCTGTTGACCGATGTCGCGCACAAGATGGAGCTTCTAAGCGAGACCGGCGTCGACTATGCCGTCCTAGTGACGTTCGACGCTCAGCGCGCCGAAGAGCGCGCTGAGGACTTTGTAACCGATTTTCTGGTATCCGCGCTCAGGACGCGTCTTGTGGTGGTCGGCGCCAACTTCCACTTTGGCCGCGATCGTGAAGGCTCGGTCGAGCTGCTGCAGAAGATGTCCGGAGCACTGGGGTTGGAGGTCGTCGGAGTGGGGCTTACGTCTACGGACGATGGTGAGATCGTGTCATCGTCTAGGATCAGGCGCCTTCTCGCCGGGGGTAGGGTTGCAGAGGCGGCAAGGTTGCTTGGTCGTCCGCACGAGGTCAGGGGCATCGTAGAGCACGGCGATTCAACCGGAGGACCAGTGCTCGGCTGTCCGACTGCCAACGTAGCGGCGCCTGCGGGGATCATGCTCCCGGGTAATGGCATCTACGCGGGGTGGTACAAGAGGGGCTCCGGTTCTGTGCACCGCTGCGCAATATCCCTCGGCGTACGTCCGACCTTCACATCGCGTCCTGCAGAGCTTGTGCTCGAAGCGCACTTGATCGACTTCGAGGGCGACCTGTATGGAGAGAAGGCACAGGTTGCGTTCGTCGAGAGAACCCGAGACGAGGAGCGCTTCTCGAGTCCCGAGGAGCTTTCCAGGCGCATTCAGGCCGATGTGGCGGCTGTCCGAAGCATGCTTGTGGACGCGTCGCCGCCGTGGGCCTGCTAGCATGACGGCGAAGGTTCCAGGCGGCTGGCCCGAGCTGGCCGTACAGGTTTGTTTCGCTGGTTTCCGAAAGCCTTCATCGTTGATCGCGTTCCCCAGCTCTACCATCCGAGGTTGCTTTGCAAATGCTCGATAAGGCGACGACCATTGCCGAATATCGCTCACATGAAACAGACACGGGCTCGCCTGAGGTACAGGTGGCACTGCTCACCAAGCGGATCAACCACCTGACTGAGCACTTGAAGACGCACGTGGGAGACCACCACACGCGTCGAGGGCTCATGATGCTCATCGGGCGCCGCCGGCGACTCCTCGACTACCTCAAGAGCAACGACGTGGCTCGCTACCGCGACCTCATCGCTCGGCTCGGGATACGCCGGTAGGTGTCGACGGGCGCCTTCGCAGCCCGCCAATTGGCTGGGCAGGGCGCCCGAGCTGGGCGCCTGTGCGGTGCGAGGCGGCGCTCGGTTCGATACGAGGCATTGCTCACAGTAATCGAGCAGGACACACAAGAAGGCATTAGAGGGATAGAGACGCTATCAAGGTCGGCTGCCAGTCGCCGATCACTCGGATGCACCTGGGCATGCAAGTGGCTCGGTACGCGCTTCGAGTGGCTGACGACTGGGAACTGGCTGGGCGGCGTCCATGAACAGATGAAGGAGATCTGAAGTAGATGTCAGACGCCATAGTTGTATCGGCCCAGGTAAGCGGCACCGAGCGAACACTCTCGTTCGAGACTGGGAAGCTGGCTGGCCAAGCCGATGGAGCGGTCTCCGCCCGTCTCGGCGACACAGTCGTGCTGGTGACCGCCACCGCATCGAGGAAGGTAAGGGAGGGCGCCGACTTCTTCCCGCTGACGGTGGACATGGAGGAGCGGATGTACGCAGCTGGGAAGATCCCTGGCTCGTTCTTCAGGCGGGAAGGGCGGGCCACTGACCAGGCGATCCTAACGTGCAGGTTGATAGATCGCCCGCTGCGACCATCCTTCCCCAAGGGCTTTCGAAACGAGGTCCACGTGGTAGGCCTCGTCCTCGCGGCAGACCAGGAGAACCCTCATGACGTGCTCGCGATCAACGCGGCATCAGCGGCGCTGATGATCTCGGGGATGCCGTTCGAGGGCCCGATCGGAGCTGTGCGGGTCGCCTACTCGGTTGATGGGACCTGGCTCCCTCACCCGACCTACCAGGAGGGAGATGCCTCGACGTTCGAGATGGTGGTCGCGGGCCGCGAGACCGGCGCCGGAGATGTCGCGATCATGATGGTCGAGGCCGGCGGCACAGAGCGCGCGTTCGAGTACTACGCCGCCGGAGCGCCGAAGGTCACAGAGGAGGTTGTGGTGGAGGGGCTCGAAGCAGCGAAGCTTTGGATAAGGGAGTCGATCGATCTCCAACGCAAGCTGGTCGATGTCGCGGGCGCCAAGGCGCCGCTCGCGTACGAGCTGTTCTCGGGTCATGCAGATGACGTGCTCGACGCAGTCGTCGAGATTGTCGAAGCGGATCTGGCCAAGGCTGTCCGTCACACTGCCAAGGCCGAGCGCAACGAGGCGATCGATCACGCGGAGGAGCGGGCTGTTGATGCGCTCAGGGAAAGGTTGCCCGAGCGCGAAGCGGAGGTCCGCTCAGCATTCAAGGCTCTGACGAAGAGGCTGGTTCGGGAACGGATCGTGAAGGACGGCATTCGTATCGACGGGCGTACGACCGACGAGATCCGTCGTCTCGCCGCTGAGGTCGGGTTCCTGCCGACGGCGCATGGCTCAGCGCTCTTCGAGCGGGGCGAGACCCAGGTCTTGAACGTCACAACCCTCGGGATGCCGCGGTTGAACCAGCTCTTGGACACGATCGGGATCGACGAGATGAAGCGGTACATGCACCACTACAATTTCCCACCCTTCTCGACTGGCGAGGTGGGTTTCATGAGGGGCCCGAAGCGCCGTGAGATCGGTCATGGTCTGCTGGCAGAGCGAGCCCTGCTGCCGGTGGTCCCCCCGGTCGAGGAGTTTCCGTACACGCTCCGGCTTGTCTCGGACGTTCTCAGCTCGAACGGCTCGACTTCGATGGCGTCGGTGTGCGGATCGACGCTGTCGCTGATGGACGCAGGCGTGCCGATCAAGGCGCCGGTGGCCGGGATCGCGATGGGCCTCGTGTACGAGGAGGGACGCTACATCACCCTGACAGACATACTCGGTGCGGAAGACGCCTTCGGCGACATGGACTTCAAGGTCGCTGGGACGAGCGATGTGATCACTGCGCTCCAGCTCGACACCAAGATCGACGGCCTCCCGGCGGAAGCCCTCGCCGACGCCCTGAAGCAGGCTCGCGACGCTCGCCTGCACATACTCGAGGTCATGCGGGGCGCTATCGCCGAGCCGCGCGATGAGGTCGCGGAGTCCGCCCCGAAGATCTGGAGCACTCAGATCCCCCTGGACAAGGTCGGCGAGGTCATCGGTCCGAAGGGGAAGGTCATCAACACGATCCAGCAGGAGACAGGGGCCACGATAGAAGTGGACGATGACGGGACGGTCGGCACTGTGACGATAGGGGCGCGTGACGGATCGGTGCTGGCCGATGCACGCAACAGGATCGAGCTTATATTGAACCCACCTACTGCCGAGATCGGCGTGGTCTACGCCGGCAAGGTGGTGAACATCACGAAGTTTGGCGCTTTTGTGAACATCCTCCCGGGCCGGGATGGGCTGCTGCACATTTCGAAGCTCGCGCCGCGTGGCAGCAGGGTAGAGCAGGTGGAGGATGTGCTCAGCCTCGGCCAGGACGTGTCTGTGAAGGTTGATGACATCGATCCGCAGGGGAAGGTGTCGCTATCGCTTGCAGAGCCCCTGGTGGCGGGCGCCGAGCCGGCAGGCGCTGGCCGCGCCGGCGATGGGGGGCGAACCGTTGCTCCTGGAGGAGGCGCCTCCACAGGTCGTCCCGTCTCTATCGAAGATGCTCTTGACGCTGAGCTCGAGGGGGAGTTCGGCTACCTGGGGCCCCGCGATCCCGCAGGTGGGGCTCCGTCGGGGGGAGGCTCCTCTCGGGGGCCGGGAGGCCAGAGAGGCAGGCGCCGGCAGCCGGGACGGGGTCGACGCTGAGGCCGCGAACGCGATGATCGCGCCACCCATGGACCGCCCTGAGCCCGCAGAGCCACCCGGGCCGGCAACCACACGCGCCACAGCGACAGATCCGCCCATCCGACCTGTTGCTAGACCCGGTGCGGCAACAGGCGGCGCCGCAACAGGCCCTAGGAGTGACTCGGTCATGATCTCGATGGCCGATAGCGGCATGCGAGTCGTGACGGAGAAGATGTCCGAGGTTCGCTCCGTCGCCCTCGGGTTCTGGGTTGGGGTCGGGTCAAGGGACGAAGCTCCTGACCAGTCCGGCGCGTCGCATTTTCTCGAGCACCTTCTCTTCAAGGGAACCGCGACGAGGAGCGCTCAGGACATCGCTGAGGCGGTCGATCACGTGGGGGGGGAGATGAACGCCTTCACCTCGAAGGAGTACACCGTCTTCTTCATCAGGCTCCTTGACGAGCAGCTCGATCTAGGCCTCGACATACTCTGCGACATCATGCAGAACCCGGCGTTGCGCGCCGAGGACGTCGACGCGGAGCGCCAGGTGATCCTGGAGGAGATCTTGATGCATGCAGACGAGCCATCCGATGTGGTGGGGGAGCGCTTTGCCGCGGCGATGTTCCCGGGGCATCCGCTCGGTCGGGAGGTCGCGGGGACCAAGGAGATCGTGAGCGTCATGGGACGCTCCGACATAGCAAGGTTCTTCGAGCAGCACTATACGCCTGGGAACATGGTGTTCTCTGCTGCGGGCAATGTGGACCACGACCGAGTACTGGCCGGCATGGAGGCCCGCTTTCGGGACCCGTTGCGGAGCCCGTCGAGGCGGGTCCGCGCCAGACCATCGGCGCCACCTGAGCGGGTGTCGGTTACCGAGCGTCCGACCGAGCAGGCTCACGTGGTTCTCGGCATGCCGTCGTGCGCGAGGTCCCATGAAGATCGTTGGGCGCTGTCGATCTTGAACCATGTTCTCGGTGGTGGCATGTCGAGCCGCCTCTTCCAAGAGGTCAGGGAGAAGCGCGGGCTCGCCTACTCGGTTTGGTCGGACCGCGCTGCGTTCAGCGACGCGGGGACGCTGTCGGTGTCTGCGGGGACCGCCCCGCAGAACGTGGACGAGCTGTTGAAGATCTTCTCGGCTGAGCTGGATCGGATGCGCGACGGGGGGATCACGGAGAGAGAGCTGGAGGTTGCGCACGGCAAGAGCCGGGCCGAGACGGTCATGGCGCTCGAAGACTCCGGAGCGCGGATGTCCCGGCTGGGATCGTCACTGCTGCTCGAAGACGAGGTGCGGGAGGTCGACGACGTTCTCGCCACCATCGAGGCGGTCGACGTTGCTGACGTGTCGAGAGTGGCGACCGAGTACCTGAGCTTGCCGAGGACCCTCGCTGTCGTGGGGCCGTTCAACTCGGAAAGGTTCGAGAGTTTTTTCGCATAGGGGCGGAGCGCAGCTCGCCTTACCTCGTAATCGCTGAGGCTCCATTCGCTGAAGAGAGGCGAGTTGCCGTCGTGAGGAATCGCCATGATGCACATCCCCAGGCTAATGTGCTCCCGTGCATGTAGCCGTCTTCGGGGCAGCCGGACGTATGGGTCGTGAGGTCTGTCGTGCGGTGTCGTCTGATCCGGACCTGTCGCTCGTTGGCGCCGTAGATCCGCAAGGCGCCGGGCAGGTGCTTGCGATCGGCGCCGGTGCTCCCGGGAGCGACCGCGCGGACCAGATCGTCATCACCGCGGGCCCTGATGACTTCGAGGGACGCCAGGTGGATGTGGCCGTTGACTTCACGAGGGCCTCTGCGGCGATGGAGAACCTCCGGTGGTGCGCAGCCCACGGTGTGCACGCGGTGGTTGGCACGACAGGTTTTTCTCCCAACGAGGAGAGCGAGATAGGCGAGATGTTCGCTGGAGGACCACCGAACTGCGTTCTCGCGGCGAACTTCGCGATCGGGGCGGTGCTGATGATGCACTTTGCCGAAGTCGCCGCGCCGTACATGTCGGGAGCGGAGATCATAGAGATGCATCACCGTGCAAAACTGGACGTGCCGTCGGGCACAGCAGCGCAGACCGCGAAGCGGATCATAGCCGCGGGGCTCGGAGCGGAGCGCTCTGGTGCGCGTGGTGTGCGCAGCGACGATGCGTCGGTTCCGGTTCACTCGGTTCGTCTCGAGGGGATGCTCTCGCACCAAGAGGTGGTCTTCGGCGGACCGGGGCAGGTGCTCACCATACGGCATGACTCGCTTGATCGGTCGTCGTTCATGCCTGGCGTGCTGTTGGCGATCAAGGCGGTCGGGTCGCACCCAGGGCTGACCATCGGGCTCGAGAAATTGCTCAACATGGCGTGATCGTTGAGTTGTCGATTCAGGCTGGCGGCTCGACTCAGCCTGGCGGTTCGACTCAGCCTGGCGGCTCGACTCCGGCTGGATTGCCCGCGGCGAGCGTCCGTAGCGACTCGATCTGGGATGCGTTACCGATGACGATCAAGACGTCGCCGCCGCGCACCTC
>JAJYWA010000169.1 GCA_021791755.1 Actinomycetes bacterium | reverse complement strand
CCATCGAGCCGTAGAAGGGAGCGTTGAAGCTGAAGATGCCCCCGTCTGAGGCTACGAACCAATATCCTCCGGTCGCAGGGTCGGCGGCCATGCCGACTATTGGAGCGTTCAGGCGCTTTCCTCCCATCGAGCCGTAGAAGGGAGCATTGAAGCTGAAGATGCCGCCATCTGAGGCTACGAACCAGTATCCTCCGGTCGCAGGGTCGGCTGCCATGCCGACTATTGGAGCGTTCAGGCGCTTGCCGCCCATGGAGCCGTAGAACGGGGCGTTGAAGCTGAAGATGCCGCCATCTGAGGCTACGAAGCGATAGCCGCTAGCCGCGCCCTTGGGAGGAGGCGGCGGGCCCACGGGGCGGTGCGTGCATACGTACTTCTCGAGCGCAGCGCCGTTCGGCGAGCCGATGCCCGACGCCATGTCATAGCCTGGCGTCGCCGGATAACTCCCTCCATGGTTGCCGTAGGAGTCGTTGTTGCCCGTAGTGATGTCGTTGAACGCGCCCGGGTCGGCCTTTGCTGCCTGGTAGAGCATCGGGTTTGCGAAGCCAATTCGCACGCCACATACCTCGTTCATGAGCGCGAGCAGGGCCGCCCATGTAGGCGTCGCAGCGCTGGTCCCGCCGACGACGGTCCAGGACGATCCGTAGTAGATGACGTAGCCATGGTTCGGGTCTCCAGATGCGGACACATCGGGCTCCTCACGGCAGTACTTCGCCGCTGGAGCCGCAGCAGCGCAGGGGGCGTTCGACGAGTACGAATTGATGACACCCGGGACCCCGCTGCCAGATTGCCAGGAGGGCATCCCGAACAGACTCGAGATCCCCCCAGAACCGGCGCTTCCCGGCCCGTCGTTCCAGACCGTCTCGGATGGTGGAGGCCCGACCGCGCTCAATGACGTACCGCCGACGCCCGTTACATAAGGATCGCTGGCTGGATAACCTGCGGAGAGCGGATCGTCGACCAATGTCGGACCGACTATGGGGTTGGTCCCAGCCTGGGTCAGCGCATTGCCTCCCACGTCTACAGCAGCACAGAACGGCGTCGCGGTCACACATGAGACCGACGTGAGCGCCAGTGTCTCACCTGCTATCCCGCTGGGGCCAGACCACGCCGACCCGTTGAAGTCGTAGACATCGCCCGCCGCATCCACCATCGCGCAGAAGGTGACACTGGGGGAGCACGACACAGAGGTCGGCGGGGCTGAGTCCACGGTCAGCGGCGTGGAGAACAGCGATCCGCTCGAGTAGGTATAGACGATGAAGTCAGAGTTGACCAGCACGCAGTAGCTCGACGAAGGGCATGAGACTGCCGCGAACGGATTGCCGCCTGAATCAATCTGCGATGGAGGCGACCACGTTCCTCCGGAGTAGTAGAGGGAATTTCCCTTCATGTCAGCGGTCATGCAGAAGCCTGCTGTGGGGCAGGATACAGACACCAGGCCGCCGCCGTTCGGATCGATCGGCTGCGGCGACGACCAGGAAGGTGATGTGGCTCCCGCCTTGACACTGAAGATGAGGGCATTCCCCGAGGTGTCCACAGCAACACAGAACGTCGTGGTCGCACAGGACACCGATGCCAGCGGAGCGCTTGCATCTATCAACTGAGGAGCCGACCAGAGATTGCCGCCAGGGTAGTTGAGAGCATTCCCCGAGGTGTCCACCGCGATGCAGAACGACGAGCTCACGCACGACACCGAGGACAGCTGCTGAGGGCCGTTCGGGCTGTTGTCGATGACACTCGTCTGAGACCAAGACGAACCATTCCAGCTGAGCGCAGCCCCGGAAGCGTCCACCGCCATGCAGAACGACGCGCTCGCACATGACACCGAGGTGAGCGGGACCGTCCCACATCCAGCTGATCCAGTGTCTCCCGCGGCGTTCAGCATGGTCTGGCCCTGTGCGGCCATCTGCTCGAATATCACATGTTGGGTGGCGACCACGGCCTGACCTGTCTGCACGTCACAGCTCCCCCAACTCGAAGAGATGACCTGCGCTGAGTCGTCCGTGGCCATCCGGTTGTACTCGTCAACAGAGCCCTTGTTGGTATTCGGTGACTCGTAGACGATTATCTTGGACTGCGGCGCCAGCCCGATCACATCCTCGATATCGAGAGCTGCCTCCACTGGGCCCGAACCGGTCCCCGTCGCTCCCGGGTCCACCGTCTCCGTGGTCACAGCCGTGCTGACGCCATAGCACGCTTCATAATTGGTCACGTTGCTCGACGAGAATGTTGTCAACTCGAACAGCGCCACCGTCTCACCCTTACCCAGGCTCCCTGCGCCATAGGCCGCTGTCAGTCCGTACGCGGACGCGAGCTGGTTAGCTGTGTAGGCCGAATTCGCGGACGCGGTTGAGGTGGCGCTCGAGCACGGCACGGGACCTGCGGCGCGATCAGCGACCTGTCCTGCGCGCTGTACCGGCACAGTGATCCGAGACGGCGCCTTTGGTGAACGAACAGCCTGAGCCGCTGGCGACGAGCTCGATCGACGAGCGATGGCAGGGACTGTGGCGCCGGTACCGGCTGTTGCCCCTCCGTTGCTTGCAGCCCCGGCGAGCAGCGGATGAAGCTGTGGCACGGTGTCCAGTCCGATGACGCCCTCCACGTCAGATGCGATGGTTGACGGCACACTCGGAGCGTCTGTGTTCGCGAACACGATCCGCGAGGTGGCAAGCCGGTAGCGTTCCAGGTGCACATGGAACGCGCTCTCAGCTGCAGCAGCTGTTGTATCAACTGGGATGATGAGACCGTTCGGGCTTACCGGACCAGGACGAAGGCCAAGGCTTGCGAGCGAGGCCCGCACGCGGGCAATCGACGAGGCTGAAGGACCGAACTTGCCAGCGAACGCCCCCTTATTCAGGTACTTTCCATACGCCGGCGAACCAGGAGTTGACACCTCGGAAACGAATTGCGATAGCGCCTGCGGATGCGGGAGGCGCAGCACCACGTCTACTCCGACGCTCTGCGACGCTGGAAGCGAGCCAAGCGCAAACGCTCCCGGTGGAACCGGCGAAACCGATCCCGCCAGCGGCACGAACCGAAGCGCTCGGCGCCCCGCGGCCAGGGACGACGCCGGCGCCGTGTACGCCATCACAAGCAGAGTCGCAACCACGCTGCTCGTCACCGCAGCAGAGAACACCGAACGCGCTGCTGGTGTGCACCTGTTCAGGAGCCACCGACCTCTAACACCCACCACAGAACCTCCAAACGACGACAGCCGATATCCGTGCACAGCGAATCGGGCCCTACGGACAGGCCAGGGCCCACCTCAACGGTGGCGCCCGGCCAGTACCCTTCACGCATAACACTTCAACTGGCATACTCGACGTACTTCTTAGACCAGCTTCACATTATCACTCGACCCCCCCATCGCCGCCGTGGTATGTCCCGGCTCGACAGCGTTCACGGGCTCTACGGCCTTGCAAATGCCTGGCGGGTGGGCCAAGCGCCCTGGGACAGGAAGCAATATGCCGGGGCACACCCGGAGCTTGCTAGAACGACATCAAGTTCGAGCCCGCCGCACCCCGGCCTGCCGACACACCAGCCTCAGCTCGCAGCCATACCTACTATCGGCTTGTTGAGCGGCTTTCCACCCATAGACCCCAAGAACGGGGCGTTGAAGCTGAAGATGCCCCCGTCGGAGGCTACGAACCAGTAGCCGCCGGTGGCCGGATCGGACGCCATGCCGACTATCGGCTTGTTGAGCGGCCTGCCACCCATCGAGCCGTAGAACTTCGCGTTGCCGAAGCTGAAGATTCCCCCGTCGGATGCGACGAACCAGTAGCCGCCGCCATT
>JAJYWA010000037.1:19588-20697 GCA_021791755.1 Actinomycetes bacterium | reverse complement strand
ACAAGAACCTTGCTTGCCTTGGAGCGGTCCTAGTGGCTACGATATCTGGGAGTGCTTCGCTTCACGAGAAGCAGGTACTATCCACTATCAACGTTACAGTGCGGAGGAGTTTTCGATGGGGCTGAACGTAGCGCAGACCGGAGGGACTGCAGGAACGGCAACGAAATCTGCCGGAGATTCCGGGGAGGGAGCAGTCGTCAGCCGCGATGCTCCACATGCCCAGCGCCACCGGACGCTAGAAGAGGAGGCGCTTCGCGGCAGCGCGGTCACGCCGGAGATGGCGAGGGCCTGCGCGTGGACAGACGACATGGTCGCCAGGTCGGATATCGCGCTGCGAGACGTTCCCTTTGTAACGGTAGGAGGCGGTGTGGCGTCCTACGCGATGGTAGACGCCCTGCGGATCTTGGGAGCGCCCGCAGAGCAGATCGCGGTGATAGGCCCGTTCCCGAGCGGCTACGGCACCCTCAAGTCGTTGCTGGAGGCTTCGCAGATCGGCCCTGACCAGCGCCTGCGCTCGGGCTCAACAGACCGGATGGGCAACATCTGGGGCTGGCCTGGGTACGGACTCGAGGAAGGATTCAAGCGTAAGAGCATCGCCACCATAGCCGGCTTGGTAACCGAACCAGTGCTGCGCGACTACTTCACTCCAAGAGCGTCCCAGCTGTACGAAGAGATGGACGCTGAGGCCAAGCGCATCTCCTGGTCGTCTATGTTCGTACGCGGTCGGGTGCCTCTAGTGCGCCGCAGGGAGGGCGGCGGGTACTTCGTACTGGTGGTTCCTGCAGACGACGAGACACTTGCTTCTGCCCAGCTGATCCGAGCTCGCTACGTTCACCTGGGAATTGGCTTCGTGGCCGCTCATGTCCTCGACGACATGGCCGATTACCGTTCCAGCACGCAAGACACGAAACGTGTTGTGAACGTGTACGAGCCTCATGAGCACATCTACGAAGACTTGGCCCGCCACCCGGGAAGCTCTGTGCTCGTCCGGGGATCTGCATCATCATCGCTCCAGGTCATCGAGCGACTGATCCACGACAGGGACACGCTGGGCACGCAGGTTACGATCCACCACCTGTACCGTAACTACATAGATCGCGCCAGCGGCC
>JAJYWA010000037.1:0-19578 GCA_021791755.1 Actinomycetes bacterium | reverse complement strand
CGCATGTTCCGCATACCGGGGCGCGACGGCTTCGCGTACCAGGCTTTTACCTTTACAAAGGCCTGTTACGGGGGCCAGCTTCAACGAAAGTTCCGTTCGCTCGGCAGCGATGACGAGCGCGCAGAGTTGCTGGCTGCCGTGGGGAGCACTGCCGTACCCAAGCGACGCCTATGGAGATCACAGATCGCAAGGGGCAAGAAGGAGGGTTGGTACAGAGTGGTAGTGGGGTCAGCAGGAGGTCTTGCCCTCGGGAACGACGGTCTGGTGACCGCTACGATCGCAGAGGAGGGCGCACGGGACGGACATCCTCCCAAGACGCTCGAGGTTGACTACGTGATTGATGCAACAGGAGTCGAGGTGAACCTGAGGGATCATGAAGTCATCGCAGACCTGATCGACTGCACTGGCGCGCAGACCAACGCCGTTGGGCAGCTGTCAGTCGATGGTTCATTCGAGGTCGCTGGGACACGCAACGGGTACGGACGGATCTTCGCGTCGGGAGTCTCGACGCTGGGAAACCCATACGTCATTCCCATGTACTCGTTCTGGGGACTACAGTACGCTGCGCTGTTGACATGTCGGCGCCTCAGCGAGGAAGGTTTCTGCAACAAGATGGGCCCTTTCAGGTCGATTCACGCTTGGTGGCGCAGGATGAGGCTGGTCGCTCCATGACCTTCAGTCTGCGAGGCCGAATAGAAACTCGCTTGTTCCTTGTAGGCACCGTAGGGGTAATCTGGACTGCGATCATCACCCCTTTTCTCCCAAGTCCACCGATGGGATCCATCGGTGGCGTGGGCATGGTGCCGATGCAGATGAGCAAGTTCATGGTTCCGATAGCGGTTCCGTACAACCCGATCCCTTTCGACTACCGCATGACCTTCGAGACACTCGGGCTCGTAGCCTTGGTGGGAGTCGGTTGGGAGCTTCTCTACCACCTGCTCCAGCAGTTCCGGTGGGACAAGGACTGGCCACCGCTGTTCACGCTCCTCGCTGTGGTTCCTGAAGGCATCGTGATGTGGTACGTGATCCACCTCACGCACGTCGAAAACGGGACGTGGGCGCTCGGATCGGCCGGCTTCCCCATGTTCGCGATCCACTTTGCGACGACATGGGTGCTCATGTGGTTGTTCATGGTTGGACCGATGAAGGTCGTAAGCCTCAAGTGGCGATTCGAAGGCGGAGAGCTCATCTGACCAGCTGCACTGGCGCCAGCTGCGCACTGACGAGCTCATCTGGGCCATCCGAGGAAGCACTACGCTTTTCAAACCAGGTGCGCGAGCCTACGGCGCAAGCTCCAAAGGACGCTTCCGGTCCAACGTTGCAGCTGATGTGCTCCAAGGTCCCAGCAAGCAGAAAAACCCGCAGGTTCGCGGTCTTACCTGCGACCGGACCACCTCTCAGCTTCCGCTGACAGACAAGTCGGCGATAGCCAGGGGCTGTCCTGCCGCCGGCCCCGGGAGCCACTCCAGTTCCCCCCCTACCACGAGCACTGACTGGAGCATCCGCTGCAATGTCGAAGCTATCGTGACCTTCCTCACCGGCTCGGCCAGGCTGCCGCCGCGTATCATCAATCCCTCAGCTCCGACTGAGAAGTCGCCGCTAACCGGATTGACCCCGGAGTGAATGCCGGTAACAGATTGCACGAAAAGGCCAGTGTGCACCCGTTCAAGGACCTGGTCGAACGTCATGTCTCCAGGTTGAAAGCTGATTGCCCTACAGCCCGCCACGGGAGCGGTGCTGAAACCGCTCCGGACAGCCGATCCTGCTGCAAACCTGTCACTGCCAGCCACCAGCCTGTCACTGCCTGCAGCCTGGCTGTCATTGCCTGCTGCCTGGCCTCTGGCCAGCCGACTCGCATAGGTGTCGTAGACGAACCCTTCGAGCACGCCATCGGCGACCAGGACATGGCGCCTACAGGCAAGACCCTCGGCGTCGTACGATGAGGCCCCCAAGGCTGCCGGGTTCGTGGGGTCCTCCACGATGCTCACCAGGTCACCCGCGATACGCTCGCCGCTGCGGCCTTCGAGAAAGGACTGACCTCTGTGCGCCCGCTCGCCGGATAGCGCACCCGCAATGACCGCCAAGAGCGCCGCCGTCACTCTCGCGTCCATCACGATGGAGAACTGGCCCGAACGCACCGGGCGCGCTCCGAGGAGCCGGACCGACCTCTCCAGCGCGTCCCGTACTGCACGGTCGATGTTCAACAACGCTGGATCTCGCGAGACGGAGAACCCGGTCGACGTCGCCGAGCTGTCCATCCCAGATGCAATCGCCTGGACCGAGACCGAGCACCAGTTACGTCGTGCCGAGGCGCAAATGCCAAGCGTGGACACAACTGCCTCCTCGATCATCGCGTCCTCATAGTCCGCGAATGGGACCTCGGTGATCCTAGGGTCTCCTCCTCGAACGCGGGACTCGACCTGCAGCGCCATAGCCACCTTGTCCTCGATGGAAAAAGTCGCGAGCTCATTGCTCCACCCATCAACCGGTGCGACCGAAGCGCCATCAGGCGCCGGCAGGCCTGCATGCTCATCTGGTGTCGCGAACCTCGCATTGTCTCGCGCGTCCTCGAGCGCCGCCAGCAGCAGAGCCTCGTCAAGTGATGCGGCGTAGGAGAAGCCCTGCCTACCATCGATCACAACCCTCACACCAGCCCCGGAGATCTCCGATGATTCAAGTGACTCCACCTCACCACGGTATGCCCTGATGGATGTGCCACGAGACCGTGAGATGAAGACCTCGACCTCTTCCTCGCTGGGCGAAGCTGCTACCAGTTGCTCCGCGATGCCAAGCAGCTCAGGCCGAACCGCTTCGGAGCGACCTCCCGCCGGCATGTCGACCAGCTGCTTTCTCGCCGCCAGGGCGCCTTCGCCCCTACCCACTCGACGTTCCTCCAATCGTCACCTCGGTGACCCTCAGGGTGGGCTGGCCGCATCCGACCGGCGCCAGCTGGCCATCCTTGCCACAGGTACCGGGCTCGATTCCAAAGTCACTCGCGACCACGTCAACGTTTCTCAACACCTCCGGACCGTTGCCGATGAGGTTCGCATCGCGAAGAGGCTCACCTACAGCGCCGTTTTCAATGAGGTACGCCTCGGTCATGCCGAAGACGAAATCGCCGGTCACGGTGTTCACCTGGCCACCTCCTAGCTTTCGCACGTAAACCCCTTTCGGCGTCTGGGCGATCACCTCCTCCGGATCCTCGGCCCCAGGCAGCACGTAGGTGTTCGTCATCCTGACCATCGGAAGGTGGCGATAGCTCTGCCTCCGTCCGTTGCCCGAGGAGCTCCGATGCTCCGTGCGTGCTCGCAGACGGTCCCACATGTAGTCGGTGAGAACGCCGTCCTGCACCAGGACACTGCGACTGGCTGGCTGTCCCTCGTCATCGAAGTCACAACTTCCCCACCCGCGATCGAACGCCCCGTCATCGACCAGTGTGACCAGCGGGCTGGCCACTGCCTCACCGATCCTGCCGGCAAAGACGGAGCTGCCCTTTGCAATGTGGTCTGCTTCGAGCCCATGCCCGCAGGCCTCATGGAAGAGCACCCCGCCGCTGCCAGGCGCCAGGACAACCACCGTGGCTCCTCTCGGAGCAGGCCTCGCTGCAAGTTTCACAAGGGCTCTATCTGCAGCGACACGGGCGATCTCCTCTGGCGT
Organism: Actinomycetes bacterium; assembly: GCA_021791755.1. Classification (GTDB taxonomy): domain Bacteria; phylum Actinomycetota; class Acidimicrobiia; order Acidimicrobiales; family JAJZXF01; genus JAJZXF01. Next base: position 15,921 of record JAJYWA010000037.1, on the reverse strand, counting down.
GACCTCGTCGAAAATCTCGAAGCCCGCGGTCTGGGCCACCGTCTCGTACGCGGTCTGGAAGCCACCGTCGCCAAGCGCGACGCATGAGACGCCCAAGCGGGTCCTGACTTGATCATCTGCTGCAAGTACCCCATCCGAGCTGGCAACGACGAAACGACGTCTTGAGCCGGCGTAAGAGACCACGACCTGGCGTATACTGCCACCTGCTCCGCGCGCCTCGGCGTCGGCTCGGCGCAGTAGCTCTACCTGGGTTTGCTTCGGAACTTCCCCTGGCAACCATTTCGCCTTTCGCACACCAGAGGGCGCTTCACCAACGGCGACCAGTCGCTCTGGCTCGCCGGAGCCTGACCGCGCCACCGCTGATGCAACGCGGGCGGCCTCCATCAATCCGGCCTCCGTTAGATCCGGCACATGCGCAAAACCCGTCGTGCCGCCTGAGACGACCCTGATCCCGGCCCCCCGGTCTGTACCAGAGGACAACTCTGAAACCTTCCCGTCTTCGAAGACCGCCGACGATCCTCTCCGGTCCTCCGCGTACACCTCCGCGAAGTCTCCCCCACGACGCAGCGCTTCGGACAGGACCTCTCCGATCAACCGACCGTCGAGCAAGGGCTCGCCAGGCGCCGGTTCTTCAGCGTTCTCCAACGCGCTCACAAAGCATCTCCAGCCCCGATGATCTCATGGGCTGCCTCCAATCTGCATCTACGGGTCACCGGGGTAGAAAGACCGTCGCACCCGGCCGCTGGGATCAGCTGCGGGGAGGTGATCTCCGGCGGGCGACTCACGTTCCCTCGCTCTGTGGCGCCACGCGGGACCTCGACCCCGAGCCCGCGGTACGTGTCATCTGGCCAATATCCTCCGGTTCTCTCTATCGTGTCCACTGTGGGTCTACCCCCTGGATTAAGTAGCAAGGTCGTGTTGACCGTGTCGGACAGCGACACCGCGGTAGCTCTGAGGTCAGGCGACGTTCCCGTGCTCGGAACGCCGCGCCTGATTGCACTATGCGAGGAGGCGACCTGTAAAGCCTTGGCCGGCCACCTCGCACCAGGCTCCACATCGGTCGCGGTGCGAGTGCAGTTCGACCATCTTGCACCCGTCGGGGTCGGGTCGACTATATCAGCCGAGGCAGTGCTGGAGAAGGTCGAAGGCAGGCGGCTCACCTTCACAGTATCGGTCAGCGACACATCGGGGCTCGTTGGCGCAGGTAAGGTCACCAGGGTGATCGTCACGAGAAGTCACTTCTTGGAAAAGGTGCGATAGACGCGATAGATGTGGGCGCCTGACCGTGCTCGGGCTCATCTCAGGCGAGATTGGACCGCCGGGGGTAAACGATATTTGGATCCGTTATCACGTTCACCAAGTAGGGAACCCCTGCGGCAAAGGCCCGATCGAGCGCCGTGCCGATCTGCGACGGATCGTCCACCGTCTCGCCCGCGCCGCCAAGAGCTTCGACAACCAGATCGTAACGGCATCCAGCCTGCAAATCTGCAGCCACGTCATAACCATAGACCGATCGCATTGGGTGCTTTTCCAAACCCCAGATGCCGTTATTGCCTACCACGATGACCACAGGAAGCTTGTGGCGTACAAGGGTGTCGACATCCATAGCCGAGAAGCCGATGGCGCCATCACCAGCCAGTAGGACCACCTGGCGATCCGGGTGGACTAGCCGTGCCGCGATCGCATATCCAAGTCCAGTTCCGAGGCATCCGAACGGGCCGGGATCCATCCAACAACCTGGGGCATATGAGTCGATGACCTTTCCGGCGAAGGAGACGAAGTCGCCGCCGTCGCCTATCACGATCGCGTCGCGATCCAGCCGCGACTTGAGCTCGCCCAAGATCCGCATTGGATGAACGGGGCGCGATCGCGATTCGAGCTCTGACAGCTCGCTGCGTCGAGCCGACTCTTCCTCGTCTCGGAGATGGCTTATCCATGCCTCATGATCGGAGAGCGCAACGCGATGTCCAGCCATAGATCCGAGCAGCGTCGCCAAGTCGCCGCTCGGCGACGCGACGACAGCATCACGAGCGCCACCAGTTGCAGAGACTGGCGAGTCGGTTATGTGAACAACCTTCGCTGAGCCGAAACGGCCGAACGAGAGGCGAAAATCCAGAGGCGATCCGATGACCGCCACCACGTCGGCTTCATGCAGCAAACGCCGCGAGCGGGAACGGTACAGCTCGTGGTCCGCCGGCAAGCAGCCTCGTCCCATGCCATTCACGAACGCCGGCGCCCGCAGTGTCTCCACAAGCGCCCGAAGCTCGTCCCAAGCTCCGGCCCACCAGACGTCGCTTCCCGCCACGATAGCCGGACGCGACGCTGACGCGAGCAGCTCGGTGGCGACGTCGGCTTCGGCTGGGTCGAAGGGCGCCGCCTCCACCTCAGCCCTCGCCGGCATGCGCACCTCGGAGGACCCGTAGATGACCTCGAGCGGAAAGTCGATGAACACAGGTCCCCGATGGGGGCTGATCGCGCTCTGTACAGCCGACTCCACGGCTGCCGGGATGCCCCCCGTCTCGACAACGGTCACAGCGGACTTGGTGACAGGAGCAACCAGGGGAACGTGATCGATCTCCTGCAGGGAACCCGAGCCCCACCGGGACTGGGGCGCCCTGCCGGCGAGGACCACAAGCGGCGAGCCATTGAACATCGCCGTCGTGATGGCGCTTATCCCATTGGTCACGCCGGGACCTGCCGTGAGCACTGCCACGCCGGGGCGCCGCGTCAGCTTCGCAACTCCTTCGGCCGCAAAGCCGGCGGTCTGCTCGTGACGAGTGTCCACTATCCGGATACCCAAAGTCTTACAAGCGTCATAGATCGGAAACACGTGACCACCCGACAGGGTGAACACCTCACCAACTCCGGCACGCTTCAGCACGGCCATAGCCAGGTCCCCACCGTGGCCGCTAATGACCTCTTCATCGGAGTCAACCGGCAATGACGTCATTTCAGGCACGCTACCAGCACCCTCGGAAGGCCGGCCAAGTCCCTGCGTACGGACGAGCAGCAAAAGCCCGCCTCATGCGATATCTCGACTGCGGCGCCAGCCTGCCCAGCGCCTATTTCGACCACTACAGATCCGCCGGGCGCAAGCCAACGAGGAGCCCCTAGCAGCACTTCCCTGATCGCCTCGATCCCAGCAGGCCCTGCGAGAAGAGCCGCGGCCGGCTCCCACTCGACGACTTCAACCGGAAGTCGGGCCATCTCGGACGCCGCCACGTAGGGGGGGTTGGATGCGATGACACCGAGCTCACCCACGAGACGCCGAGGAAGCGCCTCGTACCACGAGCCGCGAGCCAGGCGCAGCTTTGCCGCGGCGTGAGGCTCCACATCAGCGAGCCTGCTCGAATTCATCCTGGCAAGCTCGAGAGCGCTGCCAGAGGAGTCGGTGGCCCACACCTCGTCCAGCAGCTCTGCAGCCTCCGAAGCAATGGCCAACGCGATCGCGCCACTTCCCGTCCCGAGGTCTGCGACCCGGCATCGTGGCTCGGCCGTTGCCGCAGCAAACCTGCCCAGCTCGGCCAGAGCGATATCCACCAAGACCTCTGTCTCGGGTCGGGGTATCAGCGCCCTGGCGTCTACCTTGAGGTCAAGGCCTCGAAAACCCCATGTCCCCAGCACGTACTGGAGCGGCTCACCCGACTGGCGGCGCTGCAGCATCCTCGACACGAGGTCTGCCTCCTCCGAAGGAGCCTCTTCGCCGAGAGAGAGCACGAGCTCAGCCAGGTTCTTGCCCGACGCCCCCTCCAGAAGCCAGACAGCCTCTTCTCGCGAGCCGAGGCGCTCACTGGCGAGCGCAAGCAGCTCACGCCTGGTCACCTGCGGTCAAGAAGCATCATGATGCGTGCTCGACGCCGAGGGAGCGCCTTCTCTCGTCCTCGAGCAGCGCGTCGACAACAGCATCCAGATCGCCGTTCAGGAAACGGTCCAAGCTGTAAAGCGTCACCCTCACCCGGTGATCTGTCACCCGGTTCTCCTTGAAATTATACGTGCGAACCTTCTCGGACCGCCCTCCAGTGCCGACCTGCGTCTTCCTCTGGCGCGCCTGGTCCTGTGCCTGACGACGCTTCTCCGCGTCCAAGATGCGCGAGCGCAGGACCGCCATCGCCTTGGCCCGGTTCTGCAGCTGGCTCTTCTCGTCTTGCATGCTGACAATTATGCCCGTCGGCAGGTGAGTAACCCTCACGGCCGAATCGGTCGTGTTCACAGACTGGCCACCCGGCCCAGTCGAGCGAAAGACATCGACCTTGAGATCAGCGGGGTCGATCTGGACCTCGACCTCATCGGCCTCCGGAAGCACGGCAACCGTAGCTGAGGACGTGTGCACCCGTCCCTGCGACTCGGTCACCGGAACCCGCTGGACCCGATGCGGGCCAGCCTCCTGCTTCAGCCTTCGCCAGGAGTCTTCACCCGAGATCCTGAGGATCGCCTCATCCACCCCACCCTGTTCCGAGAAGACCGCGCTGAGAACATCCGTCTTCCAGCCACGGCGCTCTGAGTACCGCAGGTACATCTCCATCAAGTCCCGAGCGAAGAGGTTTGCCTCCTCGCCTCCCTCCGCCCCCCGGATCTCCATGATCACGTTGCGGCCATCGTAGGGATCGCGCGGTGACATTAGCTCCACCACAAGCGAGTCGACGCGAGCCATCTCCGTCACCAACTCATCTACCTGCTCCTTGGCCAAGCCGCGCTCGGAGTCGCCAGCGGACGCCAGCATCTCCTCGGCCACCACGAGATCAGCTGCTATCGCGACCTTCCTGCGCAGCGCGCCAAGAAGCCTCTCGAGAATCTTCTGCTCTCGCGCTGCTTCGACAAGAGCGCGCTGATCGGCGAGCACTTCGGGGTCTGCCAGGCGGGCGAGAGCCGCCTCGTGACGCTGTTCCAGCTCGAACAAATTGTCCGGGTCCACGACGTCCAGAGTACCCGAAGGAAGCTGGGCAACCGGGAGAGTCGTCCCGGCGTCCCGGCGTCCTGGCGTCCCGGCGTATGGCTGAGTCCGCTGACGGCCTAATCAGCTTCCGTGGAACGCGCTGACCTGCGCTTGCCATAGCGCCGCTCGAACCGCTCGACCCTCCCACCGGAGTCGACCAGTTTCTGCTTGCCCGTAAAGAACGGATGGCACTCGTTGCACAGTTCAAGATGCAGCTCCGGCCTCGTCGAACGGGTCTGGAACGCGTTGCCACACGAGCACCGGACCAAGGTGTCGACGTACTCGGGGTGTATACCAGTTTTCACATCAATCTCCTTCACGGATGCCGTCGCAAGTACGCTTGGCGCCGACAAACCGGCTCATCCAGCAAACCAGCTCTTCGTAGCAGATCCAACGCCTGATCTCACCGAGCAGCCGATATCAGCGGGCGATACCAGCGGGCGATGGATCTCAAACCGTCGGGTTGGGACCCTTTGCGATCTCGGCAAGAAACTCATCGTTGCTCTTCGTAGAGCGTATCTTGTCTATCAGGAGCTCGAGGCCGGCAGCGGCGTTCCCCTCGTTCCCGAGAGCGTTCAACACCCGGCGCAGCTTCCAGACTTGGGAAAGCTGCGAGCGGTCGAACAGCAGCTCCTCGTGCCTCGTCGAGCTCGCGTTCACATCGATGGCGGGGTAGATACGGCGCTCAGCAAGCTTGCGATCAAGCCTGAGCTCCATGTTGCCAGTCCCCTTGAACTCCTCGAATATCACCTCGTCCATCCTAGAGCCCGTTTCCACCAACGCTGTTGCGAGGATGGTCAGCGAACCACCCTCTTCGATGTTACGCGCGGAGCCGAAGAACTTCTTCGGCGGGTACAGTGCGCCCGAGTCGACCCCACCGGACATCACACGACCCGACGTCGGCTGTGAAAGGTTGTACGCCCTCGCCAGGCGGGTGATGCCATCCAAGATGATCACGACGTCCTTGCCCAGCTCGACAAGGCGCCGTGCTCTCTCCATCGCCAGCTCAGCAACTGTCGTGTGCTCGTCCGAAGGACGGTCGAAGGTGGAGGAGACCACCTCTCCCTTGACTGACCGACGCATGTCGGTCACCTCTTCGGGCCTTTCGTCCACGAGCAGGACCATCAAGTGCGCCTCTGGATTGTTCGCTTCGATGGAGTGCGCTATCTGCTTCATCACAGTTGTCTTGCCTGCTTTGGGCGGTGAGACGATCAGGCCTCGCTGACCTTTTCCGATCGGCGCCAGCAGTGCGACGATGCGAGCCGTCATGTTGCCCGGATCACCAGGCACCTCCAGGCCGAATTTCGCATCCGGGAAAAGTGGTGTCAGATCCTCGAAGCTCGGCCGCTGGCGGATCGCATCGGGCTCCAGACCGTTGACCAGATCCAACCTCACCAGAGCAGGAAACTTCTCGTTGTTCGCAGGGGGCCTGCTACCACCCTCGATGTAATCCCCCTTGCGCAGCCCGAACCGCCGAGCTTGGCTCACTGACACGTAAACGTCCCGCTTGCTAGGCAAGTAGCCAGATGTGCGCAGGAAGCCAAAACCTTCGTCGCGCAAGTCGAGAAGTCCGCTCGCGGTCGCCAGCTCGCCTTGGTACTGCGCGTCCTTGCCTCCACCGGCTCCCTGCGGTTCGCCTCCACGCTCTCCACGCTCTCCACGCTCTCCACGCCCACGCCGCCGACGGCCGCGCCTATTGCCCGGCTCAGAGCTGGCGGGCTCAGAGCTCGGAACCTCGGCCTTCTCTTGCCGACCTGGCGTCTCCCGGTCTTGGCCGGCGCCGGCCTCATCGCCTTCTTCGAGCCTGCCGTCGACGACTTTGCCGGCCCTCGCACCGGCCTTTCCGACTTTGCCGGCCTTCGCACCGGCCTTTCCGGGCTCGCGACCGTCACCCAGCCCAGGTTGCTTAGCTGGCCGAGCAGCTTCATCTGCAATGCCCGACAGCGGTGGGAGGCTCCCAGAGCCCATGTCATCGGGCGTCCCGGAGGTCTCGGGCTCTGGCTCTGGCGGCGTCGGCGCCACCGGCTCGGAAGGCTGACGTCTCCCACCAGAGAGAGAGGTCCCTTCGGCCCAGTCGGTCGCAACGAGAGCAACCGGCTGCCCAGGCGCATCTCCGTTCATCATCATTGGAACCTCGAAGAGCCCCTGCTGTCCCTGCTGTCCCTGCTGTCCATCGTCTCTATCGTCTCTATCGTCCCGCCCAGACGCCTTGCGACCGACGGGCGCTGCGATCAGGTCGCCGTTGAGCTCCGCAGATCCAGCGTTCACCTTGGCCTTCTCGGCCGAAGTTGGAACGTCGATCCCCGCGGCCCGCAAGATCTCGTCGATGATGTCAGCCTTCTTCATGCGGGAAGCCGGCTTCAGATCCAACGCTTCAGCGATGGCTTGAAGCTCGTTGCGCTCCTTTTGCTCCAGAACCGAGCGCTCGAGTTGCTGCTCTGGACTCATGAACTACCTCACTTGCTCCTTAAAGAAAACCACTAGGAATGTAGGCTGGCCAAGCGCCGCCGATCCCCAGGCCAGTTCCCGAGCCGGCCATTGAAGATCGAAAGGAGGCCGGATCAACCGTGGGATCGAACACGCAAGTCGGGTGGAACAGCCGGCGCCTACGCGTCAGCCCGCTCCAACCACGATGTCGCTCCCCTCATTGCAGGCCGGCAGCCCGCACCCGCAGCACACAGGCCATGAAGGATAATTCCGCACCGGCACGCCACGTCGGGAGCTTCGGCAACCCGGGAGTACTTGGGAACGCTCTTCACTATAGCCAAGCCACCCCCTTCGCGCAACACAATGCAATATCGACGCTGCCGGTAAGCCGCCGATGTCGCCAACTGGCTGCCAGCTCGCCGCTCGACAGCGCCTGAACAGGGGCCGTGCCCCGCCCCGCAGGCCATGCCCCTCCTCGCTCCCATCAGCCAATGTCCAACACCGACAGGACAGCGTCGACATCGGCGTCGATCGGATCTGGCACGTCGATCTGGCTGATCGCGAGGTCGGGATCCTTCAACCCATGGCCGGTCAGAACACATACCACAGTCGAGCTCTCCGGCACGCCGACGGACATGAGACCCGCCACTGACGCCGCCGAGGCCGCCTCGCAAAATACCGACTCCTCGGCAGCAAGGAAACGATAAGCCGAAAGAATCTCGTCATCGGTCACAGCGAAGATCCCTCCACCAGACTCGCTCGCAGCTGCCGTGGCGCCGTACCAGGAAGCGGGATCGCCGATCCGGATGGCCGTCGCCACCGTCTCGGGCGCCGGCACCGGATGGCCGAGCACAAGAGGCGCCGCACCGGCCGCTTGAAAGCCAAGCATGCGAGGCAGCCGGGTCGAGACTCCAGCCTCCCTGTACTGGCAGTAGCCCTTCCAGTAAGCCGTGATGTTGCCTGCATTGCCCACCGGGATGCAATGAGCCTCCGGGGCATCACCAAGAGCGTCAACGATCTCGAAGGCGCCGGTCTTCTGGCCTTCGATCCGGTCAGGATTGACCGAATTCACAACGATGACCGGTTCACGCTCGCCTATCTCGCGTACGATCCTGAGGGCCTCGTCGAAGTTGCCGCGAACCTGTAGCACCTTCGCTCCATGCACCAACGCCTGAGCGAGCTTTCCCAGAGCGATATGGCCCTCCGGGATCAACACCACACATGCCAGGCCGGCACGGGCCGCGTACGCGGCAGCGGACGCAGACGTGTTCCCGGTCGACGCGCACACGACCGCCTTGGCGCCTGCCGCGACGGCCTTGGTGATAGCCATGGTCATCCCCCGGTCCTTGAACGATCCAGTCGGGTTCGCCCCCTCGATCTTGAGGAACACGCGCGCGCCAACTCGCTCCGACAGCCTCGGCGCGGGGAGCAGCGGAGTGCCACCCTCGAACAGCGTTATAACTGGAGAACCTGACGGAACCGGCAGGAACGTGGCGTACTCTTCGATCACGCCACGCCACTTCACTACCGCCATGCGCCTTCCTCCCCGGCATCAGCGGTCCCGGCGACCCTCAGCATTCCACCCATCCGCTTGACCACTGCCAAGCTTTCCAGGTCGGCCATGGTCGCTCGGACGTCCGCTTCACGAGCAACATGCGTCAAGAACACGAGGCGCGCCTCGTCCGCCAGCCCCACCTGCTCCATGACTCGTATCGAAACGCTGTGGTTCCCGAAGACCTCGGCAACCGCAGCAAGCACGCCTGGCTCATCCAGCACCTCCATGCTCAGGTAGTACTGGCTGCAGAGATCGTCCATCGGGCGCACCCGCACCGCGCTCGCGGCCCCCGCGACACCGCAGGATCCGGAGCGCAGATCCCGCGCTGCATCGATCACGTCGCCAAGAACTGCACTTGCGGTCGGTCGTCCCCCGGCGCCTCTACCGTAGAGCATCAACTCGCCCACAGCTCCTCCTTCGATGAACACCGCGTTGAAGGAGCCGCGAACGAAGGCGAGTGGATGGGAACGGGGCACCATTGCCGGATGAACCCTGACGGCAATGCTCACTGAACCGCCGTCGTCACCGTGGACTCTCTCCGCAACCGCGAGGAGCTTCACTTCGAAACCCAGGCGGCGCGCATATGCTATGTCTATCGGATCGAGCCGCGAGATCCCTTCCCGGTAAACACTCTCCGCAGCTACTTCTCCACCAAACGCGATGGAGGCCAGAATCGCGATCTTGGCAGCGGCATCGTGACCATCCACGTCCGCAGATGGATCCGCCTCTGCCAGCCCAGAACCCTGTGCACCGGCGAGCGCCTCCGCATAGGTCAATGCGTCATCGCTCATCCGCGTCAGCATGAAGTTCGTGGTGCCGTTCACGATCCCCATGAGCCGCTCCACACGCTCACCAGCAAGTGACTCCTTGAGCGGCCGTATGATTGGGATCCCACCACCCACGGCTGCCTCGTAGAGAAGATCTACGCCAGCGTTCTCCGCAGCCCGTGACAGCTCGATCCCTCTCGCAGCGATCAGCTCTTTGTTGGCCGTCACAACCGGCTTGCCCAAACGCAGGGCATCCAGGATCAACTCTCCGGCCGGCTCGGCGCCGCCCATCAGTTCGACCACGACATCTACTCGCTCGTCCCGTACCACCGAGGAGAGATCCTCGGTCAAGGCTAGTGCGCGCACACCAGCCGACCGCGGCTTCGCAGCGCTCCGGACACCCGCCAAGCGCACGATAGGTCGCAAGCCCGTCCGAGCAGCGACGGCTCCGGCCTCGTCTTCAACCAGCTCAGCGAACGCGCCACCCACGTTGCCAAGCCCCAGCAGGCCTATCCCCACCTCCACGGGCGCCTCGTCGGTCCCCGCGGCCCATCCTCGTGCCAACCTCGCAGCGCCATGCCCGGGCTCGTTCTCGGTCACCGGACCACGCTAGCAAGCCAAGCCGGTCCGGTCTCGCCCTCACCCATCAAGACGGAGCAGGTCTTCATAGGTCTCGCGCCGGACGACGACACGCCAGGAGCCGTCAGACACGAGCACAACCGGCGGACGGGGAACCTTGTTGTAGGTGGATGCCATGGAGTACCCATAGGCGCCGGTGACCGGAACAGCCAATACGTCACCGACGACGATATCGGCGGGAACCATGCCGTCCGCGACAAGCACGTCACCGGACTCGCAGTGCTTGCCCACGACTCGCACCGGCAGCGTGCGATCGCTGGCGACCTCCCTCGGCATGAACGCCTCGTAGCCGCTCCCGTACAAGACTGGACGGGGATTGTCGCTCATGCCGCCGTCGACGGCCACGTAAGTTCGCAAGCCGGGAAGCTCCTTGATGGTGCCGACCGTGTACAGGGTCAGCCCAGCCGTAGCGACCACCGACCTGCCGGGCTCCGCGGTTATACGAGTCCCCGCCGGTATGCCGGAGAGGGCGCATGCCTCCTTCACCGCGGCGGCCCACTCGCCGATCGATGGCGCAGCCTCTCCAGCAACGTATGGCACACCTAGACCGCCGCCTACACACAGCTCTTTCAGACCGGTAGCTATGAAGAAAGGTGCAAGAGCGTCCACCTCGCGTTCGAAGAAGTCAACCACGAACACCTGGCTGCCTATGTGAGCGTGCACTCCGACCAGCTGAACGCCTGAAAGCCCTGACAGCCTGCGTACAGCTTCGCCGGCAGCGCCCGAAGACAGGCTGAAGCCGAACTTCGAGTCGTCCTGGCCGGTCCTCACGAACTCATGCGTATGCGCCTCGATCCCCGGGGTCACTCTCACCATGACCTGCTGGTCGCCGGTTCGAGCGCTCCCTTGCGCCTGCCCGAAATGCGCCTGCTCGAGAGCTCCTGCGCCTCGTCGCAAAGCATCGTCCCCTCCCTGCGATGGCCACGATCGGGGCGACCCCACGATGCGCGCCAAGCGGTCGATCTCGTCGAAGGAGTCAACAACCAACCTGCCGACACCAACTGAGATCGCCGCCTCGAGCTCTGCTGCTGACTTGTTGTTCCCATGCAGCACCAGCCGGCTTGGAGGCACGCCGGCAGCCAGCGCGACCTGCATCTCTCCTCCTGTGGAAACGTCGAGCCACATGCCTTCCTCGCATGCGATCGATGCCATCGCCTTGCAAAGGAACGCCTTCGAGGCATACGCAACACCCTCGCCCCAGGCCGACACCGCCTCACGACAACGCGCCCGCAGGTGGCCCTCGTCATAGACGAAAACAGGTGTGCCGACCTCATGCGCAAGCTCCACCATGTCCACACCGGCAACCAAGAGGCGACCGTCGGCCGATGTCTCAGCAGAGTCGGGCAGCAGGTAAGAAGCCACCGGTGAGGTCGCAACGGCACGGGAAGCCGGTGACCAGCCTCCCGAACCGCCTACGGAATCGGGATGGCCTCGAACAGGGTCCACCAATCAGCTCCGGTTGCCAACGCAGCGCGAAAGCTGCACCTGGTGACAACCTCTGATCACATCGACTCCGGAGCCCTCACGCCGAGCAGCCCCAGGCCGATCGACAACCCGATCCGCGCTCCTTCAACGAGCCACAACCGCGCCTGCATGAGACCGTCTGGCACTCCATCACCCATCACCTGGCAATCGTGGTAGAAACCATGAAAACACCCTGCAAGCTTACGTACCCAGGTGGTCACCCTGTACGGAGCACGCTCGCGACAGGCGTCGAGCACCACGTCCGGCAGCTCGGTGAGGCGCCTCAGGACCTCGAGCTCTCGCTCGTGCGCAAGCACCGAGAGGTCCACGTCTGCGAGGTCGACGCGAGTGATCCCTCGATCGACCCGAACGCGATCGATCGAAGAGATGCGAGCATGCGCATACTGCACGTAGTAGACGGGGTTCTCCATCGACTGACGACGGACGATCTCCAGATCAAGGGTCGCAGCCTGGTCCATCGAGCTCAGAAGGCTCAGCAGACGCGTCGCATCCGGGCCTATGTCGGAGATGAGCGAATCGAGCGAGACGAAGGTTCCAGCTCGCTTCGACATCCTCCCTTCGGCCAGCGAGACCATCTGGCCTATCTTCACCTCCAACCTGCCACGTTCCACCCCCATGGCCTCCACCGCTGCCAAGAGGCTCGACACATGCCCGTGGTGATCTGCTCCGAACACGTCTATCACCCGATCAAAGCCGCGAACGAGGAACTTGTTCCTATGATATGCAAGATCGCCCGCAAGGTAGGTGGGAGCGCCGTCAGACTTCACTAGAACACGGTCGCGCGAGTCGCCGACCTGGGTGCTCCGCAGCCACGTCGCACCATCGAGCTCATAGACGAGACCACGCTGGCGCAGGAGGTCGATCGTCTCCTCGACCGCACCGCTCTCCTCGATCGATGCCTGGCTGAACCACTCGTCGAAGTGGATCCCAATGGTCTCGAGCGTGGAGCGGATGTTCTCCAATATCCTCTCAGCCGCCCATCTACCAGCCGCCGTCGCATCCTCCGGCCCCTCGTAGGAAGACGCCAGGGTCGCGATGTAGTCGCCCTTGTACCCCTCCTCTGGCGCCTGGCGGCCGCTCCGGCTGGCCAGGATGCTCTCTCCGAGAAGCTTGATCTGCCCTCCCGTGTCGTTGACGTAGTACTCTCGGGTCACCAACCACCCACAACGCTCCAGCAGCCGCGCAAGCGCGTCCGCGTAGGACCCCCACCATCCGTTGCCGACATGGAGTGGACCGGTCGGGTTCGCAGATACGAACTCCAGCTGGACATGTTCACCGTTGCCGGTACCGAAAACCGCGAAGCGATCTTCTCCCAGCTCGACGATGTTGCGTAACGACTCGTGCAGCCAGGACTCATGCAAGTCGAAGTTGAGGAACCCCGGCCCAGCAACCTCGACCGAACGGAGATGCCGTGGTGGAGCAGCCTGGATGATATCTGCCAGAGCTTGCGCGAGCTCCCTCGGGCTCCGTCCTGCCCGCTTCGATGCGACGAGGGCGACGTTCGACGACCACTCTCCATGGGCTCTCACTGCCGACCGCTCGACGTGTGGTGGTCCACCAGAGAGCACGTCCTCGGGGATCCCGAGCTTCGCCAATGCGTCCCCCAAGGCGCCGGCTATCACCGCACGCATGTCCATAGCCACCACCCCAGCTGGCCTCTCCTGCCCGCTGCCGGCAACATCGCTCCCGTGCAGGGTCACGCCATCAACGACGCGATCCTCACGGGCGACGCGATCCTCGCGACCGCCATCAGTCCCGGCCATCAGCCTCAGCCATCCGTGCCCCCGGACTTCCCCCCGGACTTCCCCCCGGACGTGCCCCCGGACGGGCGGGCATGTTGATCTATCAAAGGGATCTGACCAGGTGAGCGTAGTCGTGAGCGTAATCGCGGCATTATTGGCTCGACATTGGCGCGAAAAGCTCCAAAGCGCAACTACGCTCGACAACTCAGCCCATGACAAGGCGCTGAGCTGGTAGGTTGTCGCTCGCTCGCGTGCTCAACAGACCGCTCGCCTGCCCGACAGACCGCTCGCCCGTGACCGCACCTTGAAGCGCCGGCAAGAACGCGGAACGCCGGGCTCCTGCACTCCAGTGAAGTGAAGGAACCCGGCGACCCGGGAACCCGGTGCTTACGATGAGCTCATGCAGCTGCTGCGAGCCTAGGACGAAGCACGGTCTCGCCCGCAGACACCCGCCTCGAATGCAGTAAGCCCAGCGCCACCAGCATCAGCATCAAGAACGCCAATGCCCAAGCACCGATGCTCACCCAGAAGGCGACTTGGCCTACCAGCCAGAATGCGTAGGCCTCGAGGAGCAGGCCCCTCAGCGTCGTTCCCTGGAAAACGCTGGCAACCTCGGCCTTGAGCGTGGCGTTCTTCGGCTGGGCAAGCGACGCAGCGCTGAGCTGTGCGTACGTCTTGCCGCCTCCGATTTTCTGGAGGTGGACGGCGATGAAGTGGTTGGCGTACGCCTCAGCCTGGGCGCCGTTCACGACTTGCTGGCCCGCGTACTTGTCCAGGTACGGTGCGATCTTCGGACTGGCGAGCTCGGCGCTTCCCTTGGCTGGGAAGAATATCTTCTGGGCGGCGAGCTGGCTGTGAACCGTACCGTTCGCGTAAGAGTATCCCCATGAGGCCACTGCTCCGATCGCGAGGAGCACGACCAGCAACAGGCCGCCACCAGCTGTCAACAACATGTCAAGCGTCTTGCGCTGCATTGCTATCACTACCTTTCTAGTTCCCCTTGTCTCCTTGTCTTCCTGCCCCCGGCCTTCCTGACCTAACTATTAGCCTAGTCCTACAGGAGTTATACGTCTAAGATCTATCTCTTCTCATCTAGATAGCTGATACCTATAATCGCTTTCTGAGAGCGTATAATGGACTGGATCATGGACCTGCAGCTTCACCGTCTCAAGTACTTCGTCGCAGTCGCAGAATCGGCCAATGTAACCCGCGCCGCACACGATCTACATGTGGCTCAACCCTCTGTGAGCGCACAGATCCACAAGCTCGAGGCCGAGCTCGGCGCAGCGCTCTTCCACCGCTGCCAGACGGGGATGGAGCTCACCCAGGCGGGTGAGCTCCTCCTGCCGCATGCTCGCAGCGTGCTGGCCGGCGTAGCCGAAGCCGTCGAGCGCCTGCGTGAGCTCGACGGGCTCCAGCGTGGATCGCTGAGCATCGCAGCCACCCCGTCTCTTGCCAGAGCCCTGCTGCCAGCGGCGCTCGTGGAGCTCCATCGCCAGCACCCAGGCGTGTCGATCGAGATCACCGAAGGACCATCCGGAGTACTGACGTCAAAGCTGGAGGCCGCTGAGATCGAGCTGGCGCTGCTGGTCCTGACGTCGCCAGGCGACTTCCTCGTACAGCGGCCGCTCGCAGAAGAAGAGCTCGTCTGCGTCACTGGCCTCGACCATGAGCTCTCTTCCCGGCGGCGGATCAGGCTCGCAGAGCTCCACGATCAACCCTTCGTGATGTTCGAAGATGCCTACACGCTCCGCCAGGAAACAATAGATGCATGCCTGGCTGCCGGTTTCCAACCCAGGATTGCGACCCAAGGCGGTGACGTCGACGGCGTCCTTGCGCTCGTCACGGCGGGGCTCGGAGTAGCGATCGTACCGAGCATTGCCGCCCACTTCCACATCGGGGCCCACGTGATCAGGCTCTCTGACCCAACGCCTTCACGCATCATCGGACTCGTGCGCCGCCAGGACCATGTGCCTTCGCGCGCCGCCGAGGCATTCACGAAGCGCCTCCTGGCGCTGCTCGGAAGATCGGGCTGGCCTCGCCATCGCCCGGCGGGCCTCAAGATCCTGCCGAGGTCTCCTACACAGCCATGACCGATCTCCGGTAGACTCTGTTACCAGAACGATCTCTCGCCAGCCAGATCTCTCGCCAGCCAGCAAGCGGCCACACGCAGGCGCAACGGCACAAAGAGGTCAAGCCCTCGTAGCTCAGAGGATAGAGCGCCGGCCTCCGGAGCCGGGTGCGCAGGTTCGAATCCTGCCGGGGGCGCCACGCGAGGTCTTCACGTTTGGACCTCACCCATCTTCACGTTTGGTTCTATCACGCCGGTCTGACATGTTAGGTCGCTGACCGGCGAGGCCGGCGAGGCCCAGC
>JAJYWA010000168.1 GCA_021791755.1 Actinomycetes bacterium | reverse complement strand
CCTCGGTAAGCTGGTGAGCCGCGGTTGCAAGCTCTTGGCGCCGGGGATATTAGATGCGTTTCATACGCTGTTGCACGTAGCGGCTGGGTCCTGTGCGACGAGAGCCTGTGAACCGAGTCAGGGCCGGAAGGCAGCAGCTCTCAGCGGGTGATCTCGGGTGCCGCAGTCAACCTGGCCGCTACGTGCAGCAGCGTCGGAAACTGCGGTCGGGAACTGCCGTCGGGAACTGCGGACATTCGGCTGCGCCTGCAAGCAGCGAACCCCCGGCATCGGTAGGCTCCAAGGAGTGATACCTGGACAGCGATACCAATCCCTCTACCGACGCTACCGCCCAGCAAACTTTGCCCAGGTTCGCGGGCAGGACCACGTAACACGGGCACTTCGAAATGCCGTTCTCACCGACCGGGTGGCTCACGCTTACCTGTTCAGCGGACCACGAGGCACCGGCAAGACGTCTACAGCGCGAGTCCTCGCCAAAGCCCTGAACTGCGAGGCTCAAGACAACGGCGAGCCCTGCGACACCTGCTCATCTTGCGCAGAGATAACTGGGGGAACGTCACTCGACGTGCACGAGCTCGACGCGGCTTCGAACAACGGCGTGGACGCGATGCGAGACCTGGTCTCACGGGTTGCACTGGGAACCCCCGGACGCTGGAAGGTCTACATAGTCGACGAGGTGCACATGCTTTCGACGGCTGCGTCCAATGCTTTGTTGAAGACACTGGAAGAACCACCGTCCCACGTCGTCTTCGTTCTTGCCACCACGGACCCACAGAAAGTCCTGCCAACCATCAAGAGCCGGACCCAGCACTTCGAGTTCAGGTTGCTCGGCTCGGACGTACTGCGCGAGCTGGTCACTGACGTCAGCGCTGACGCGCAGCTCAACCTGGGCGAGGAGACATTGCAGTCGGCAATCCGCCGATCTGGAGGCTCTGCTCGCGACGCGCTCACGGCCCTCGACCAGCTTGCAGCAGGTGGCGGGGTCGAAGAAGGAACCGTGCTCATCCCCCGAATCGTCGACGCTATGTGCGAAAGAGACGCTGGCAAAGCCCTGGAATGCGCGGCAGAAGCGATATCCCTGGGCCATGACCCCCAGAGACTTGCCGCAGGACTCGTCGAACACCTGCGCCATGGCTTCCTCGCCACAGTGGCTCCGGGAGTCGATAGCGGGCTGGCGTCTCCAGCTGGCGAGGCGGCCAACCAGGCCGGACAGCTGGGGCTGCCCACGCTGGTGCATGCTCTAGAGATTCTTGGCAACGTACTTGCGCAGATGAAGGATGCTCCAGATCCGCGAGTGCTCCTGGAAGTGGGACTGGTCAAGCTGGCCCACCCAGAGCTGGACGAGTCGACCGCGATGCTGATCGAGAGGGTCCAGCGCCTCGAGGGCGCTCTCTCCGCGCTGCAACGTGCGAAGCCCGAAAGCCCCCTTACTGGTGAGCGCAGAGCAACCGCCGCATCAACCGTGGGCACCGCCGGAGCCGTAGGCGCCGCCGGAGCCAACACGAGCACAGGCGATCTCGCCCGCACGAGCGCACCTTCGAGCAATCCCAATCCCAATCCCAATCCCAATAGTGAGCCAAGCCGCGACGACATGGTCGTCGCCTGGGCAGACAAGGTGCTCCCAGCAATCTCAGCGCGAGCACGGGCGCTGTACCGAGCGGGGCGGTTCATACGTGCGGAGAACAACACCGTCACCTTCGCCCTCCCGGACTCCGTGCATCGTTCGCGTTGCGAACTGTTCCGCAGCGAGGTCCAGACAGCGCTCAGCTCGCACTTTGGCACACCACTGAAACTGGAGCTGGCAGTGGATGAAGAAGGCCGCTCCACACGCCCGAGTGCACTGGGCCAAACCGTAGGACCCACGAGCGGATCGCGGGGCGGCAATACGCCACCAGCCAGCGATGCTGATCGCTCTTCTCCTGGCAACCGGCCCACTGCCCGGAGACAGGGTCCAGCAATGACAAAAGGCCCGGCGCACCCGGGCGACGGCGACAGCGACAGCTCGGCGCACCCGGGCAACGGTGACAGCGACAGCTCGGACTAGGAAGAGCCACAATATGATCTCGCAACCGATGCTGGTCCCGGTGAGGTACACCACTCCGTCGAGGAACAGCTATACAGGGCGTTCCCAGGCGCCCAGGAGATAAAGGAGACCTGAGAGTTGTACACGAGCTCAATGCAATCGTTGATCGACGAGCTGGCTCGGCTCCCTGGGATCGGCCCCAAGTCGGCCCAGCGGATAGCGTTCCACCTATTGGGGGTGACGAACGCTGAAGCCACTCGCCTGGCGAACGCGATCCTCGAAGTCAAGGAACGCACCTCGCTGTGCCATCGATGCTTCAACATCTCTGACTCCGAGACGTGCGACATCTGCAACGACGCCGAGCGTGACACGTCGATTATCTGCGTCGTAGAGGATCCTCACGACATCGTGGCCGTAGAGCGAACTAAGGGCTTCCGAGGTCTTTACCATGTCCTGCACGGCGCGATCAGCCCTATGGACGGCGTAGGGCCCGAGCGCCTACGCATCCAAGAGCTGCTGGAACGACTGAGAACAGAAAAGGTCACCGAGATCATCCTCTGCACGAACCCGAACCTTGACGGCGAGGCCACCGCCATGTACCTGGCGCGGCTGCTGAAACCCCTGGAGATCAGCGTCACCCGGATCGCAAGCGGGGTCCCCGTCGGCGGTGATCTCGAGTACGCAGACGAGGTCACCCTCGGCCGCGCACTTGAGGGCCGGAGAGAGATGGCAACCTCTTAGGCGCCTCAGGACGCCAGTCGGATGCCGGTCCAGCGCCTCATGATGCCGGTTCAGCGGCGGGAGACCCGAAGCAGGAGAGCGTCGCCCTGGCCGCCTCCACCACACATCGCAGCCACGCCGTATTCACCGTCGCGCCGACCGAGCTCCAAGGCGATGGACAGCGCGAGCCTCGTGCCGGACATGCCAATAGGATGGCCGAGCGCGATCGCGCCGCCGTTCACATTGCATATGTCCGAGGTGATGCCCAGGTCGTCCATGGAGGCGATCGCCACCGCCGCAAACGCCTCGTTGATCTCGAACAGGTCGACATCGGCCACCCCGAGCTTTGCTCGCTCCAAGGCCCCGAGCGCCGCACGCGACGGCTGGGTGAGTAGCGATGCGTCTGGTCCTGCCACCTGCCCGTACCCGGCGATCTCCGCCAGGCAGCCAAGGCCCAGCCTGTCCACTGCGCTCTTCGACGCGACGATGACTGCAGCTGCCCCATCGGATATCTGGCTCGCATTACCTGCAGTGACGGTGCCCGCTGGATCGAACGCCGGCCGCAGCCTCGCAAGAGCCTCAACTGTGGTGTCCGGCCTGACGCCTTCATCGGTGTCCATCACCAGCGGGTCGCCCTTTCGCTGGGGAACCGAGACCGGGGTGATCTCCGGGGAAAAGCGGCCGTCCTTGATCGCTTGCGCAGCCCGCTCATGCGAAAGTGCGCTGAACGCATCCTGGCGATCACGGCTGATGCCGATCTCTCTGACGTAACGATCAGTCCCGAGCCCCATCGCGCACTGATCAAATGCACAGAACAACCCATCGTGCATCATCGAGTCCACGACCGTCGCGTCTCCCAGGCGGTAGCCTGATCTCGCACCCGGAAGCAGATAAGGCGCCCGCGTCATGGACTCCATGCCCCCAGCAACGACGATCTCGGCCTCGCCCGCAGCGATCAGCAGGTCAGCGAGGTATATGGCGTTCAGGCCCGAGAGGCAGACCTTGTTCACGGTGGTGGCCGGCACCGTCATCGGGATCCCGCCGGCGACCGCCGCCTGGCGCGCGGTGATCTGACCCTGGCCTGCTCCTAGCACCTGCCCCA
>JAJYWA010000167.1 GCA_021791755.1 Actinomycetes bacterium | reverse complement strand
CCGTGCTTGTCCGGTGCATCACTTCGCAGCGCAGACCAGATGCTTCAGGCGATTCACCTCTCGCCTGAAGGCGGGAGCGCTTTCGCCGAGAGAGGTAGATGTACAGCGTTCAGCGTTCCTCCGCCGGGGAGCGGAGCCTTTCGCACGGGCGTCCAGTGCTGCGAACCCGCGAACTGCGAACCGCTCGATCCCGGCAAGCGCCGGTCATACGCTGCCGGCTGGAATCCGGCAAGGCCTCCAGATCCACCCGGCGCCGGCTTGCCGGAGGTACACAACCCGCCGGCGCCACCCGGCACGACGCTCGATCCCCCATGTGGTCTTGCAATCCCTGGGTCCTGGCCCGCTGGCTGCGCGCTCCTCGCCGGCCGGACGCCTGTCATGGAGCCCAGGACGGCGACACCCAGGCCAGCCGCAACAACCTTGCTGGAGCCACGCCCTTTCTTCCGGCGGACGTCACCTTCAGACGCCGGACGCCGTTGCGACGCCCTTCGCTTCTCACGATCCCTCGTCATGATCCCTCCTTGCCGTCTTCCGACCGTACCCCACGTTAGAGGCACTTCGGCACAGATTAGCCCCCCCAAACGCTTGTCAACTTGTACGGCAGCGCCATCGAGATCTCGCCGACGGGCGCCACCCGCTACGGCCGTGTGGATAGGCACGCACGCTGGCAAGTGCCGTATCCTTCTACTCTGTGACCCGCAACCGGATGGACAAGCGAGGAGAGAAACACCATAGGGTCGGTACTTCGAAGCCGGTCGGCGCCAGAGCCCGGGCGAGAGCCCGGGGAACGGTCGGCGCCCGACCGAGTGTCCAAGCCAGAGCCAGAGGCAACGTTGGATCCTAGCCAGACGATATTCATGCCGTGATGAACGCCCTCCCCTCCACCGGCAGCATGCCCACCGGCAGCGTCCTTTCCAGCGACGTCGACACCAGCCTTCCCGAGCTCGAGGCGAACCGCGAGGCGATGCTTGCGGCGCTCGAGGAGATCGATGCCCAGCTCGCGCTCGCCCGCGCGGGAGGCGGCGAGCGGTACCTCGCCCGCCACCGTGCTCGCGGCAAGCTCACGGCGAGGGAACGGATCGAGCTTCTCGTCGACCAGGACGCTCCCTTCCTGGAGCTTTCCCCCCTTGCCGCCTGGGGCACCGAGTACACGGTGGGAGCAAGCGTGGTAACCGGGATCGGCGTCATAGAGGGGACTGAGTGCATGATCACCGCGAACGACCCGACGGTGCGCGGCGGCGCGTCCAACCCGTACACCGTGAGAAAGGTGTGGAGAGCCTCGGACATAGCGCGGGAGAACCGGCTCCCCGCCGTGAACCTCGTCGAGTCAGGCGGCATCGACCTTCCCACCCAGGGAGAGATCTTCGTCCCCGGCGGGCGTATGTTCCGGGACCTCACCCAGCTCTCGGCGGCGGGGATCCCCACAATTGCCCTCGTGTTCGGAAGCTCGACAGCCGGTGGAGCGTACATCCCGGGCATGTGCGACTACGTGGTCATGGTGGACAAGCGCGCAAAGGTCTTCCTGGGAGGCCCCCCTCTAGTGAAGATGGCCACCGGTGAGGACGCCGACGAAGAGGAGCTCGGCGGAGCCGAGATGCACGCCCGGGTGAGCGGTCTTGCCGACTACCTGGCCGCAGACGAGGCTGACTGCATACGCCTCGGACGCCAGATTGTCCGGAGACTGAACCACAGAAAGCTCGGTCCGCGCCCGGCCAGCGCGAGCGAGATCGACGACCCTTTGTACGATCCGGAGGACCTGCTCAGCATTGCGTCGAGCTCGGTCAGGATCCCCTTCGACCCGAGAGACGTGCTGGCACGGCTGGTCGACGGGTCACGTTTCGACGAGCACAAGCCACTGTATGGATCGAACCTGGTGACTGGCTGGGCCTCGGTCCACGGGTACCCGGCAGGGTTCCTTGCAAACCATCGTGGGGTTCTCTTCAGCGAAGAAGCCGAGAAGGCCGCTCAATTCATCCAGCTAGCCAACCAAGTCGACCTACCGCTCATCTTCCTGCAGAACACAACCGGGTACATGGTGGGGAAGAAGTACGAGCAGGGCGGGATCATCAAGGACGGGGCCAAGATGATCAACGCTGTGTCCAACAGCAGCGTGCCGCACATCACCATCAACATGGGGGCATCCTATGGGGCCGGCAACTACGGCATGTGCGGCCGGGCATACAACCCGCGGTTCCTGTTCTCCTGGCCAACGTCCCGCACAGCGGTGATGGGCCCCCAGCAGCTGGCCGGAGTCCTCTCTATCATTGCCCGATCATCTGCTGCCTCGAAAGGAGAATCCTTCGACGAGGACGCTGACGCGGAGCGGCGCAAGGCCGTGGAGGCCCAGATAGAACGGGAGTCGATGCCGCTTTACGTGACAGCGCGGCTCTTCGACGATGGCGTGATCGATCCGCGCGACACCCGCGACATCCTCGGCATATGTCTTTCTGCAGTATCCAACAACGAGACCGCAGGACGTCGCGGCTATGGCGTCTTCCGGATGTGACCGAGGTGCCACTCACCGTAGATCTCTCAGTGCACATCGCAATGCCCCGTCTGGCAAGAGCCCAGAGCACGACGGCGCAGCCATGATCAGCAAGCTCCTGATAGCCAACCGCGGCGAGATAGCCCGGCGTGTGATGAGGACCGCTCATGCAATGGGCATCGAGTGCGTGGCTGTCTACTCCGATCCCGACACAAGAGCGCCGTACGTGAGCGAAGCTGACGCAAGCGTCCGGCTGCCGGGATCCTCCGCAGCCGAGACATACCTACGAGGTGATCTCCTCATAGGCGCGGCTCGAACGAGCGGAGCGGACGCAATCCATCCCGGCTACGGCTTCCTCTCCGAAAGCGCTGCCTTCGCGCGAGCCTGCATAGACTCCGGGATCACCTTCGTCGGTCCGCCCCCTGAAGCCATGGAAGCCATGGCTTCGAAGACAAGGGCAAAAGAGCTCATGTCCGCCGCTGGCGTCCCCGTACTCCCAAGCGTGAAGGTACCCCAAGCGACCATCAGCGCAGGTGCAGGTGCGAGCTCGAACACCCAACCCACTCAGCACACATCGGGCCATGGGCCAGACGAGACGTCTCGCGAGAAGCTGCTCGAAAAAGCTGACGAGATCGGTTGGCCAATACTCGTAAAGGCGACTTACGGGGGAGGGGGCCGCGGGATGCGCCTCGTGGAATCCCGCGCTGGGCTTCTGGAGGCGCTTGCCTCGGCCGCCAGAGAGGCGTCATCTGCCTTCGGCGATCCAAGCGTCTTCCTCGAACGGTGCCTGCAGCCAGCCCACCATGTGGAGGTCCAGGTCTTCGCAGACAAGCATGGGAACGTGGTGCACCTGTTCGAGCGGGAGTGCTCCATCCAGCGCAGACATCAAAAGATCATCGAGGAGGCCCCCTCACCGACGGTCGATGAGGAGCTCAGGAACCGGATGGGCGATATCGCAGTCGCTGCCACCAGAGCCATCGGCTACTTAGGAGCGGGCACAGTGGAGATGCTCCTCTCCGAGCAAGGGGACCTTTTCTTCCTGGAGATGAACACCCGCCTACAGGTCGAGCACCCCGTGACCGAGCTCGTCTGCGGTCTCGACCTAGTACGGCTTCAGCTCCTCGTCGCAGATGGCCAGCCGCTCCCGCAAGAGGCTCTGAACGCAAGAATGTCCGGTCACGCGATCGAAGCCCGGCTGTACGCAGAGGACCCGCGCTCGGGGTGGTCGGCGAGCTCGGGCACTCTACAACGTTTCCGCTTCAAGGCGCCCGGCACATCGAACCCGCCCACCGCGCTACCCCAGCAAGGCACGACGCTGCGCGTCGACTCGGGAGTCGAAGACGGCGCCGAGGTCTCGGCCTGGTACGACCCGATGCTGGCCAAGATC
>JAJYWA010000166.1 GCA_021791755.1 Actinomycetes bacterium | reverse complement strand
CCCATCGACCCGTAGAACTTCGCGTCGCCGAAGCTGAACAGCCCGCCGTCGGAGGCTACCTCCCAGTAGCCCTTGCCGTCAGGGGTGGCTGCGATGCCCACGATCGGGGCGTTCAAGTGCTTGCCGCCCATCGATCCGTAGAACTTCGCATCCCCGAAGCTGAACAGCCCGCCGTCGGAGGCTACCTCCCAGTAGCCCTTGCCGTCAGGGGTGGCTGCGATAGCGACTATTGGCTTGTTGAGGTGTCTACCGCCCATCGAGCCGTAGAACGTGGCGTTGCCGAAGCTGAAGAGCCCGCCGTCGGAGGCCACCTCCCAGTAACCCTTGGCGCCCGGGGTCGCAGCCATGCCGACTATCGGCGCGTTGAGATGCTTTCCGCCCATGGAGCCGTAGAACGCGGCGTTACCGAAGCTGAAGAGCCCGCCGTCGGAGGCTGCCTCCCAGTAGCCCGAGACCGGAGCCAGGACCTTGATCGCGTATATGTTCACGCTGGATGTCGCTCCGTCATAGGCCAGGCCAATGCACCATGTGGTCGCGGGGCAAGACATCGCGAGGAACTCGAATGTCTGAGCAAGATCGATTGGAGGCGACCAAGTTCCGTCGAAACGCAGCACGTCCCCTGACGCGTCGCCCGCGAGACACGACCACATCCCAGCGCAGGAGACGGCTGTCATAGCGTACGGATCCGCAGACCCGGTCTTGGACCAGCCGTTACCGAGGTAGACAACTGCGGGCCCCGAGTCTTGGACTGCGACACAGAAGGACGCGGTGGCGCAAGACACATCGTTCAAGGGACTGTTCGCTGCCGTGACCGGAGGCGTCCAAGAACCTCCCCTGTAAGCAAATGCCTGGCCGGCCGCGTTGACGGCCATGCAGAAAACAGCGCTCGGACACGAGATCGACGAAATAGGCGACGCTGAGCTGCCACTGTCGAGCGGGGTCGCGAAGGCGCTCCACGTTCCGTTTACATAGGACCAGGGAAGATTGTCACCATCGATCGCCATGCAAAACGCCGTGCTGGCGCACGAGATGGCAACGAACCCGTTTGTCGCGATGCCGGTCAGCTCCTCCCACACGTTGTTCCCAGCGTACTCGAACACATTTCCAGCCAGGTCGACCGCGACGCAGAATGTGGTGCTCGGACAAGACACCGAGTCAAGGCTCCCCGCGGGATCGACCTTCTGAGCATTTGACCAACTGGCGCCCGCAGGGTTGCTCGTCGAGTAATAGACATTCCCGCCAGCGACAGCGACGCAAAACGACATGCCGCGACATGACACACCCACAGGGAAAATCTTCGATCCCGACCTTGCTGCCGGAGCCAGGCGGAGTGCTCCCAGCTTTCCAACGGCTCCAGCCGGCATGCCCGTCGCCAGTTGCTGTTCACGGGAGCTTGCCGCGCTGGTCGTTCTTGTTGACCTGCCGGAACCAACGGGCGCGCCTCGAAGCGACACAGCATAGGCAGGCTCCAGCGAGGGCCACGCCGCCAACAGCACGCTGCCCACCACGGCGCACACTACCCATCCGGCCTTCCGCTCTCGCAGTATCCTCATCGCCCAGTTCCTTCTCCCTAATGCTCGCAAAGACTTTTGCCGCTCGCCGCCAGGCGGCCGGCCGGCGCCGGGCGCCACGGTTCGCGCCCTGCACTGTCGAGAGTACAGCACGAGATGCAATCAGCGTGGGATTTGCCCAGGCTGACCGAGGCCGGCGCCTGGCGCGCGCAACGCAGCTCCGCCTACGGTGGATCTTGTGGTACAGGTGACGGGAACGGCGCAGAAGAAAGCTTGGGATCTAAACGTCCTGCCTCCAATAGAGAACGTCTGGCCCGGCGTGTGGTCCATCCCCGTGCCGATACCGAACAACCCCCTCCGATACGTACTCGTCTACCTTCTGGAGCTGGATGACGGCGTGGCCTTGATCGACGCTGGCTGGAACACAGCAGATGCATGGGATGCGCTCCAGGCCGGACTGGCCGAGGCAGGAGGCAGCATCGCAGACGTGACCTCTGTCCTCGTCACCCACATCCACCCAGACCACTACGGCTTGGCTGGACGGATCAGGGAGGCGTCTGGGGCTACCATCGCGCTGCACCCCGCTGATGCCGCGATCCTTCAAGCGCGCTACGCAGACACGAGCGGCCTGCTCGAGAAGATGCTGGAGCTCCTCAAGTACTCGGGTGTTCCCGAGGACAGCCAGCCTGAGCTCAACCTCGCGTCCATGGCGATCATCTCTCAAGTGTCCATGGCAGCCCCCGATGTCCTCTTGGAGCACGGTGACCGGCCAGCTCTCAAGGGCTGGGACCTGGACGTCATCTGGACGCCAGGACATTCACCAGGCCATATCTGCTTCTATAGCGAATCCCGGAAGCTTCTCTTCTCCGGCGACCACATCCTGGCGCGCATCACTCCGAACGTTGCAGTGCACACGCAGCAGCAACTGAACCCTCTCGGTGACTACCTCCAAGCGCTACTGCGCCTCGCCTACCTCGAGGTCAACGAAGTCCTACCCGCCCACGAGTACCGGTTCGCCGACCTGCTGGGGCGCGTCGAGGAGATCATCGCTCATCATGCAGCGCGCCTAGCTGAGATCGAAAAAGTCGTCGCGGACAAGCCAGGGATCACCGCGTGGGAGGCGACGCTGTCGCTCACCTGGTCCAGACCGTGGGACACCATACCATCGTTCATGCAGCGAGCTGCGAACGGCGAGACCTTAGCGCACCTCGTCATCCTGGAGAACCACGGCCACATCCACCATGAAGGTGACAGCCCGGCTCACTTCTTCCCAGCTCAATAGCCTCGACGCAAGTAGGCCGCTGCACTTCGCCAACGCGTGCACAAGCCGTCCGTTGCGCTCGCAGCTCGACCAATGCCCGTGCCTACCTTCGCGGTAACTTGTCGATCAAGGAGCGAGCGCTCGATCGTGCTCATCCCTCAACGTCACGCCCGGTCGCTACCGGCCAACCGACCTCTCGCTCGCCGCCTTCCTCCCCGACCTCTGAGGAGGGAGAATTAGGCAGCGCATACGGTGCCAGGTGTGGTCCACTACGCCCCTTCGAACCCGGTCAGCCAAGTCCATAGCCCAGCCTCGAGCAAATGGCGCTTCCGGGTTTTCAGCGGGTAAGTTGCTCGAACTGATGTTCGGTAGCTCGATCTGGAGGGTGTTCGCGACGATGGTGTGATGCGTGACACTGAGCTCTACCGCCACCTGTTGGGACTCGTCGCGCCCCCTGGGAGCCGAGCCGGGTAGAGCTCTCCGTCGACGGAGGACGGGTCGACGTGTGGGCTGAGCATCCGAAGCGGACGCGCTTCGGATGTCCCGAGTGCGGCGCCGATCTGGCTGTCTACGACCACGCGGAGGAACGGGCCTGGCGCCATCTCGACGGCTGCGCCTTTCTGACCTGCCTGCACGCCCGGCCTCCACGCGTGGAGTGCCCCACCCACGGGGTACGCCAGGCAGCTCTGGCGTGGGCCGAGCCGATGAGCCGCTTCACCATACTGTTGGAGCGTCTCGCCATTGACGTCTTGAAAGAGTGCGACGTCGAGGGCGCCGCCCGGCTGCTGCGTCTCAGCTGGGACGAGGCATGGCGCCTGATAGACCGGGCAGTCGCCCGGGGACTCAGGTGAGTGGCGCGAGGGAACTGCCCCTCCCACTCTCGCAGAACCCGGCGTAAGCCTCTCGGCTTACCGGGCTACCACAGGCCGGCGTTGGGTGCGCGTGGCAAGATGCCAATGGGCAAGAAGGGCGGAACCTCTCAATAGGTGTTTGCCGAATATCTACGCGTTTTGGATGGTTGGTCGGTTGATCCAGGCCTTCTCCGGGATGCGATGGGGAGCTGGCCGCCTGGTGAAGCGCTCTGGATGGGCCTGTGCCTCAGCATCCAAAGCGGCCCGGCGGCGCCCGATGACCATCTCG
>JAJYWA010000036.1 GCA_021791755.1 Actinomycetes bacterium | reverse complement strand
CCTCGGCGAGCTTGCGAACGATCTGTTCGGGGGTGTGGTGCTTTCTCTTCACGGTGACATCCTCTCGCTCCACGAGGGAGCATCAGGACTCTCGTCAGCCGTGGCTCAGTTCAAGGGGATCTCCGCAGGTCCTCCGGCGTACATCAAGCCCAGTTGAACGAGGAAACAAGATGCATGACCGTTGATATCCGAGATATCCGAGACACCTGAAGAGCCAGAAGACGACCTACCGGGCTACTCGCAAATAGCCCGCGAGGGCGTCAGAGCTTTGTGAGGGTGCGCTTGAGGCTTCTCGTCGCCTGAAGGGTTCGCTGCTCGTTCTCGATAAGAGCAAAACGCACGTAGGCATCGCCGCCCGGTCCGAACCCGATGCCAGGCGAGCATGCAACGTCAGCCTCGGCAACCAGGAACTTTGCGAACTCCAGGGAACCCATCTCACGATACGGCTCCGGGATCGGCGCCCACACGAACATCGTGCCCATCGGCGGCGGTACTTCCCAGCCAATCCTTTGGAGACCCCCGCAAAGAGCATCCCTGCGCGCCTGATAGCAGGCGTTGACCTCCAGCGGGTACTCGGACGCCTCGTTCATCGTAACGATCGCTGCGATCTGTATCGGCTGGAAGGTGCCATAGTCCAGATAGCTCTTCAGCTTTGTAAGGGCCGCTACCACCTCTCGGTTTCCAACCATGAACGCAACGCGCCATCCCGCCATCGAGAACCCCTTGGTCAGCGTGTAGAGCTCCACCGCGACATCCTTCGCTCCAGGAACCTGCAAGATCGAAGGCGGCTTGAAGCCGTCAAAGCCGATGTCAGCGTACGCAAAGTCATGCACCACCACGATCTCGTGCTCCCTCGCAAACGAAACGATCCTCGACATCCACTCCAGATCAACGCAAGCAGTAGTCGGGTTGTGCGGGAACGAGATGACAATCACTCGGGGCTTGGGCCAAGCCGACTCCCACGCATCAACCAGGTTCCCGAAGAACTCCTCTCCCTTGCTGACTTCGGAGTCCCCTGTAGCCGAGACACCCAGGCGGACCTGGCGCACCTCAGCGCCGGCGAAGAGCGGCGCGTAGATGTGAATAGGGTACGAGGGAGATGGTACGAGCACCGAGTCTCCAGGCCCGAGCAGCACCCACATCACATGGGACAGCCCCTCTTTCGCGCCAATCGTCGTCACGACCTCTGTGTCGGGGTCCAACTGCACCCCAAAACGCCTGTCGTAGAGATCCGCAACGGCAAGGCGAAGCTTGGGTATGCCGCGGCTGGCAGAGTACCGGTGATTGCGCGGGTTCCTCGCCGCTTCGGCTAGCTTCTCGACGGCAATCGGCGGCGAGGGGATGTCTGGGTTGCCGAAGCCGAGATCGATGACGTCACGACCTGCCCTGCGTGCTTCGAGCTTCATCTGATCAATCGCGGCGAACACGTACGGCGGCAATCCATTGATCCGGCGAAACTCCATTCCTCAAGAGTATCGCTCATCGCAGGTGACAACCTGCGACCTCACCGCACACCGCTCAACTCACGGGCTCACAAGACCGCCAACTGCCCGGCGCTCGCCCGTCGCTCGCCCGTCGCTCGCATCACCTCGGCGAGCCTAAGAGCCTCCGCGAAGTACGTCCGCCACCTCGGCGACGAAGCGGAGATCGTCTGCCAAGACACCACTCCCAGCAGTCGCAGCACCTGCGCCCGGGTCCTCAGGCAAGCCAGCCGCGCCAGCAGTACCAGCCGCGCCAGCAGTACCAGCCGTCCCAGCCGCGCCTGCGTCACGGTCGCCAGCCCCGCCAGCCACGCTTGCACCTGCGCCTCGGCCACGGTAACGATCATCCGATCTCAAGAGGACAGCCCAGGTAGCGCCAGCGCCTTGGATGGAGTCGAGCACACGACGCACTGCACCCGGCTCCCGCCCGACGGGTCCGGCCCAGGTCACCTCACCCGAGGCCGCAACCTCGCGCACCTGAGCTGGGCTTGCTTTCCACAGGTTCACGGCCGCACCCAGCGAGCGCGCCTTCTCGACCGTGCGTGCCGATCGCGTGCCGATCCACACGGGTATACCTAGGGCAGCCAGCTCACGCGAGCACTTTGCGAGGGATCTCAGACGACCATTCCAGTCCATGATGGCGATTCCGTGCGCCCGTTGCTCGGCTTCCCCTGTGCTGTCGCCGGCGCCGAGCCCCGCCACCACCCGTCCCGGCGCAATCCATGCCAATGTACCCATCTCCTCAACAAGCACCCGATCAGGCACCAAGCCGATCCGGGCGACCAATGGACCGAGGTGAAGCTTCTTCGTAACGGCGGCAACGGCTCCGAGGAGGGGAAAGGAGGAGAGGGCCGGGGTCCCGGGAACGCCGGGCATCCAGAGGTGATCGTAGACGAATACACCATCCAAGCCATTTGCTTCAGCCTCCAGCGCAACCTTCAATGCCGCGGCGGCGCTCTCCCTGAACTGAGGGAGCACGACCCCGACCTTCAGCGCGACCTCACCAGCACGACCCCGCACCAATGAACATCACGTCTCCGCTTCAGCTCGAGCCTTGAACTCCGAGAGGGCAGCGTGCATCACCAGGCTTTCGGCTCGCTTCTTCACGAAGCCGGGCAGCGGAACCTTGAGCTCCGCCACGAGCCGGTACGTGACCTCGGTGGAGCCATCAGAGAGCTCGTCGAAGGAATAGCTGCCGTCCAGCTTGCTAAGGAGATCCCCATCCACGTGCACCCACGAGAGCTCACGCGGGGCGTTCGAGTAGTTGTACTCGAGCGTGTAGCTGGTGCTCCTGCCAAAGGCCCCGACCTTGAAGACTACCTTTTTCGGACGTTTTTTCCTGTCGCGATCGAGCACCTCGGCCTCTCGCATATGAGGCACCCACTCAACGTAGCTGTCGATCTGGCTAGCCACCTCGTAGCAACGCTTGAGCGGCGCCCGAACAACTATCTGCTCGGTAACCTGTTCAGCCAATGTCCATCCTTCATCTATCGCCCACGCCTCTTGCTCTAACCCCCGCCAGGGCACGTCCGCACCTCACCCGGGCAATCCGTCCAATGCTCGAGCAAGACGCCTGGCCAGCACGCCGTAGTCAAAGACGTTCACCGCACGCTCCCGTGCAGCCGTTCCCATACGACACCGTAGTGCCTCGTCGTCGAGGAGCACACGGATAAGGCGAGCCAGCTCCGACGGGTCCTCGGGGTGATCGAGCACGAACCCGGTCGATCCATCGAGAACGGCCTCGTGAGCACCCCCAGATCGGCCAGCGATCTGGGGCACACCGGTAGCTGCCGCTTCGAGGAACACAATGCCAAAACCCTCCTGCTCGAGCGCGCCCCATCTCTGCCGGCACGCCATGACGAACACGTCGGCGCATCCGTAGAGCGCCGCCAAGTCCTCATTGGAGACTTTACCAAGGAAGCGGGCAGGCGAGTGCCTAGCCTGCGCCCGGGCTTCGAGACGGCGCCGGTCCCGGCCTTCTCCGCCGATGAGGAGCTTGAGCCCCGGATAGTCGTGCCGCAGCAGTGCGGCGGCGTCCACCAGCACGTCCATGCCCTTTCTCGGCACGATACGACTCACGCTCACAATGACCCGATCCTCGGCAGCCACGCCAAAGCGTCTCCTCGCCGCCGTGCGCTGCGCCTCGTCGAGGGGCACGAAGCGCTCCACGTCCACCCCCGGCGGGATGCTGGCCACCCTGGGCATCTTATTGCCTGCCACTCGAACGGCCTCGGCCTCCGGATAACCACCAGCGCACACTGCGAGGTCCGCATGTCGAAGGACGTAGCCAAGAGACTCTCGAAGGAGAGGAAGCCGCCCTGGCACAGCGACCTCCGCTCCGTGTAGTACAACCCCATACGGGAAACCGCTGCGCGCCAAGCGGGGACCGATCAAGCCGAGCGGAAGGGCCGGATCCAACACAACCAGGTCAGCAGCGACCTCACGCGCAAGATCCACCACGCGCCGCAGCACTGTCGGAACCGGGAGCAGCATCCGCCCACCAATCCTCTCGACCCGAAACGTCTGGCCTCCATCGAACTGTTCGGCTCCCGGGTGTGCGAGCGTCACCACGGTAAAGGTTTCCGGCGGCATCCGCCGCCAGAGCTCCCAGAGGTAGGACTGGATCCCGCCGACCTTCGGAGGAAAGTCATTTGTGACAAGAAGATGGGACAGCGTAGGCGCTCCTCATCCAGTGCCAGGATCGGCCTGCCGCGCACCTGGGGTGCGCTCCATCCGCCGTGGCGCACTCCGGGCCACCGTGCTCAGGAGATCCTGGCGTCCGAGCCGGCGCGCTGCCCAGACAGCGTGCTCCTGGATGAGCGGATCAGGGTCCGCCAGTGCTCTGAGCAGAGCGCGGCCTGTTACGCGAGAGGGTGCGCCATGCGAATTCCCAAGTGCTACCAAGGCATTTCGGCGCACGTAGCGCGCCTGGCGCCGCGGAATGTACCACCTCGAGAACCTGGCGAGTATCTCTTCGTCACTGGCTCCGATGATCCATTCCAGATCCACCACCTGCTCGTCACCTCGGTCCGCCACCTGCGCCGCATCTCGGCTAACCGGCACCTGCCCGTCATCTCTATCCGCCCGCCTGTTCACCGGGCACGCATCCTGGCATGCATCACAGCCGTACACGCGCCTTTCCAGCGCGGCCCGGTGCTCGAGTGGAAACGGACCTGGAGCCTGGAGAAGCCAGGCGAGGCATCTGCGCGCGTCGAGCACTCCGGGAGCGATCAGCGCCCCGGTCGGACACGCGGTCATACACCGCGTGCAGCTTCCACATCCGCGATCCACGCGTTGCTCGTCCAACGGCAGCGCCGCGTCCGTGACCACACTGCCGATGACAAACCGAGAGCCTCGTCCGGGCACGAGCAGGAGGGTGTTCTTTCCGAAAAAGCCGATGCCCGCCCGCACAGCTGCTGGCTTGTCTACCAGGCGGTTGTCGTCTACGAGCACGAGCCCCGTATAGCCGCTCGCAGACAGCGCTTCACCTATACACGTCAATCCGCGTCGAACCAACGAGTACTGGTCCCGCCAGGAGTACTGTGCCACACGCCCCGACGCCGACGGCTCGCCGCCACCGAGCGCCATCGGCTCACCACTCTTCCCGCTCTCATCCACGCCACAATGCCCGTGCCTCGGCTGCATCCCTCCTCGATCCCCGTAGAATCGAGCGCCTACGATGAGCGACCGTGCCCCGGGCAGAGATATTCCCGGATCGGTGGAGCGCTCTGGAGAACCGAAGGTGAAACACATGCCCGCATGCAGTCCCTTCGACTTTCGCTCCTCGAGGTCATGCCTGGCCGACAGGAACGGCCCGGCGTCGGTGATGCCCACCACGTCGAGACCCGAGCTCAGGCCGACCTCGCGTACCGTTGCGGCCAGGACCTCCATCGCAGTACCTCGTCGAACAGCCTGTTCTCCGCGCCGAGGCGCTTCAGCGGTCGTCGACGAGCTCAACAAGCGTCCGGCACATACCTGAGCCCCGGCGCAAGCCCGCTATCAGCCAACAAGCGCACCGCGCGCACTTCATCCAGATCCATGATCATGCAACTGCCCGTGTCACGGTTCACGATGTAGCTGACGACGCAGTCGTCGCACGCCTCGGTCCCAGCCATGATGCACGCATCACAGTCGATCGATATCTGCATATTGGTAACCATGGGCGCATCATGCCTCACGGCTATGACACCGCGACCTCAGGCCCGCTCAGGCGACGGTTCAGGCACCGGCGGCGCTGAGCTCGCCAAGCCCCCCTCCTCGACCTGATCAACCATGCCACCATTACCACACCAGCGGCAGGAGACCTCTTCAACCTCCTCGAACAGGATCTCCTCATCCTCTATGGTCAGCTCTCCGCCAACGCTGTAATGGTAGAAAACTTTCGTGCGCCGTGAGATCACCACGTCGAAACGGGTCAGGTTGCCGCACGCTCTGCACTGATAGCGAACCGTCGTCACCTGTTCACGCTAGCCCGCTAGACATCTTCGGATCCAAAAGAACCGCAAGCCCAATGCCAGCTCTCAACCTTGAGATCGAACCTCCTGGGACACCTCCACCAGGCGATCGAGCACTCTCCGTGCTCTGCCCGAGTCCACTGACTCCCTGGCCATCGCAGTGCCGCTCTCGAGATCCTCCACAAGGCCTGCAACGACGATCGCGGCCGCAGCGTTCAGGACCGAGATGTCCCGAAGAGCGCCCTGGCCACCATCGAGGACCATTCTGAGCAGGCGAGCATTCTCTGCCGCGTCGCCACCCACCAGCTCACTTGGCTGCGATACCGGTATGCCCACGTCGTCAGGGCGCAGGCTCCACGTCTCAACGGCTGCGCGCGCCCGTTCGCTGTCGCCGCCATCGTCACCATCGACGTGGACGTCGCCACCGCCACCGCCGACCCGGACGCCTTCGCCATCACCGCCAACACCATCGCTAACTGGAGCCGCCCGAAGGTCCATCACCGTGGTCCGGGCCGTGGTGGTGATCTCGTCGAGCCCGTCGTCACCATGGACGACCATGGCTCTCACGCAGCGACTCCTCTGCAGAACACCGATCATCTTCGGCGCCATCGAGGCGTCGCTGACGCCGATGACCTGCCGGCGGACGTGGCATGGGTTCGCAAGCGGACCTAGGTAGTTGAAAATGGTTGGTATGCCCAGCTCCCGCCGGACCGGCGCCGCGTTGCGCATCGCCGGATGGAACCTCGGCGCGAAGCAAAAGCCCATACCGACCTCGTGCATGCATCGGAGCACCCCTTCTGGGCCGAGATCGATCACCACGCCCAGCTCCTCCAAGACGTCGGCTGATCCCGCCCGCGACGACGCTGCCCGCCCGCCATGCTTGCAGACAATTGCGCCTGCCCCAGCCGCAATGAACGCTGCGACGGTCGAGACGTTGATGCTGCCGCTCCTGTCTCCGCCGGTGCCGCACGTGTCTACCACCGGACCATCGAGGTCTGGTTCTGCAAACTCCAAAGGCTCGGCGAATTGGTACATCGCGTCCAACATCCCGGTCATCTCGTCGACCGTCTCACCCTTGGACCGAAGCGCAACGGCATACGCGGCGATCTGGGCCGGCGTCGCACCACCACGCAGGATCTCCGCGCAAGCCGCGGCCGTCTCCCGAGCGCTCAAGCTCTCCCCCACCACCAGCCGGCCAATAATCCCCGTCCAACCACCAAGCTCTTCGAACAGCTCGGGCCCAGTGCTCACTTGCGCTCCCTCACGGCGTTCCCCAAGAACGCTCGCGCGCCCGAAACGCTACCGATGCCAACCTGTTCAGGCGGACTTGCGTCGCTGACGCAGCATCCGGCGCCGCTCACGTTCCGTGGCCCCACCCCAGACGCCGTCGCGCTCACGGTTCACGAGCGCGTACTCGAGGCAGGGCTGGCGTACCGGGCACTCCGCGCAGATGCTCTTTGCCGGTCCAGCCTCTTCATCCGAGACAGGGTAGAACACGGCCGCGTCGATGCCAAGGCAGGCCGCCCGCTGGCGCCAAGTCGCGTTCATAGTTTCTTGTTTCCTCTTCTCTCAGCTGGTCTCATCTGGCCAAAGGCCTAAATCCCCGCACAATGATCATTTCATGCCATGGATGGCTAACGTGCCCTCAAGCATCTCAACCCACCCGGCGCAGGCGCTCTGGGTGCAGCCTTACGTCCTGTAGCCTGCAACGCAGCATCCAGGGAACCCCCTGAACCGGCAGCGCCCGCACGGCGCAACGTCCGCCCGTCACGAAACTCGCGATCCGCGCCGCGCTGGCGTGCACTTCTACCAGTATGGACCAAGAATGTCATGTTCGTCTAGAGGGAGCAGGAAATAAGGACGACGTCGCAAGAACGCCCCCCGTAGACCTCACCGTTGCACGAACGAACCAGCTGGACCGATCAGGTAGCGTCGATCACAACAGTGTTCGCCGCGTGATCATGCCAAGCCTGACGCTTTGGATCCCACAGTGGCGACAAGCAGTTGAGTATCCCTGGAATATAGAACACAATCCACAAGACCACATAGATGACCCGGCGAAGTAGGCCACGACCCACCGGAATGGGTCCGCCCGTGTCAGCATCGCGCACGCAAATATGCATCATCATCTTCCCGAGGGTCTGGCCGGACTCGCGACCTTCCATAATGCCCGTGTAAAGAACGAAGATCACTCCCGGCAGGAACATCCAGAGGAAAAAGAGAACTAGCGTCCCAAGCCCTGCGCTTGTTGACGAGCACAACTGGCCAGAGGGGGCGTAGGGATCATTGACGCAGCTGGGCGACGACGCGGTGATGACGGCAATGATAATGATTATGATCAAGGACGGGATTGTCACGATCACACCGTCGATGACAATCGCGACAAGCCTCTTCCACCACTCTGCAAGCGGTCGACCCAGCACATCGACGGGGCTCGCGCTCATTCCCCAGGGCTGACCGCCCGGCGGAGGGAAACCCTGTCCCGGCGGAGGCGGAGGCGGAGGCTGCGCGCCGTAAGGCTGCTGCCCGGCCGGAGGAGGGAAACCCTGCCCTGGCGGGGGCGGTGGGAAACCCTGACCTGGCGGGGGCGGAGGCTGCGCGCCAAAAGGCTGCTGCCCGGCCGGAGGAGGGAAACCCTGTCCCGGCGGAGGCGGAGGCTGCTGCGCGCCGTAAAGCTGCTGCCCGCCTGGCGGAGCCGGTGGGAAACCCTGTCCCGGCTGTGGCGGTGGCGGCTGCTGCGCGCCGTAAAGCTGCTGCCCGCCTGGCGGAGCCGGTGGGAAACCCTGTCCCGGCTGTGGCGGTTGGGCCGGAATAGCAGCTGGCTGGCCACCATCTGCGGCCGGGCGTCCTTGTGTTGCTTCTTCTGGCGTACCCTCACCTGGCGTCACATCGGTCATTTCAAACCTCTCAGTCGCGATTGCCCAATAGTCACTACACCTTCAGGCTCAGCCACTCGTACCGCTCACCTGTCTATCGTTCGGCCAGCTACCCCTCAGCCGCCGATCATCAACCGCCGCCGACTGAACACAGTCAACGACAAGCTTCCAGCTGTAAACTGTCAGCTATCTCACACTGATTAGTACATTACAAGGCAACGGTCAAGTGTTTTCGTTGCATGATGCCGCAAGCGCCGTCGCGATCTGTCGCTCGCTCTCCGAGCAGCCTTGGCTCAGGAGTCCCGGAGGTCGAGAAAAAGGCTGGCCTTGGTCTCCTCGCCGAGTGGCGTGGCAGCTCGGTACTCCGGATGCACCGACTGCAGCACGATCGGGCCGGCCGCGAACGCGTCGACCAGCGCTGTGCCGAGCTCGAACTTGATGTAGTGAACTGAAGCCGTCATGTTCTCACGGGTCAGCGCCGCCTCGTGCTCAGCCTCCGGTACCGACATTACGTGATGCGTATCGCTCTCAGCCCCTATCACCAGCTCGATCGCTCTTTCGATCCCCACCAAGCGAGGAAGCCACACCCTCAAGTCCTCGGCAGCCGTCATCTCCAGGAAGAGGCTTGCCGAGAGCTCTCCGCGTCTAGGGATCAGCGGGTTGTACGCATCGAGCTCCCCTTGGATCTGTGCATCGGTCATCATCCGCTCGGCCCTTGCCATCTCCTGGACCTGAAAGCGAACCGTCTCACGATTCTCGAAGACAACAGAGACCATCGTGCCGAGCTGAACACGCCGTATGCGCTTCAGCTCTATCACGCGCCTGCGTACGTCGTCTCGCATGCGCTCGTATGCCCTCAGATCGACGATGTCATCCAGTGTCAGCTCACGATGCGTTGCACTGCGGTCGTATCGTGGTGGCCGGTCACCGTCTGCACGCACCTCATCGACAGCGCGCGCCTCGACATCACCACGCGACACACGATCGCCCGCTTCGACGCCATCGGGATCGCCCATGCCCATGCCCATGCTCGCACCAGCGCTCACGAAGGGTTCTGCTCTTCTGGAATCTCGTACGCCCGGGCCAGAAGCTGGAGAGGATGCACCGGAGCGCGTCCGGTCTCCTCGAGCAACGCCCCGTTCGCAAGATGGCAATCACCACAGAGCACATCGCCATCGGACGCGTCGATTGAACGGCAGAGCTTGCGCGCTACCTTCTTCGCAAGTTCGTAGTTCTCTGCCCTATACCCCCAGGTGCCATCGATACCCGCACATCCCTGCACCATCTCGACCTTCGTGCCCATGAGAGCCAGGAGGTCCCGCGATGGATACCCCATGGACTGCGCACGCGTATGGCAGGAAAGATGGTACGTCACCTTCTCCGGCGCCGCCGGACCGAACGTAGTGTCGAGCGGCCTTCCGGAAGATCTGTGCTCACGAAGCAAGTACTCCGACGCATCGAAGGTGTGCTCGGCAACCAGCTCTGCATCGGCGGCGATCTGGGCTCCATCCCGATCGCCTGATGCGCTGCCAGCCAAGTACCGCGGGTAGTCCTTACGCATCACATAGGCGCAAGTAGGCTGTGGCACCACCACATCCTTGCCCGCCCGCACCTCTGAAGCCAAGACTGACACGTTGTGGCGCGCGGCGCTCTGCAGCCTGCTGATGTCACCAGCGTGAAGCCAGGGTGCGCCACAGCACCGCACGCCTTTCGGCAGCTCACAAGAGAAGCTGTTCCGCTCATAGACCTTCACGAGGTCGATGCCCACCGAGGGGTCCATGTACTCCACGAAACATGTCGGAAAAACTGCAACTGCGCGCCGGCGATCTTCGATGATCGCTGCCGTCCTCCTCGCGAACCATGTGCTGAAGCGCTGACGCGCGTACGGGGGCAGCAGCCGCTGTGCAGCTATGCCCACGACACGCTCCATTACCTGCCGCGGGAACGACCCTGGCTTCGATGTAAGCCGATTGACCAGGGGCGCAGCGGCAGTGGACGCCATCCCGAGAAGATCAGTGCGGCCGAGGAATTGATCAGCAAGCCTCTCCTTCACACGGCCTGATCTCTCGGCGTTCCTCACTGCATATGCCCTAGCAATCATACGCGGAAAGTCAAGATCCCACTCGTGAGGCGGCACGTAGGGGCACTTAAGGTAGCAGAGCTTGCATTGGTAGCACTCGTCCACCACCTTGTCCTGCTGTCCAGGGGACATCCGCGACGCATCACCGTCCAGTGTGTCGAGAACATCGAACAAGGTCGGAAAGGCTGGACACAGGTTGAAGCACAGTCTGCAGCCCTGGCAGATGTCGAAGACACGAGTCATCTCGGCGCGAAGATCCGCATCATCGAGGTAACGGGCATCGCTTGGGTCGTAGGTGGTAGTCAAGTAAAGAAGCCTCGTACAAACCTTACGCTGACAGCAAAGCCATGCACAGCTTCAACACGTCGCATGGCGCTCCATGCCCGCGTGCAGAGCCATGCTCCAGTGATCACGTTGTGATCGAAGAGCCGTTCCGCTCATCGCCGACCAGCATGGCGCGCCGGCCTGCGATGAGCGGAGATATCGCTGGTCAGGATACCGAGGAGAGACCTTGAGAGAAACGTCCCGCGTGGCTCTTCTCGGCCTTCGCGAGAGTCTCGAACCACTCTGAGATCTCATCGAAGCCCTCGCCCCTTGCCGTGGCGGCGAAACCGGGGTACATCTCGGTGTACTCGTAGGTCTCGCCCTCGATCGCAGAGTGCAGGTTCTGCGCCGTGCTCCCGACATCCACCCCCGTCACCGGGTCCCCAACCTCGGCGAGGAAGTCGAAATGGCCGAAGGCGTGCCCTGTCTCACCTTCTGCTACCGAGCGAAACAACGCCGCTACGTCTGGGTAACCTTCTACGTCGGCCTTCTGTGCAAAGTACAGGTACCTCCGGTTGGCCTGGCTCTCGCCGGCAAAGGCCGCCTTCAGGTTCTCGTGGGTCTTCGTGTTCTCTAATGCTGGCACTAGTGTGCTTCCTCCTTGCTGGGTCGGTTGACTTGCTGACTTGCTGACTTGCTGACTTACGGACTTGCTGACTTGCTGATGACTGCCTTACTTAATGGTTGATGACTGCCTGACTGACTGGTTTGCCCGGTAGGTTCACCTGCGGGTTGACCGGTGGGCCTTCCCGCCTCAGTAGAGGACGATCGCCATCCGGTAGGAACCTGGCAGGCGCTGCACAAACCTCTGAAGATTACCTCGGCGCTCTGCACCACAAAGCCGTCGCCAGCCGCCACCGGTGCCTGAAGCTGGGGAAAAATGGCATCAAGATCAGCGACTTTGCCACAGCCACGACACACCAGATGGTGGTGCGGGACCTCAACGTTCGGATCAAAACGCGTCGTGCCGGTTCCGAGGTCAAGCGGCAGGATCTCTCCCATCTCGGCCAGCTCGTTCAAGATCTGGTACACGGTCTTGAGCGAGATCGTCTCCATTGCCCTCCTTGCTGCCACATAGATCGCTTCCGCCGAGGGATGGTTCCTGTTACCCTCGAGCGCCCTGAAGACACAGAGGCGCTGCGGCGTAACCTTCCGGCCGCTTGCCCTGAAAATCTCCGTCAGCGCCTGCGAGCCATGCATGAAGCCATACTATCACCATTTATTGTTAGCTAACAACTTATTTCTGTAGAGGTCACAGCTGGGATCGCCGATCACAGAACACCGAGCGCTAGCCTGCTTGCCTCTCGCCACTGTCGGACGGCTAATCTCTTGCGAGTATGCCATCGGACCATGAGCAAGAGACCCAGGCGCATCCGTCGAGACGGAGCCAGCGAGAAGCGCGATCCACCTCCAGCCGTCTCTGGATAGCCATACTCGTAACGTTCGTCGTGTTGGTCGCCGCGCTGATCGTTGTGGCGGTGAAAGTCGCATCCACCCATACGAAGACCACCGGCAAGGTGGCTGCGTTACCTGGACCGCCTGGGCCCCCTGCGACAGCGACATCACACACCGGAGCCATATGTCCGTTGACCGGGCAGCCTGCACCGGGAGGAACCATCCCGGCAAGACCAGCTCTCGCGATCAAGGTCGACAACTACTCCGCGGCCAGGCCCCAAACAGGCATCAACCATGCTGACATCGTGTTCGAAGAGCCGGTAGAGGGAGGGATCACCCGTTTCGTCGCGGTCTTCCAGTGCCATGGCGCCTCGCTGGTGGGACCGATCCGCTCGGCGCGTCTGGTCGACGTAGACATCCTCTCGCAACTTAGCGACCCGATCCTCGCCAACATGGGCGGCATTCCGCCGGTGATCTCAGCCATCCAGAACGCGCCGATCATCGAGGAGAACATGCTCGGGCTCGGCCAGGTGATCCAGCGCAACTACAACCGGGTGCCCCCATACAACACGTACGCGAGCACATCGGCCCTTTGGGGACTTCAGACGAGCAACACCACTGCGCCTGCGCAGCTGTTCACGTACTCCAACACCGTTCCGTCAGGAACACCAGCGGCAAGCGTTCATGTGCCGTTCTCCTACGCCTCCGATGTCACGTGGAACTACGATCCGACAACACACCAATACCTGCGTTACTACAACGGCACGACCCCGGCGATGCTGAGCGACGGAACCCAGATATCGGCGGCAAACATAGTCATCCAGAGCGTGCGAGTCACCTACGGGCCCTGGGTCGAGAACTCGCTCGGAGGCCTCGAGGTGGTGTCCCACATGCTCGGCTCTGGACCGCTGACCGTAGTGAGGAACGGCGTCGCGATCTCAGGCACGTGGCAAAGACCGTCGCTAACCTCGCCAACCGTCCTCACGGCATCCGACGGCTCGACGATCGCTCTTCAACCTGGGAACACCTGGGTCGAGATCGTGCCCAACACAGTGACCGTCACGACCGCCCCCTGACGCCGCCACCCGTCACGACCGCCCCCTGACGCCGCCACCCGTCACGACCGCCCCCTGACGCCGCTAACCCTTCGTCGGCAGACCGGTAGTCTGCGGCCGGCGGCGGGATGCGCTCGACGCGGCGACGACCGCCATCCGCCTGCCGGCAGCGACAAGACGAGCGTTCGCAGAGCGCAGCAGACCCAAAGCGCGTTGTAGCGAGGCTTTGCGAGCCGCATCACCTGCGTCGCGATAGCAATCGACCGCGACGGCGTAATAGTCCAGGTACGCGTCGTTGAGGTCAACCGTCGCCACGTGGTCCGGCGTAGGCAGGTCGGTGTTGGCAGCCTCTGCATCGTTGCTCAGCACGAGGCATGCAGTCTTCATCGCCGTCGGATCATGACCGCTGGCCAGCTTCGTGATCCTCGCGGCGTCCCGCAGGAGCACCCGGCTGGAGCTCGCGACACCAGTGGCCTTCTCCCAGGCTTGCATCCTGCTAGCCGCAGATCCGGTCATGTCTGCGCCGGCAACGCACGCCGCTGTGAACAGTGCAACGGCAAGCAAGCCGACAAGTGGAGCCCCCAGAGCTATGGGCGGTCCGGCACGCCTTGATAGGCCGGCATGCCTCACCGGCCTGACGAGCGTCACCCAGCCAGCCGGCCGCTACACCGGCCGCCTGCTCCCGCGCCCGCCCCAGGAACTCGCGTGCCTCTTTCTCTATCAGCTCCGTCAGTCACCAACCTGCACCAGGCACTGCTCTTTCTTGCCCTTCCTCAACACCACGTACCGATCATGAATGAGGTCGGCCGGACCAAGGAAACGCTCGGGATCCTCTTGGCGCCTGTTGTTGACGTACACACCACCCTGTAACAGGGTCCTGCGCGCATCGGAACGAGACCGTGCAAGACCGGCCTGGACAAGTGCGTCCAGGATGCCCAGCTTCGAGGTGACCACCTGCTCTCGACCAATGCGAGCTGACGGAGCGTCGCTCAAGACGTCGAGCAGCGTGACCTCGTCCAGCCCGGCAAGCTCACCCGAGAAGAGCGCGGCAGCTGCCCGTTCCGCGGCATCGGTTTCCCCCTTCCCATGGACCAATGTGCACACGCTACGTGCAAGCGCACGCTGTGCCTCCCGTCGCTCGGGCCTCGATGCGCAAGCCGTGTCCAGCTCTTCGATCTCCTCGAGCGACAGCGAGGTGAAGTACCGGAGGTACTTGCCCACAACTGAATCGTCACTACGGAGAAAGAACTGGTACAGCTGGTAAGGACTCGTGCGGTTCCTGTCCAGCCAGACCGTGCCGTGCTCGGTCTTGCCGAACTTGACGCCATCGGCCTTGAGCACGAGCGGCGTCGTCATCCCCCAGGCTCGCTCACCCCGTAGCTTCCGGATGAGATCGATCCCCATCGTGATATTTCCCCACTGATCGCTGGCGCCGACCTGCAAGCGGCACCCGTACGTGTCGAACAGGTGAAGGAAGTCGTACGCCTGCAGAAGCATGTAGCTGAGCTCCGTGAAGGATATGCCCCTCTCAGGCCTCAGGAGCCGCTCGCGTACGGACTCCTTGGCGATCATCTGGTTCACGCTGAAGTGCTTGCCAACGTCTCGCAGGAAGCCGACCGCGGTGAGTGAGCTAAGCCAGGAGATATTGTCCAAGAGAAGCGTGCGACCGCTGGATGCGCCCCACTCCCCATCGAGATCCACCAACGTTTCGAGCTGGCGTCGGACAGCGGCTGCATTCTCCACGACACACTCCTCGGCCAGCAGGGCCCGCTCCTCGGCCTTGCCACCCGGGTCGCCGATGAGGCCGGTCGCTCCGCCAACGACCACCAAGGTGCGATGCCCCGCCCTCGCAAGCCTCCGGACCAGGCAAACCTGCAGCAGATGGCCCACGTGGAGGCTGTCAGCAGTTGGGTCGAAGCCCACATACGCGGTCAGTGGCTCGCCGCTCAGCGCCCGCGCCAGATCAGGATCGCTTACCTGATGTACGAGGCCGCGGAGCTCCAAGTCCTCGAAGAGATCTGCCATTCAACCAGATTGCCACGGTTGCAGCCAGTTCCGAAACCGTTCAGTCATCGCACGCATGGGCGCGGCGTATGACGCGTCGAGCGATGTTCTTCTCCGACCCCGTTCTCGCGGGGCTCCCTGCTGGCGCTCCCTGCTGGCGCTCCCTGCAAGGGCCCCCTGCTGTCGTCGTCCCCTCGGGCCTCAGGTGGCGTGGCGAGTCGCATAGAAGGCCGCGAGCACAGAGTCGAGCGGTAGCTCGTCTGGTATCGTACGGCCGATCACGACGGGAATCGCAGGCACGCCGGTCGCCATTGACAACGCGCGTGCGCTCTTCGCTGCGCTTTCGACGTCACGAGCGTCGACTGTGATAGACGCCTCCGCTACGACGTAGACGCGTTCGTGTGTGTCGCGCCTTTCGGCCTCGACGATCATGTTGGCATCAAGAGCGTCTCTGCAGTCGTCCTCGGTGACGCGACCGTCCTCGACGGCTGCATCGAACAGCTCGATCAGCGATTCTGTATCGGGCTTCACCACCCGGCGAAAACCCGGTCCCGTGTGGGAAAGAATCGCTTGTAGATTGATCTCTGCACGCCTCTCGTACTCGCTGCCCTGCAAGCTGCCGAGCCCGCCCTCCAGGCGATCGAAGTGCCGATTGGCGGTGTCCATGAGCTCGTGAAGCGTTGCCTCCGTGCGCTGATGCGCTGCTGTGGGCTCTTCTATGCGGGCCTCCGTGCCTCAACGAGCTTTCCGACTAGTGACGGCAACTCCAATATCTCGTCTTCAAGCAGGGCCGCGCGGAGAGCAGCCTTGAGCCCTGGGTCGCTCTCGACCTCCCTGATGATGCCGATCGTGTCCATGCCGACATCCTAGCACATCTGTTGTCTCCACCTGATATCTCTAACACCTTCACGTAGGCGGGCACCAGCCGGAACGTGACGTTACTCGCCAAGCCTTCCAGCCACGCTCCTCACGACCTCGTTGTGAACCTCGACCTCCCGCTGGTGAGGAACACGCACAACCACTACCGACAAGCTGCTCCCCCTGGCGTGACTGCTCCCCCTGGCGTGACTGCTGACGTGACTGCTGCCGCGGCAACCCTCCTCCAATGCCTCAGAGAACTGCAGCATGTTCGTGGGGGACATCACTCTGGCCCCAAACCCCGCAGCGACAGCGCGCACATCCACCGTAGGGGGCGTGATGAAAAATCTCTGCAGTTCAGCCTCATCCAGCACCTCCGCTTGAGGAAGGAACGAAAAAATGCCGCCACCTGCATTATCGATGATCACAACGGTCACCGGACTTCCCGCAACTCCAGCGCCATCCACTCCAGCAAGGGCCGAGCAGTCGTGTAGGAACGCAAGATCGCCAAGAAGCGCTACGACGGGCCTGCGGGCCTCGGCCGACGCACTTACGCCTAGTGCGGTCGAAAGAACGCCGTCGATTCCGTTCACCCCTCTGTTCGCGATGACCCTCGGAGGATCGATAACCGCTGGACCGAACCACTCGATGTTCCGGATCGCCATTGAAGACGCTGCCACAAGGTAGTGGTCGCTGCCCAGCTCACGTAC
Organism: Actinomycetes bacterium; assembly: GCA_021791755.1. Taxonomy (GTDB): domain Bacteria; phylum Actinomycetota; class Acidimicrobiia; order Acidimicrobiales; family JAJZXF01; genus JAJZXF01. The sequence continues at coordinate 4,048 of JAJYWA010000036.1, read as the reverse complement.
TAGGTAGCGAGCCACACCCGGGCCAGAAAGCTCGTCATGTTCCTCGAGGAGCCGGGCCATCGTCTCCTGCGCAGCGCTCTCCGCCGCCTTCCAGCTTGCCAGCCAGCTGCTCGACACGCTGCCAGCAGCCTTACCCTCACCTCTGCCTGAGCCATCATCCCGGCCAGGGCCTTGGCCTCGGCCACGGCCCTGGCCTTGGCCAGCAACGGCGTCCATCAGGGCATTGCAAAAACTATCCGGCTCAGAGCCGATGACGACCGACGCGGCGCGCGAGGAATCACGCCACCTCCACGACGGATCCACTAGGTACTGCGCGACCCCCTTTGACCCGAGAACTGCAATCCATTCGTTCACGGTGCGCGACGCCCACGGATCACCGAAGCGTAAGACAACCTCCGGCTGGTGCGCATCGGCAAAGGCCTTCGACCTGAGCAGGGTATCTGCGGACGCGATGACGTTGTGGCCAGCAAGGCGCGCCCCCGAGCAGGGATCTGCCAGCAACGGCCATCCAAGCGCATCAGCCAGCTCCACAAGAGCGCCCGGCGGTCCCGACCGACCGCCTGCAATGATCACACCCCGCTCTACGCTGGGGTCGAGATCGAAGCCCGTGCTATCCCTTGCCCAGGAGCCGGACGAGCCAGGGGAACGGGACGAGCCAGCGCGCCTGGAGACTGCCGGCTCACTGACGTGCCACGGCATTCCTCCGGGTCGGCCCGCCGGGAGCTGGACGTAGCCGCCTCGGCCAGCGCCTCCTTCGATCTCGACACCATCCCCTCGCCTGCCATCCCCTCGCCTGCCATCATCACCAGCGCCATCATCAACACCGCTGCGCTCGACAAGCGGGTCGCGAAATGCAAGGTTGAGATGGACGGGCCCCGGCCCTGACGGTCCCCCCAGCGCCTCCAGCACAGCACGCGCTGCCAATGACCTCCACGTTCCACTCGCCCCCCCCTCTGGCGCCCCCGGATCGGCAGACCAGCGAACCGCCTCGGCGAAGAGGCCGGCCTGCTCCACGGTCTGGGGCGCTCCGACGCCGTGAAGCTCCGGTGGCCTGTCGGCCGTGCACACGATCATAGGGACGCTGGCGTGGTACGCCTCCAGGACGCTGGCATGCAGCTCGGCCGCTGCGGTGCCGCTGGTCACGACCACGACGGCTGGCATGCCGCTCTCTAGGGCTGTCCCGAGGGCAAAGAAACCGGCGGAGCGCTCGTCCAAGCGTACGTGCTTCGTGATCGCATCCTCGCGGGCCAAAGCGATCACGAGCGGCGTCGAGCGAGACCCAGGAGAGATGATCGCATGGCGGACCCCGGCCCGTGCCCACTCATCAACCAGCGTGGCTGCGAACGCGGCCTGTATGCTCATATCTTGTGCTGGCTCAAGTCAATCCCCGCGCAAGCAATGATCCCCGCGCAAGCAATGATCCCCGCGCAAGCAAGGATCTCCTCGTCACCAAGGACGCTCACATCGACACAAGCGCCGACAAGGCGAAGACCACAGAACGTCTGCATCTCACGACCCTAGGACGCGGATCACGTGTCGTGCTCGTCCACGGCTTCACCCAGACCGGGCGCTCGTGGGATGAGATGGCATCCGAGCTGGTAGGCGAACACGAGATCGTCGTGGTCGACCTACCAGGGCACGGACAATCGTCGGCTGTACACGCCGGAATCGAGAGTGGAGCCCGCCTCCTCGCCGACGCAGCCGGGCAGGGAACCTACGTCGGCTACTCGATGGGCGGCCGCTACTGCCTCCGGCTCGCCCTCTCGTTCCCGCACCTCGTCGAGCGACTCGTGCTTATCTCCACCTCGCCGGGGATCGAGGACCCGGCAGAGCGAGCGGCGCGAAAGGTCTCCGACGACGCTTTGGCAGAGAGCCTCGATCCTGGAGGCGCTACCTCGCCGTCGCCACCCCCAACCGCAGCCGATGTCCCCGACGAGCGAGCGCGCCTCAAGTCCTTTCTCCACACCTGGCTATCCCGGCCAATGTTCTCTGATCTCGACCCCGCGCTCGCGCGACTCGAAAGCCGGCTCGCTGAGAACACGTGCGCCGGGCTCGCATCGAGCCTACGACTTGCTGGCGCCGGCGTCACCGACCCGGTGTGGCGCCGGCTCGGTGAGCTGCGCATGCCCGTGCTAGTCGTCGCGGGCATGCGGGACCACAAGTACGCTCGCATCGCAGCTCGCATGGTCGACGAGATCGGCTCCGGCGCCCAGCTTGCGCTGATCGATGGCGCCGGGCACGCGGCTCACCTCGCGCGACATCAAGAGGTCGCCCGTATACTGCGGGCGTTCATCGACGCCCCTGCGCCAGCCATCCTGGGCCCATGCGCTTGCACATAGCGTTGGAGGACGAGCTGGTGACAGAGCTGGACCGCCGGGTAGGGCCGGGCCGGCGGAGCTCGTTCATCGCCGAGTTGATCCGGCGAGGCCTTGACGACGAGCAACGATGGGACGCCATCGAGGATTCGATAGGACAGATAGCTGATGAGGGCCACGACTGGGACGAGGATCCCGCCGGATGGGTTCGTTCTCAACGACATGGGGACCAGAGCCGTGGGTCCGCGCCTCGCTCCGCTGGGCGTGACCGAGGATGCTCGTGCTGGCGCCTGGCGCCGGGAGCTCGCCAGGCGAGGAACCCAAGGCGAGGCGTCTGATGAACGCCCTTCACCAACCGACTGCCTAATCGCTGCGGCAGCGCTCGGCGTGGGCGCCGCATTGGCCACCGCAAACGTTGGTGACTTTCCAATGCCGGAGCTGACTAGCCAGCGCTGGGACTGACATCTCCCACGGACCCCTACGCGGCCGCCATGCCAATTACTGGGGCGTTCAGGTGCTTTCCCCCCACGGAGCCATAGAACCTGGCATCGCCGAAGCTGAAGATGCCCCCGTCTCTTGCTACGAACCAGTAGCCCTTTCCGTCCAAGGTAGATGCCATGCCGACTATCGGCGCGTTGAGGTGTCTTCCTCCCATCGATCCATAGAAGGGCGCGTTGAAGCTGAAGATGCCACCGTCGGAGGCTACGAACCAATATCCTCCGGTCGCTGGGTCAGTCGCCATGCCCACTATCGGCGCGTTGAGGTGCTTGTTGCCCATAGAGCCGTAGAACTTCGCATCACCAAAGCTGAAGATGCCCCCGTCGGAGGCCACCTCCCAGTAGCCCTTTCCGTCCGGGGTGGCTGCGATGCCGACTATCGGCGCGTTCACGTGCTTGCCGCCCATCGAGCCGTAGAAGGGGGCGTTGAAGCTGAAGATGCCCCCGTCTCTTGCTACGAACCAATATCCTCCGGTCGCTGGGTCAGCCGCCATGCCCACTATCGGCGCGTTGAGGTGCTTGTTGCCCACAGAGCCGTAGAACTTCGCATCACCAAAGCTGAAGATGCCCCCATCTGATGCCACCTCCCAGTAGCCCTTTCCGTCCGGGGTAGAGGCCATGCCCACAATCGGGGCGTTCAAGTGCTTGCCACCCATGGATCCGAAGAAGGGGGCGTTGAAGCTGAAGATGCCCCCGTCTCTTGCCGCGAACCAATACCCCTGCTTGGCAGCAGGCCGCGGGGTGGGCGCCACAGCATATGACAGCACCAGGTTCTGTGCCGCAGTGCTGGTGTTGTAGTAGCCCGCAGCGACGCAGAAGCTCGCGCTCACACACGACACGCCGGTGAGGTCGTTGGTAGATGAGGCCGAGGGCGAAAGCGATGCTGCAGAGTCCAGTGTCCAGGTACTCCCGTTCCAGGTGAGAAGGAGGTTCTGGGAAGATGCAGTGCCGTTGTTGTATGTGCCCGCGGCCACGCAGAAGATCGCCGAGGCGCACGAGACGCCGTTGAGGTGGATGTGCAGCGACCCTGACGGAGACAGCGATGCAGACGAGTCCAGTGTCCAGGTGCTGCCGTTCCAGGTGAGAAGGAGGTTCTGGATTGCAGTGCTGCTGACGTTGTAACCCACAGCTACGCAGAAGCTCGTGCTCACACACGACACGCCGGTGAGGTAGTTGTTCTGCGATGCCGAGGTCGAAAGCGACGCCGCAGAGTCCAGTGCCCAGGTACGGCCGTTC
>JAJYWA010000165.1 GCA_021791755.1 Actinomycetes bacterium | reverse complement strand
GAGGGCGGTGAGGTTGGCGCTTGTCATCGAGTGCCAGAGCGTTATAGGCACAGGCTTTGAGGACGCACTCGCCGCGGCGCCAAGTGGGAAATTCGGTAAACGGGCAGGACCTTTGCCTATCGGTTCTGGAGAGCTGGACGACGAACATGCGCTGAGCACCGTGCCAGCGACGCCGAGCGATATAGCTCCCGCCAGGAAGCGGCGCCGGTCAAAAGGTGGACCCCCAGGGACAGCTTGCGCCTCGTCATCGTTCATGCCGACCTCCTTCAGACCCGTTATACCAGACCTCGGCGCACCAAGCACTGAATGTCGTATGGCAGGGGAGATTTCAGCGCCCGGCAGCGTTGAACAGCGTCATCGCTGCTGCCAAACCCTCTCCCACGACGAGCTCGACGGCATCCGCCGCAGCTTCCTTAGCCGCATCCAACCCGTCCCTCTCCCTCATAGGAGGTCGCGCCAGGACGTACTCGGCGCCGTGTTCGGGATTCGGCGGCTTGCCGATCCCAACCCTGACACGCGCGAACTCCACACTGTGAAGGTGCGACCTGATCGACCTGAGGCCGTTGTGACCAGCTATCCCGCCACCGAGCTTCACCTTCACCCTGCCGACGGGAAGATCCATCTCATCATGGACAACGACCAAGCGCTCGAGCTGGAGATCACTCGCGCTCGAAGCCCGGTCGGCGCCCTCGCGTGCAGGATCGCCTCCAAGGTGCCGGTTCCTGAGCAAGCGAACCGCCGCGCCGCACTCGTTCATCCAGGTCTGCGGGATCGCGAGAACGGTGGCGCGCTCGTGCAAGGACACCTTCGCGACCAGCGAACGCGAGCTGCGTTCCCGTGACATCCTGGCTCCGTGGCGACCCGCCAGCACAAGGACTGCCTCCGCTCCCACGTTATGGCGTGTGCCCTCATAGTCGCGCCCCGGGTTCCCCAGGCCGACCACCAGCAGGTCAGCGCTAGCGCTCTGCCGGTGAGGATGAAGCAGCTAGCTCTCCGAGCCCGCGTTCGCGCCGCCGGTCCCCCGGCCCGAGCCAGAAGATCCCCCTGAGACATCAGCGCTTTCCGCCGCAGGGACGCCTCCGCCGGAGTCCTCGGGTGCAGCCTCCTGAGCCTCTCCAGCGGTGGCGACGACCGGCGGCTGCGCAACAACCACGACCAGATCGGGATCAGCCTCCAGCAGAACCCCTTCTGGTGCCGATAGGTCACCTGCTCTTATCGAGCCGCCAATGACCATCGCGCTCACGTCGACCTCGATCGCATGGGGAATCCGATCAGGGACGGCCTTCACCGACGTCACGAACATCTGCTGCTCGACAAGTCCGCCGGCCCTGTGAACCTCAACCGCATCGCCGACGAGCGTCACAGGCACCTCCGAGCTGACCTGCTCGTCGCGCCGTACGATCTGGAAGTCCACGTGGAGAAGGCTCCCGCGAATTGGGTGCCTCTGCAGATCCCTCGCGAGGCTAAGGTGGCGGTCTTCACCTACCTCGAGGGTAAGCAGAGCATTGAGCCCGGCTTCGCTGGACAGCGCGTGCTGCAACTCCCGACCGTCGACCAACACCGCTACCGCGTCCAGGCCATGGCCGTAGATGACAGCAGGGATCTTCCCTTGAGCTCGCGAGCGGCGACTGGAGCGCGAACCGAGCTCAAGACGCGGCTCGGCTCTGAGGATAATGTCGGGCATGTGAATTTACCATAGCCTAAAGTACGCTCGATCGGCCAGGCCGGCACGGACAGCCTCAGGCAAGGTTCTCCCCGCCGAAGATCTTTGATACAGAGGTGTCCTCGAAGACCGCGTCGATCGCATCGGCAATGATCCTCGCCACCGACAAGATCTCCATCTTCTCTATCCTTCTGTGCTCAGGGATCGGCAGCGTGTTGGTCACCACGACGCGCGATACCGCTGAGGCCTTCAGGCGATCGGTAGCTGGGTCCGAGAGCACTCCATGAGTGGCCATGGCCCACACCTCGGTCGCCCCGCGCTCGGAGAGCAGGTCTGCTGCCGCGCAGATCGTGCCGGCAGTGTCGATCATGTCATCGATGATGACACACCGGCGACCAACGACCTCTCCTACAACCTCCCGAGCTTCGACGGTATTTGCCGTACCCCTTGGACGGCGCTTGTGAACAAGAGCGAGATCTGTGCCAAGGTTCTGGCTGAAGCGCTCTGCAACCTTCACCCGACCGGCGTCGGGCGCCACGACAACCATCCCTTGGGGATCGTTCGCTCTAAGATAGTCAATGAGCACCGGCATCGCGGTCAGATGATCGACGGGAACGTCGAAGAAGCCTTGAATCTGCCCCGAATGGAGGTCGACGCTGACCACACGGTCAACGCCGGCGACCGATAGCATGTCGGCAACGAGCTTGGAGGTGATCGGCTCCCTGCCTGTTGCCTTGCGATCCTGGCGCGAGTAGCCGTAGTAGGGACAGACGGCCGTGATCCTCTTCGCAGAGGCGCGCTTGGCTGCATCGATCATGATCAAGTGCTCGAGTATCGAGTCGTTGACCGGCCCGCAGTGCGTCTGCACGATGAACACGTCGGCGCCCCGTACTGACTGGGCAAACCTGCAGTGGATCTCGCCGTTTGCGAACTCCTTCAAGAAGACCTCTCCAAGAGGAACGTTGAGATGTCCCGCTATCTCCTCAGCAAGCCCAGGATGAGATCTTCCACTGAACAGCTCCAGGCGTCGCCTGGACACCAGCTCCATCTCCGGCAATGGCTCCTTTCCGCTTCACACGTCAGTTCCGAGCTCCGCCGCCGATCTTGATTCGCGGTCTCCTGCGCTCGAGCACCGAGCCCTGCGAGCCTGCCCGGTACGCTCAATAAGCATAGCCATAGCCACTTGGCCACTTGGCCACCGTGCCTCGCACCGTGCCTGACATCCTCCACAGGGCTCGAACCGGGGGCGACCGCTGTCCCCGAGAAGCGCGCTCGCTGGTCGACGAACTACTCGCCGAGGTCATCGGAAAGCTCATCGGCGCTGGCATCCACAGCAGGCGTGTCCGTGAGCTCCTTGCCGCTGCAGGCGTCACCATCGAACCGGCCTCGGAAACCGATGCCAAGCTAGCCGGCACATTGCGTTCGCTGGCGGGGGAACGGTCGCTCTCGCTCGGAGACCGCTGTTGTCTCGCGCTCGCGGCACGAAGCAGGCCAGCCGAGGCCCTGACGGCCGATCGCGCGTGGGCCAGCCTCCAGCTGCCGGTCCGAGCGCGCTTGATCCGCTACTTCCAGTGGCTGACCTGACCGAGCGGGGTGAGGCTGCATACCAGAGCAGGTATGGCGACTTGACATGGTTGTCGTAGGTTGTACCGTGGCAGTAGGGGCACAAGGGAATATGGCTCTTGGGGACAGATCCATGGGGGACAGGTCCATGGGTATGGATCCATGAGGGCATGGATGAAGAGATGAGGTGTTGATCATGGCGCATGCAACATCGGTGACGAGAGCATCCGCAAAGGCTCTCGCTTTTGCTGGAAGCGTTCTGCTCACAGCTACTGCAGCTGTATTTCTGGGGGAGGCATAGCATCAGCGTCCTCTCCGTCCTGGAGCACTGCACAGAGCGCGAGCTCTAGCGCTACGCAGGACAACGTGCTCTACCGAACGAGCCGTGCGGGCTCCACCTGCTTTGCGACAGGACGCTACGGGGTGAGACAGACCCTCACCGGAGAAGGCTCCACCTCGAACGGCGTCACCACCTGGTCCGAGACCCAGAGCGCGAACCAGGGCACGAACCAGAACAACTACCTGAACGGCGTCTCGTGCGTGTCGTCTACCTCGTGCATGGCCGCCGGTGACTACATCGCCTCAGGTGTGACCTATACGCTCACGGAGTCCTTCAACGGGACCTCCTGGTCTATTGAGACGAGCACCAATCCGAGCTCTGTGCTCAACATCCTCTACGGCGTCTACTGCTCCTCTGCTTCTAGCTGCCTTGCCACTGGCGTCGACA
>JAJYWA010000164.1 GCA_021791755.1 Actinomycetes bacterium | reverse complement strand
TCCTCTCGTTGCACGAGGATCTCCTTGCATGGAGCTCGGACACCCTCCAGTCCGATCACCTGGACCGGGGAAAGGCGAGCCTCCGGTCCATGGCCCTCGACCTGGCCAGCCTTGCCGAGATCGGAGCGCGCGACCCGGAGATCGCGATCAGGCCTTACGTGGAGCTGCTACTCGAAGTCCGCGCCGCTGCACGCGCCGCGGGACGCTTCGACGAGGCCGACCGGGTGAGAGATTCCCTCGAAGCCCTGGGGATAGAGCTCCGCGATCGCCCTGAGGCGACGAGCTGGCAGCTTCATGCCCGGGAGTCGCCCGAGCAGGGCTAGGAGGCTCAGCGCTACGTGGCTCAGGGCAAGAAGGCTCGGCGGTGCGCCTGGAGCAGGTCGACCTGAGCGCCGGAGCAGCAGCGATGCACCAGGTGTGGACACAGCCATGGGTGGCGAGGCTGGTAACCTGCGGGAGCCTCGATCGGTCGGGCCCCCATCGTCTAGCGGCCAAGGACGCCGCCCTTTCAAGGCGGTAACACGGGTTCGAATCCCGTTGGGGGTGCCACTAAATGAGCAGGTCAGAGGCACTAAGTACTGCAGGACCGCTGGAGGCGCCCCTTCTGCCAATCAGTATTGCCGATCACCTCCCTCCAGCCCGGTAGGCTGCCAATCAGTAGGCAGGGCGACGAGGGAGGACGGCAATGGCGGGTTCGATGAGAGAGCCCGGCAAGGACTCCTGGGAGCTGTCTGCATACATCGGCTGGGACGCGTCGTCGCGGAGGCGCAGGTACTCGACGCGGACCTTCCACGGGACCAAGCGCCAAGCGGCGAAGGCGCTGGCCGACTTCGTGTCCGAGGTCAACAAGCAGCGAGCCACCGGCATGTCGACGGAGCTCCTCACCGTGCGAGAGGTTCTGAACCGCTGGCTCACAGACCGCTCGCAGGTCCTGTCGACTTCCACCTCGGACCGTTACCGCGGTGCGATCCGCCACGTCGAGTTACACGGTCTCGGATCGCTGCCCGTCGGCAAGCTCCGACCTCACCACATCGAGGACCTGTACACAGCCATGCTGCGATCCGGCCTGTCGGGCGCGTCGATCCGCAAGGTGCATTGGCCGTTGCGCCAGGCTCTCGCCTGGGCTCACCGGCGGGGCTACACGCCTTTCGTCGCAACCGACGGCATCGAGCTTCCGCCTCTCGGGGAGAAGAGGGCCAACCCGCCGGACTCGGCACACGTTCGCCAGCTCGTCGAGTTCGCCCTGGGCGACGATCCGACCTGGGGAACGGCTATCGCCTTTTCTGCCTGGACCGGCTGCCGGCGTGGGGAGGTGTGCGGCCTGCAGTGGCGCGACCTTGATCTCGACTCCAAGAGTGCTCTCATCCGGCGCTCCGTGGCGGGAATACCCGGAGGAGTCGAGATCAAGGGCACAAAGACCGGGGAGGTGCGCAGGATCGCCCTCGGGACCAAGACGGTCGAGCTTCTGCAATCCCACCGCGAGCGCTGCGAGGAGCGTGCGCTCCGTTGCGGTTCCTGCCTGGTTGAAGGATCCTTCGTATTCTCACCTGACGTCAGTGGGTCCGACCCTTACAATCCGCGCAGCTTCACCCGGGTGTTCGTCCAGACCTGCCGATCCGCCGGCGTGCCCCACATGCGGCTCCACGATCTGCGCCATCACTCGGCAACCGCATTGCTGAAACACGGCACCAGTGTCGGAGAGGTGATGGACCGCCACGGCTGGAAGACCGTCTCCATGGTCACCCGGTATCGTCACCTCCTCGAGGCAACCGATGCCGGTGCAGCAGAAGCTCTCGAGAACGCGTGATGCGCTCACTGCCTCTCCACAACGTGCAGGGTCCGAGCCCCCATCACGAGCAGTGCGGCCACGAGGGGGAACACCAACCTCCGCATCCTATGAGGGTACCGCCCCTCCCCCATGGAGGTGCCGCCAACAACCCAGGTTCCCTCGGCAAAGGCCGACCGCGGGTTGGCAGGCAGCGCTATTGCCATCCCAGCCCTTTCCGCTCAGGCCATACCCGTACGACCCCGCAGTGGCGCGCCGCTCCGATCGCCCTATCAGGTCAAGCCTTTCCGGTGATGGCCGTAGAAGCATTAGCCGGGTAGGCTCAGGTCGTGCGAGTGCCGGTGATGCAGTCCTTGGTCGGGCACTCTCGCGTCTGCGACAAGAAGACTCCCGTGCCCGGACCTGCCTGCAACCCGTGTTGTACGGCCGGGACGGTACAACAGATCGGATGCCGGTGAGCATCGTGACAGCCAACCTAGATGCAGAGGCCCGCAAGACCGTCACGTACGCGCTCCGCCATCCACGGGGGCGTTACGATAACGCTCGCACGTCGCAGCTCTCGGGTATTCCGAGCAGCACGCTTTACGAATGGCGACGCACCGCCATCTACGTGCCGGACTTCGGCGACGAGACGCCGGCAGCTTGGTCCTACCGGGACCTGGTCTACCTGCGGCTGCTCGCCTGGCTCCGCCAAGGCGGCATGGAGCGCCACACGGCGGCCGACCACGTGGGCACCGTCAAGGCGCAGGTGGCTGCGGGCCGTGAGATCCAGTACCTCTACGCCGACCGTCGCACCTTGGTTGTCGGTGAAGACCGGACCAGCTCGGTGACCGGCGAGAGCCTCCTGCCCTTCGACGACCTACAGGGACTCCTCAGCACATTCGACCTCGTCGCACCTGTCTCTGAGCTCGGTGGCAAGCGGCTGTCACGGCTGTGGGCTCCCAGCCTGATCAGACCGAGCTCGTTCACCTTCATCTCGCCGTGGGTAATGGCCGGTGATCCCTGCGTCGAGCGCACTCGCATCCCCACAGCGTCGATTCACGCGGTCCGGGAGCAACGTGGCCTGGCGAGTGCAGAGATCGTCGAGCTGTACCCCGGCCTGACCAGCGAAGCCGCAGACGACGCTTACCTCCTGGAACGGCGACTTCGTGGCCTCGAGCTCCCCGACAACGCAGCCGCGTAAGATCAAGCTTCTGCTCGATCAGGGTTTCCCGAAGCCGTCGGGGTTCGACATTCACGCCATCGATCGAACCATTGAGGTAGTCCACCTGCGCGACTTCGATCCCGCCCTGGCAAAGAACAGCACACCGGACTGGGTTCTCTACTGCACGGCCGTCACCAATGGTTTCGATGCGCTCGTCGCCCGTGACCAGGCACAACTCCACCAGCCGGTTGAGATGTTCGCTCTCTCCTGCCTCAGAGCCTTTACGGTCATCACCTGGTAAAAGCCCATCGAGGACCCTGTCCGGGAATGGGGACAGCTCCTGGCATACTTGCCAGAGGTGAAGAAGCTTCTCGAAGGTACGGCGGGAAATTCCAGGCGCCCCGAGGCCATCATGTTGCCCGCCCCGACCCTGACCGCGCAGAGCGTCGTGCGCGCAAGCGATGGCATTGGCGTGTACGCATCCAAGCACAAGATCTCTCACCGTGAAATACGCAACGAAGCGCTGACCGAGGTGAGGGACTGGCTCGCGATGATGTCCAGAGCCCCCGACGAGTTCGACGCCCTCCTGGGTTTGACCGGTCGCGCGTAGCCCCTCGCATACGATCCCGCCGACACAGGTTGCCTCACGGCAGCGCCACCGGCGCTTATGCCACACAAGACGCGCCGCGCGACCGAGCGATGGCAGGTCGATCAGCTCGACGACCGGGCGCTCCTTCACCGTGGCGAACGCTCCGCAGACCAGGCACGCTGGTCGCGGTGCGCGGGTCTCGAGGTGGACTCGTAGCGGGCTGCCAGCAACGTCGTCCACGGCGAGCACTCAACAGCTGCGCCAGCGCATCGGGGCCGGCACTGCCCGCATCTTGCGGGCCACCCTCGTTACTGAGGGGGCCAAGACCTACGTGTCTTTCGCCGTCATCGCCAAGCGGGGCGCTTGTGCTAAAGCCCCCGAAGGTGTCGCTGCGCACGACGTGGGGATCTCTGCCCTGGTGACTTCCTCGGACGGCGCCGTGGCCGGGA
>JAJYWA010000163.1 GCA_021791755.1 Actinomycetes bacterium | reverse complement strand
ATGCGGGGATGGCGTTGATCGACGAGCTACGGAGCGAAGATGGCACGGGCGCCACGCTCCCGGAGTCCACTGTCGTCCGCCTCCACATCGTTGCGGCCTCGACCTTCCAGTCGGGCCTGCTCTGTCTGTGGATGCCCAAGACCTCGCTCGCGTCGTACGGGCTCATCCGCGGGCTTCTGGAGGTGTGGTCTCACCTCAACTTCATCTTGGACGACTCCCAAGATGGCGATGCGCGCTGCCGCGCGCTGCGGTACGAACGAGGGTCGCTCAAGGAGTGGGAGGACACCGTCCAGAAGGCCCCGACCTACTTCGACAAGGTCGGGTGGAAGGAACATCACGACAATCGCAGGCGGGATATCGAGCAGATGTGGAAGGAGTGCGCTTGCACGGGGGAGCCGCGGACCCGCCGTCACGTCGCTGCAACGCTGCGCGCGATGGCGAAGGAGCCGGCAAGGATGAGTCAGGGCTCCGGACATAGAGGGTCGACATCCGGCTGAAATTTTCACGCCGACCTCGTGATATGTCCCCTGAGCATCCACCACTTCGGGGCGGAGACGTGACATGAATATATGGCATGGTTGAAGGTCGTAAAGCTAAGCCAGGCCAGCCGCCGCTTCCGCTCTATCCGGCCCGAGCGCTTGATATCGGAGCCGCAGCAGCCCTGCTCGAAGACGAGAGCGGTGGTGTTTTCTACGTATGGGGCAATGCGACCTTCGCGTGGGACGTAGCAGATGCTGCGGGCAGGCGGTTTGCCGCAGTCCAGCTCGTAGTGACCAAGACTGCTAAGGCGGCGCAGGTCGCGAGAGCATTCGAGGTGTCTACGTCGACGCTGTTTCGGTGGCGCTCGGATTTCTCCGCTCGTGGACTTGGAGGACTGCTTGGTGAAAAGCGCGGACCGAAGGCCCAACGAGCGCTGGACAAAGCTCAGATCGAGGCGGTGAAGACGATGCGCAAAGAGCACAAGAGCCTGCGAGAGATCGCCGGCATCCTCGGATACTCCACCTCCCCGGTACGCCAAGCGCTCGGCCTGATCGGAAAGCGCTCGGTGGACCAAGACGATGCCGTGCGCTCTCGCGATGTCTCACAAGGACAGGATGATTCGAACGAGGCGTGCTCTCGTGAGCCAAAGGACGAAGAAGTCCGAGATGCAGTCTCGACTCCTCTGTCTCCCCTCGCCCAGCCAGTTCCTCGCGACATCGAGCGGCGTCTCGCTCGCTTCACGCTGATCGATGAGGCAACGCCTGTCTTCACCCAAGGGGCAGGGCTTCCACTACTCGGAATGCTCCTCATCCTCTCGGCGCTCGATGCAACTGGCCTCATCGACGCGGCCAGAGAGGTCTACAAGCGCCTGAAGAGCGGCTTCTATGGACTCACCTCGGTATTGGTCACCATGGTCTTCATGGCCTTGGCGAGAGAGCCGCGAGCACAAGGGGCTACGAGGATCCCACCTCACGACCTTGGACGCTTGCTCGCCCTTGACCGAGCTCCCGAGGTGAAGACCATCCGGCGCAAGCTCTCCGAGCTCGCCGCTAAAGCGGCAGGCTCCGAGCTCATCGCCGCGATCGCGAGGGCCAGAGCGACCGAGCGCCCGGAGGTGCTGGGCTATCTCTACATCGACGGCCACGTACGGGTCTACGCGGGTGAAAAAGACCTGCAGAAGGCCCATGTGACGAGAGCTCGCATCGCAGCTCGCGCGACCCTTGAGACCTGGGTGAACGACACCTGTGGCGACCCGGTGATGGTCGTCACCGCAGAGCCGTCAGCGTCTCTCGTAAAGGAGATACGGCGCCTGTTGGCCGAGATACGGCGCCTGGTCAAAGACGACCGTCGGGTCACCATCGTCTTTGATCGCGGCGGGTGGTCGCCAGATCTGTTTGCCGAGATGCTCATCGCCGGCTTCGATTTCCTCACCTATCGCAAGGGCAAGGTGAGAAAGGAGCCCGTCTCCCAATTCAACCTACAGAGCTTCGTTGACGACAATCACGTCAGCCACCCCTGGAACCTCGCAGACCGGAACATCCGGCTACGGCTGACAAAGAAGCCGAAGAGCAAGAAGATCCTCCTGGTCCGCCAGCGGGTTCGCCTGAGTGACAACGGACACCAGACCCAGATAGTGATCAGCCGGATGGATCTTCCGGCCGGAGAGGTCGCCTACCGGATGTTCAACCGGTGGCGCCAGGAGAACTATTTCCGTTACGGCCGGGCCCACTTCGCACTCGACGGGCTCGACTCCCACAAAGGGGTCTCCGACGACCCCAACCGCACTACGCCGAATCCCGCCCGCAAGGCTGCTCAGGTGAAGCTGCATGCCGCCCAGGGAGCGCTTCAAAGAGCAAAGGCGGCCCTTGGTCAAGCTGTTGGGGCCATCCCAGAGAAACAAAGGCCCACCATGGGCGCGTTCAAGACCGCCAATGCGAAACTTACAAGCGATATCGACCGTAGGCGAGCTGAAGTGGAACGCCTGGAAGCCGAAGTCAAGGCAACCCCGACCCGCCTGCCGCTTTCTGCGGTGCAACCTCAAGCGACTGTGCTGGACGAAGAGCGCAAGCTCGTCACCTGCGCAATTCGTATGGCGACCTACAACGCGGAGTCTGCCCTTGCTCGCATACTTGCCACCGGAGCCCGCTTTCCGATGGACGAGGCACGATCACTGCTGCGTGAGGCGTTCAATACACCAGGCGATCTCCAGGTGTCTTGAGTCCACGATCTGCATCCGTCTCGACCCCCTTTCTGCTCCCCGGAGGACCCGAGCGCTTGCCGCACTGTGCGAGGAGCTCACAGCTACCGAGACTACCTATCCTGGAACGAACCTCCTCCTGCGATACAGCGTCAAGGCCGCTCCCGGCATTGCATGAACTCCGTCACTATGTCCGGAGCCCTGGAGTCCGTCCGCAGGGTGAGGGGTCCCGACGCCCCGGCCCGGCGCACCCGTCCCACGGTCTCGCGCACGAACCTCTGGGCGCCACGCTGGGTGTTGGCCGAGCCCTTTCGAAAGCGCAGGTGCAGCACCTCCCCGGTATCGGCGCGCGTGGCGAGCACCGGGTGGTAGCCGAGGACGTGGGTGTAGCCGTAGGAGGCGCCGTGCTTCAAGTTGCCGTGCACCTCACAGATCGTGGAGTCGATATCGATGGTCAGAGGCGCGTCGCCAGGACCGGCCCCGAGAGACCAGGCGCGAGCCATGAGCGTCTCGGCGACCGCGTCGAGCTGACGCACGTGACCAAAGGTGAAAGAGCGCAGGAACGTGCCGAGCGTCGGAGGCGCCATCACCCGGTGCGACAGGACGGCCGCCGTCGATCCCGCACGCAGCACGTCGGCGTCGTCGATGCAGTTCCCGCGGATGACGAGCGAGTGCACCAGCGTCGCGGCGCGTCGACCCGGGAACGGGACGAGGGAGATTCGATCGTCACAGAGCTCTTCCAAGCCCACCTTCTCACTGAGCAGCCCCACCAACGCGAGGCCCGTCGCGGCGACGGCATCCGCGGGATCGAGGAAGCGGCTGATCGATCCCACGAGGCGACGAAGTCCCTCGCGATCCACGAGATCCGCCCGGCCGAAGTTGTGCACGATCTTGGTCTTCGGCATGCCCGTTATCGGGTCGCGCTCGTTGTGGGCGAGGGCGAGATGGGCGACCTCGGTGCCGTCCGCGTTGCGCCGCCGCGTCTCTCGCAGGTATATCCTGTCTACGACACTAGGCCGTTCTCGCAGGCAGATTAACGATTCCAGCGCACATCGTGTGTCTACATACATCCGACCCTGCGGAGTCGTCTGCCCAGCTCAGGAGGCCCATGGAGGGCCAGATCTGCCTACGAGCCGCGGAACTCCGGTGGGAGAGCCGCACCCATTTCTAACCGAAACAGCCTGACAGGACACTAGTGTCCTGTCCGGTTGAAGCACCGTGAAAGTCGAGTCGTCACGCACTCGCCCCCTGATTGATGGCAGCGCAGTAGCCAGCCAGCCGCTCGAGAATCTGCTCGGCGGT
>JAJYWA010000162.1 GCA_021791755.1 Actinomycetes bacterium | reverse complement strand
GGAGGATAGACTCCCGCCCGCAATGCCAAGCAGCAGTCTGCGCAAGAGCCTCTCCCTGCTGGGCGCGCTTGCCGCGAGCGTCCTGATCGCGGCTTGCGGGAACTCGAGCCAGCGGGAAACGACCGGCACATATGCCGGTGAGGGTGGCGTGCCGGCGCCCTACCTGAGCGTTGGCCCACTTGCCTATCAGGTGCAGATCTCCCGCCAGCTGAACCCGGCTGAAAGCGAAGACCAGGCCTACCTGGAGGGGGTGCCGCCGGCCGACCTGACCGTCCATCCGGGCGAAGAGTGGTTCATGGTCTCCTTGCAGGTCTACAACAACACCAGCCACCCCTATCCGGCGAGCACCGACATCACGCTTGTGGATAGTGAAGGCAACGTCTACCGCCCGATCGTGCCCAACAGCTCAAATCTCTTCGCCTACCGCGCGGGCAACGTTCCCGGCAACGGTCGCCTGCCGGAACCGGACACGATCGCCGGCCAGGGCCCGACGCAGGGCGCGATCCTGCTCTTCAAGATCAAGCTGGCATCGCTCTCCAACCGCCCGATCGACATCGAGATCGTCAACCCGGCAAAGCCGAGCGAAACGGCAAAAGCCGAGCTGGACGTCTAGCGCCCGGGTCGGGCAGACCTGCCCTTTTGCGCTTGGCCGCGCTCCCTGCGGCTGCTGCTGTCTGCCCTTGCGGCTCTGTGGGATCTGGCAAGTGTCAAGCGAGAGCACGTAGGCTCCATTAGGCTGCCTCCACGTCGCGAGCCGGCCAAGGCACCCCGTCCGGCGCGCGACCCTCCTTTTGGGCCGCTAGTGCCCCGTCTCAGAAGTCTTGACCGGGTACGGCATGGCTCAGGCCGCGATCTGGTGTCGGCGCTCGAGGTCGATGAGGCGTTGGTCGCGGTGGGGTCCGTCGCGGTAGCTCACGTGGCGTGCGAGCGCATGCGCGAAAGCGTCCCAGTCGAGGTAGTCGGCGTTCTTGACGACGAACTCGCTGATCGGCAGGAAGTGGCACTCGATGCGGTTCAGGTAGCTCGCCTAGGTGGGGGTGGGGACGAGCTCGATGTTGTGAGCGGCGGCGTAGGCGCGGATCTCCGGCGTCCAGTTGGCCGAGAGGTTGTCTTGGATCCAGTAGATCCGCAGCCGCTCGGGATAGCAGCCGCGGACCTGTATGATGAAGGCGAGGTTCTCGGCACCGCGCCGGCGGGGACGCAGGCGCACACGCAGCCGGTCGGCGTGAACGTCGTAGGCGCCGAGCACGTAGCGAACGCCGCGGCGGCGGTTGAAGGTCGCGCGCAGTCGCTGCGGAGGCTTGCGCGGCGCCCATCCCGAGCCGGCTGTCGGGCGCAGGCTGATCGGCCCCATCTGATCGAAGCTCACCACGACCGCGTTCTCGGGCGCCTGGGCGTAGAGCGCGAGCACGCGCGCGGCCTTGGCCTCATCGTCGGAGTCAGGGCTGGCCTTCCAGGTGCGTGTGCGCTGAAACGACAGCCGGTCGCCGCAAGGATGCGCCCCAGATGCGCCGGGGAGACCTCCACGATCTGCTCTTCGCGCAGATAGCGCGCCAAGCGCTTGAGCGACCAGCGCGTCGCCGGGACCCCGAGCGTCTCGGGGCGAGCACCGGCCACCGCGATGATCCGAGCGCGCTGCTCGTCGGTGATCCGGCGGGGACGCCCGCCCCGCTGCTCAGGGTCCAGCGAGGCGAACCCCCGCTCGTTGAACGCATGAATGACCTTGCGGACATGCGACTCATCCGAGCCGACCAGCTCCGCGATCTGCTGCGGGCTCATCTTCGTGGCCGACGCCCACACGATCAACGCCCGCTGGCGCTTGATCTCCGAGGCGGCCTTGCGCGAGAGCCGCTTGAGCCTGTTGCCCTCCTCGGACAAGAGGTCCCTGACGAACACCGATGGGGGACGCATCATCGCCTCCAGGGTCGAGATGCGCTCCTTTTCGCCGTCGAGCAGCGATTTCCGGTCGATAGTTGCGAGACGAGGCACTAGCCACTCGTCCTCGCGGCAGGCCCAGACGATGGGGAAGGTGTGGCCAGGTTCGACACGAGGAAGGGCGCGTCGCTCGATTAGACGCCCCCGCGAATCGCGTATCCGGATGGCCTCTTCTAACTGCGGCGAAGAGGTCAAACCCCACCCGCCAAGTGCCAAGTGCTAAATCGAGTGCCATGAGTGCCGTTGCGTGTGCTATTAATCTGGCGGCACTTATCGACAGGAGGCAGATCATGGAGAGCACCACCACAACCACGGAGCGCAAGGCCGCCCCGCCTTACATCCCGTACAGCATGCTCACGGGGCTGATTGAGCGCATGGAGAAAGACGGCGCCATCCCGTCCCAAATCGACAAGAGCTATTTGACCAACATCCCCTGGGGCAGCCAAAACCACCTACTGGCGGCGGTCAAGTGGCTTGGCCTCACCGAGGACGGCAGGCCAACCCAACGCCTCCACGACCTCGTGGAACATCCAGCGGAGCGCCCTGCGCTTTGGCAGAACATCCTTAGGGAGCGCTACGCCGGCCCGATGGGCCTTGTCAAGAACGCTACGCCCCAGCAGTTGGAAGCGGAGTTCAAGAACTATGGCCTCAGTGCCAATGTGCAGCGCAAAGCCATCGCGTTTTACTTGGCGGCCGCCAAGGCGGCTGGTGTCGAGCTGAGTCCTCTGTTCAAGTCCAAGCCGCGCGCATCCAACGGCGTGCGACGCACTCGACCCCGAACGACGGGAAAGCACCAGGTGGAGCAGCAGGAGCACGCCGAGCACAAGCCGCGCTCGGACCACGCACCGGAACTCATCCGGAACTTGCTCAAGCAGCTTCCGCCTGAAGGCTCCCAATGGGAGAAGACGAAGGCGAAGGTCTGGCTCACGATTGCGGAGAACACCTTCGATCTCGTCTACGAGTGGACCGATACGGGATCGAGGTGCCGTCGATCTAGGTCCACCCAGAAGCTTGGCCCCGACAACGGCGAAGCGGGGCCAAGCCCCGATGGGAGGGCCGAGCCTTGAGATAGGGCGACGGACCGGGCTTCTCCAGTTTAGACTAAGAGCCCGGCCCGACAAACCCAAACCCATCCTGGTGCGGGCGGCTCTGCCGTCCGCACCTACATACCCGGATGGGGAAGCATCAAGGTGGTGTCCCGGATTTAGACCCCAGGGGTCCAGCCTTTGCGCTGGTTGCGGCTCGCGTCCGCCCCCATCCGTTTCTAGAATGATAGAGCCTGTGTTCCCTCGCAAGAGACCCCACAAGAATGCGCCCACGCCGCCAGGCGAGGACGTGGCGGCCCTGATCGACCCGGAGCACTCGGACGAGGACTTCCTCGCGGACTTGGAGAAGGCGTCGTCTGACGAGGCTAGGCGGAAGCTCGGGCTTCCTGCTGTACCCGATCGAGGATCAGCCAGAACATCGGAGTAGACGAGCGCCGGTGGTTGTACCGGAAGCTGTACTCGTCCAGGTAGTTCTGCAGGTAGGCCTGCTGATCGAGTGATAGACGCCCCGCACGCCGTTCTTGAACAGGCCGAAGAAGCCCTCGACGGTCTGCGTATGGGCATCCCCTTCGACGTAGACCTTGGCGGAATGGCAGACGCGCCGGTGGCCCCGGTATTCGGTCCCGGCGCCCCTCTATACCGAAGTTCTCCCAGTAGTCACGCCTGATTTGCCCGCAATCCCTGGCAGGTGTTGGGCTTGCGGCCATTTTGTGGCTGTCGAGCGTAGTCACAATATGCCGTCCGATAGGGCTGATATCTTTACGAAATGCCCGGCAAATCAGCCGCGATGCACGTGGTCACAAACCACATCCGCCATGGCGAGCGTGAATACACCTCGACGCTCCTGCGCCGCTCCTATCGCAAGGACGGCAAGGTCAAGAAGCAGACGCTCGCAAACCTCTCGCACCTGCCGCCGGAGGTGATCGAGCTGATCCGCGGCGCCCTGAAGGGCGTGCACTACCTGCCGGCCGGCGATGCGTTTACGATCGAGCGCTCCCT
>JAJYWA010000035.1 GCA_021791755.1 Actinomycetes bacterium | reverse complement strand
ATCGTGGGCATCGCAGCCACCCCTGACGGCAAGGGCTACTGGGAGGTAGCCTCCGACGGCGGGCTGTTCAGCTTCGGGGATGCGAAGTTCTACGGATCGATGGGCGGTCGACACCTCAACAAGCCGATAGTCGGCATCGCAGCCACCCCTGACGGCAAGGGCTACTGGGAGGTAGCCTCCGACGGCGGCCTGTTCACCTTTGGCGACGCTACGTTCTACGGCTCGATGGGTGGCACGCCTTTGAACGAACCAGTGGTAGCGATGGCGAGTGCGCCGGCAGGTGGTGGATATCGAGAGGTCGCCTCCGACGGCGGAATGTTCAGTTTCGGCTCGGCGAAGTTCTATGGCTCGATGGGTGGCACGCCTTTGAACGAACCGATTGTGGGTTTGGCAACGAGCTGATCGGCTTTCAAGACCGCGGCGTGGCGCCACTTCTCGGTGGTCGCTGGCCGACTGCGATGACCTGTGCATTGCAAGAGAACCTGCCGCCGGGCTCCTCGGACGAGTAGGAGCTGAGGTACCAGTCGATCTCACTCGCGGTCAGTATCCCCTGTTCCACGATGGCGTCTTTCGCGTTGTGCAAGCGCTCCAGTTCGAACATCCGGCTCGCATTGCCGTCTACTGACGAGAGGAATGCAGCCTGTGGCCACAGCATGGTCGCTGCGACGCTGAAGCCCCCCTGCGCTAGGTACCCGGCCAGCTTCCGGCCGACGAAGCGGTCTCCGCCGTCAGTCGCCTGGAGGCGGCTGAACGCGTCCTGGAGGGAGGCCAGGGAGCTCGAGTGCTCGGGGTACGTGATCGAGAACTGGTCGTCTATGTCCACGAGCACGGCGCGCCCTCCTTCACGCAGGACCCGAAAGAGCTCCGCCGTAGCTTGCGTTGGATCAGCGAGGTGCTGGTACACGAACCGGCATATTACGAGGTCGACGCTGGCCGATCGGACGGGCAGCTCGTAGATGCTGCCCTGGGTGAGCTCGATGGCGCTCTCGCCGAAAAGGAGCTCTCCGTTCTCGACTGAGAGCCGCTCGTGGATCGCGGTCGCTACCGCGAGGTTCGCCGGATCTACGTCGATTCCGGTCACATGAACCGGGAGGGTTGCCGCAAGCTCCAAGGGAACCTGCCCGAACCCTGAACCAACGTCCAGGACACGGGCTCCGGGCTGGCACCCGAGCATGCCCAGCATCATACGGCGTTCGCGCGCGGTGAGCAGAGTCTGTACGAGGAGCCAGCGATTAGGCATGCTCGGGTGCGCGTCCAGGTAGCCGGCGTACGCCGCGTCGATCCGCGTGAACTTCGCGCCGAGGGCCGCCGGCGTGAGCGCATGTCCGTGTCGTTCCGTGGTTGCGGTGATGGTCATGTCGCGGTATCGACGTAGCAGGCGGGATCCCGTCTTTGTACGATTCCCGGCTTCCGCGAGAGCAGCCTGAGGGTGGCAGCTTGGCTGGCCGCGGCCGCTGTCTGGAGCCTCTCCGTCTCAGCCAGCAGATCTCTCGCCCGCGACTCGAGCTCTGGTGGAAGCGGACCGATGTCTTGGGGGGCGTTCACCTCGGCTGGCAGCGTGCCTGCATGCTGGAGGAAGCGCTCGCAGGCCGCATTCCGCTGCTCCAGCTCGTCCAAGAGATCATGCCATCTCATTGATCACGCTCCGTCGTTGATCCGCGCTGTTTGCGCAGGGAGGTTCATTGTCGGACGAAAGCTGGGCGGCGCGTGCGCGATGTTCTGGGATCGCGCCTTGACCCGCACCGTCGCCGGCGCGTGCCGCCTGGCGCCATGCCTCTGCGAGCTGGGCGATCATTGCTGAGCAGGCTCGTGCTCGTTCGCGATCTTTGTGGACGTTGGCTGCTATGAGCTCGTTCAGCAGGAAGTCGTAAAGGGACGCGAGTCCCTTCGCTCCGTCCCAGAGGTCAAGACGCAGCGAGTCTCTCAGCGCGATGATGATCTGCTGAGCGTGCACGAGTGAGTCGTTGACCCCCTTGATGTCGTTGGTGTCGAACGCCTTCTCGCTGGTGCGAAGGTCATCGCAGAGTGCGTCGTAGAGCATGGTGAGCATGGTGTTCGGCGGAGCTGTGCTGATAGAGCTGGCCATGTAGCGGTCGAAAGCTTCGGCCTGCAACGCGGTCTGGCTCGGAGCGTCTTGTTCCGCTCTGTCGAATTCGGCGTTCGCCTGTGTCATGGGAGCTGTGCGATCGCGCTGGAGAGCATCGAACCCTGGTTCTTGAGCGATCCCAGCAGCGCTTCCATGTTCGCAAACTCCTGTTGGAGCATCTGGCTCTCCTGGTTCACGATGTTCTGGTAGAAGGTGATCTGCGGGTCGAGCGCTGCAGATGAGCTCTGCAGCCCCTTGATGGTGCTGGTGACCGAGCCATTGACCGGGTTGGACGAGGTGTAGGCATAGGATGCCAGCTGCTGGGCCATACCGGGGGAGTAGTCGAAGCTTCCGGCGCCGGTCGCCCCGGCCGGTGACGTGACAAGCAGCGACAGCCCGCCGAGCGATGGATCCGATGCCGGTGCGGTCAAGTACTGTCCCGTTCCAGTGGACGTCACGCCGTTGATCGTGCCCGCGACGTCGACTCCCGTGAAGGTTTGCCCGGTGCTCGAGCTCGAGAGCCCAGTTGTTCCCGATACGCCTGCCTCGTTGCTAGAAACCGTGAAGGAGGTGGCGCTCCCGTAGGCGTTCGAGGTCAAGACGATGTACGAGCCGCTCCCCGATGTTTGGACCTGAGCCCCGATTGCCATCGACGAGCCCGCGAAGAGGCTGTTCAGCGTGCTCGCGATCTGCGACAGAGACTCGCCAGCCGAGGTTGTGTACTGGACGCTGGTCGAGCCCATGGACACTGCGAGGGTCTCTGCAGTGGTGACGGCGCCCGTGGACGTCGCCGAGCCGGTGTCGGTCGCCTGACTGGCCGACTGGGTTATGTCGACTGCGTAGGAGCCTGGCACGGTGGAGTTGCTGGCGTAGGCCAGGTTGATCTCGTTGGAGGTGAGGCCGCCGCTCGACGGGCTGAAGACGCCGTCCTGGGTGAAGAGGCTTGCAACCTTGCTGGGGTTTGCGGCGAAGGCCGCCTGGAACGTAGACGAGTTGAAGCTGAGGGTGCCGTCGGAGGCCACGGATATCCCTACGGCCTGTGAGTCGAGCCCAGAGGTTCCCACGGCGGAGCTGGCAAGCGAGAGCACCTCCTGCTTGATGCTCTGGGCTATCGGGTTGCCGAGGAGAGGGCCAGCAGTTTTTGTCTTTGAATCGTAGGCCGTGTCGGTGTTGAGATCGCCGAGCACGGTGTTCGCCGCGTTCACCAATGATTGGACTGCCGAGGCCGTCGTGGAAGCGTCGGGTGAGACCGTGATCGTCACCGGGCTCGTCGATGTTGCAAGAACGGTGACGTTCAGTCCGCTGAGGATTCCTTGGAAGGTGTTGCTCGAAGAGGTGACGATTGGTCCGGTGCCCGAGGTCCCGAGGGTTATCTCGGCATTAGCCCCCGCAGTCAAGGTGCTCAGCGTGCCGAGCGACGAGGATGTGAACGCAGAGGTGCTCACCGACATGTCGTTTGCTGTCCCGGTTGAGGTTGACGACAGCTGAAGATAGTAGCCGGAGCCCGATTGGACGGCCGATGCCGAGATGCCGACGTTCGCGGCGTTGATCGACGACACCACATCGGAGAGCGAGCCGTTGCCTGTGGAGACGTTCGTGGCGTTCACCGATCCCGCTGTGAGGTGTGATCCTGGACCGATCACACCCGTCACGCTCCCCCCGGTCCCGGACGTCAGGCTGACAGAGGAGCCGGCGAGCACCGACGTGAGGGTGTTGGCGTAGCCGTCCACGTTGATCACCGCGTTGGTGCCGAGCGCAGCGGATGACATAGCGCTCAGCCCGAGCGTGGCAAGGGCATCGCCCCCGGTGACCTGAAGGCTGGCGGAGCTGCCCTGCTGTGTAGTCGAGAGGGTGAGGTCGCCGTTGGAGCCGACGCTTGCCTGGACGTCATTGGCGGTGCTTGAGCCCACGGCGGTGTTGATCGCGCTGGACAGCGCGCCAGCCAGCTGGCTTGGCGTGTAGGTGCCTGCTGCGATCGTGGCGGTGTAGGCGGTGCCGTTGATGGTGATGTTCACCGTGTCATTGGAGCCGGTAGTGATGGTGGTGGATGATCCGAGTGCAGTCGAGCCGGTGGTCGATGCCGCAGCTGAAGCCTGGGTGACCGAGATGCTGTGCGACCCGAGCCCGAGGCTCGAACCCGCAGCAAGGCTCTGGAACCCGATGCCGGCTCCACCCAGCGATAACAGGAAATCGGGAGAGGAGGTGACGACGTCGCTCGTGGCGCTTACCGATCCCTGAGAGATGAGGCTGTTCGCTGCCGCAAGCTGGTTCACCGTGAAGCTCACCGAGCCGGTCTGCGCCCCTTGCGACGTGGCGCCGGTGGCAACGGAGCTGTCGGAGCTCGAAGCTTGGGTGTTCTGCCAACCCGTAGGGGTCGAGACTGCCTCTGCAGCGCTTTGGAGAGCGGCGAGATCTGAGTTGATCTGCTGCCACGTCGACACGAGCGACCCGAGGTTGGACTGCTCTGTCTGCAGGTCGTTCACCGGCTGCATGTAGCTCTGGAGCAGAGCTTGGATGACCTGAGGCGTGTTGAGCCCCGAGATCAAGCCGTTTACGAGCAGTGAGGGTGAGGCGCTGGCGCCGGAAACTACGGTCATGGCTTCTTTCCTGTGCGTGTAGAACGTGTAGCGCACCCGGCAGAATGGTCTGCTGGGTCGTTTGCTTCTTCATGGTCCATGGCGCGTGTACAGCGCCCGCGACCGCGGGCGCTGTACACGCTTCGACTTCGATGAGCTCGTCTACGCGTGGGGTGTGTGCATTCACGGCATGAGCCCATCGAATGCTGTGGCGCCCTTCTACCCGAGCAGCTTCAGCACGAGCGACGGCGCCTGCTGGGCTTGCGACAGCATCGCTATGCCTGACTGCATGAGTATCTGGTCTGTGGTGAAGGCGGTCATCTCCTTCGCCATGTTCACGTCCACTATCGAGCTGTAGGCAGACTTCATGTTCTGCTGACCTACGGTCAGGTTCTGTATGACGGACTGCAGCTCGTTCTGGGTGGCGCCGACCTGGGCTTCGTAGGCGTTCACGGTGCTGATCGCCGCCTGCACTGCGGACACAGCGTTGCTGGCTGCGGTGTAGGTGCCGATGCTGGCTTGCGTACTCGAGACGCCAAGGGCGCTTGACGTCACGGTCGGGATCGAGACCGTGATCTCGTTCACGCCTCCCACGAACGCTCCGATCTGGAACGTCTGGTTGGCGTAGTTGCCGTTCAGCAACTGCTGGGTGCCGAACTGGGTGCTCTGGGCGATCTGGTCTATCTGCGTCTGCAGCGCCGAGAACTGGTCCTGGTTCGCCTGCATTGCAGTGGTGTCCGTCGCACCGGAGTTCGCGTTTGCCAGAGCGAGCTGGTCCATGGTCTGCAGCACAGAGGTGATCTGGTTGAGAGCGCCCTCTGCAGTTTGGAGGACCGAGACCCCGTTCTGGGCATTGCTGACCGCCTGGCCGTAGCCGTTGGTCTGGGACAGGAGCCCTTGGGATATCACGTACCCGGAAGGGTTGTCGGCTGCGGTCTGGATCTGCAGCCCTGAAGAGAGCCGGCTGATCGCCGTGCTCAGTGCCTCGTTGGTCGTGTTCAGATTGTTGTACGCGTCCAACGCAGAAAGGTTGGTATTTACCACTAGTGACGACATTTCCTTACCTCCATGTAATTTGGTGTTGCGTTCTGTGCAGCACCGGTTGTTTCAGCATCCGTGCCAAGGCCCCCTTTATTGGTGTTGGCCCCGCATAAATGCGTCGTCAAGGAGCCGTTTGGCTCCCCGAAGAGGACCATCCGGGTCCTCCAGAAAAGTGGATCGACGCCCGCCCGCGCTCTCTTTAGCATTTTCACTTGACCTCCCGGTCGCGAGACCCGCGGTATTCGGATTTTCGGGCACGCCTTCGATGATGGCCGAGGAGGGCCGAGGTTCGAGGAGGCCGACTGGATCAAGCTCTGTTCCCCGGTAGCCGAAGTTACTTATAGGCAGGTGGACAGTCTGATGTCGAGAGGACTAGAGAAAAGAACAGAGGTCGCGCAAAAGATGGTAGATCAGTCGAGGAGCGTCCGGCACGAAGAGGTGATGCATGTCTCCAGTTGAGCGAGTGCCAGGACCTGTGATCTCCTGGGGCGGTGAGTCGTGGATGCACGCGTCCCGCTGAGCTCCCCGAGCGTGCCGAGCGCTGTTCCGGCCGGTGAGATGGTCTGGCTCCTTGCCGCCTGCGATCACGAGGGGGGGCGACGTGAGCTTCATGGCCGGGTTCACGCGCTCGGGAAGGTGCTTGGCGGGGACACGGACTGCCTCTTTGCCGAGCGAATCGGCAAGGTGGCGAGGGAGGCCGATGGTGCGACCTTGCAGGATGCGGGTGTCGCGACAGTTGAAGTCGGCGTGGATGGTTTCGCGGTCCGCTTCGGCGTGACTATGTCGGTAGCGAAGGAGGACTGCCTGCAGGATGACCGTTTGCAGGAGCACCGTGCGTCCGCTCTCTCGGAGGCGTTATGCTCATCACACTCGCGAGGTATCGAGGTCCTCGAGCTTCGCAGGTGTTCCGACCTGCTGTGGCTCCAGCGCAGGGAATGGGTACGCGTACCGGTCTCGATCGACGGAGTCATGCAGGGTGGGCGCTCGGGGGCGGTTTTCGGGTGCCGCATTGTCAACCTTTCCGGGGGTGGAGCGATGGTGGTTGCAGAGAGACAGCTCGAGGGGGGGTCTCTTGCAAGCTTGATGATGGACCTCCAAGGCGATGCCCACCAAGTGCTTGCGAGGGTGGTGTCGTGCGACGACGGAGTCGGTGACGGCCACGCGGCACGTTTGGCATTCGAGGATCTCAGTGATGCGCAGCGCAGGAGGATATGTGGCTATGTGCTCCGACGCCAGCTCGTGGTAGCGCGTTCGCGCGAGTAGACGGCTACAGTGCACGGTCGATGCTGCCGATACACACCCGGTGGCTCGGCCAGCGGTTTCCATCATCATCCCAGTGTGGAACGCCTGGCAGGTCACGCAGGCATGCCTGGAGTCGCTCGGGCCCACGTTGGGAGCGCGCGACGAGGTGGTGGTCGTGGACAACGGCTCCACAGATGCGACGCCGCTCCGGCTCAAGGGGTACCCGTGGGTGAAGGTCATAGCGAACCCGAGCAACTACGGGTTCGCTAGAGCGTGCAACCAGGGCGCGGCGCGATCGAGTCGCGAGATCCTCGTCTTCTTGAACAACGACACGGTCCTCGCGGGACACTGGCTGGACAGCCTCGTCGCAGCCTTCGAAGACGCATCGGTCGGAGCCGCAGGGCCACGGTCGAACTTCGTCTCTGGTCCCCAGATCGTCTATGGCACGCCTTATGCCTCGTCCAGCACAGCTGCGATGCGCGACTTCGCCAAGAGGTGGTCCAGGGAGCACCGGTATGATATATCGAGCACGGACCGTCTGGTCGGGTTCTGCCTTGCAGTGAGGACCTCGGCGTTCGAGCGCACAGGCGGCTTCGATGAAGAGTTCGAGGTTGGCGGCTACGAGGACGATGACCTGTGCAGGCGTTTGATCGCCAGTGGGTGGCGTCTCGTGATCGCCCATGGTTCTTTCGTGCACCACGAGGGGCACAGGACATTTGACGCCAACTCGGTGGACTGGCACGCTCAGCAGCTGGAGAACTCAAAGAGGTTCCTGGCCAAGAGCGCTGCGTTGCCGCTCTCGAAAAAGGACCCGCTCGTGTCCGCGTGCATGGTGGTGCGGGACGAAGAAGCGGAGCTTCCGGGCTGTCTCGAGTCGATAGCGGGCTTTGCAGACGAGGTGATCGTCTATGACACGGGATCCGTCGACTCGACGATGCGCCTGGCGGCTGACCGGGAAGCCAAGGTGGTCGCGGGGGGCTGGGAGGACGACTTCTCGAAGGCGCGCAACGCAGCCCTCAGCTGCTGTTCCGGCCGCTGGATCCTCTGGATAGACGCAGATGAGAGGCTGGTTTGCAAGGAGCCCGACCTCGTGCGAGCTCTCCTGTGCCAGCCGTCCGCGCCACCGGCGTTCTCGATCTCCATAGACAATCTCACCGGTGTGGGCATCACTTCCGGCTTCACTCACGTCGCCCACAGGCTTTTCGTGCGCGAAGCAGGCGAGTGGGTGGGAAAGCTGCATGAGGAGGTGAGGTCCCGCCGAGATCACAGTTTCCTGCCAAACCTGCACCTTCCCGAGCTGCGCCTACTGCACAGGGGTTACCTGGACGAGGTGGTCGCTGCGCGCAGCAAGGCCGAGCGCAACCTGCAGCTCGCCTCCGTGGAGGCAGATGAAGGCTCCAGAGAAGGCGACAAGGGATTTCTCGCTTTAAACCTGGGCAGGTCCCTTCTGCTCGCCGGTCGTCACTCAGAGGCTCTGGACCAGTGCCTGAAGGCAGCCGCCGAGACACAGAACCCAGTGGTGCGGAGGTTTGCGCTTCGAGTCAGCGTGGACACGGCGTTGGCGCTCGGGCGCTTGGATGAAGCAGAGGCGTCGCTGTCGGCGCTCTACGAGCATTCGGCGACTCCCATGGCGGCTGACATCCTCCGTGGTCGCTTGCATCTTGCACGTGGTGAGGACCTGGAGGCGGTCGAGGTGTTTGGCAAGGTTGCGGAGCGCTGCCAGGACGAGGACGGCTTTGAGTACGGTCCGGAGTCCATCGCGGGCTTGAAAGCAGAGGCGCTCGTCAACCTCGGTCGACTCTCCGAGGCTGCCGACTGCCTGCTGGCAGTGCTCGAGGTCAATCACACTATCGACACGCACCTCGGCAATTTGGTGCACTGCTTGGTGCAGTCAGGAAGGAGCCTGGGGGAGCTGGCGGCTGCGCTGCCGCAGGAGCACCTGATGATGCTCGCAGCTCAACTGCTCCAGCTCGATCCACCGTCGGCGTCCATGGCTCTAGGCGCATGTCTGCAGATGCACCCTGGTAATGAGACTCTGCTTGCTGCGGCGGCGTCGGTCGCGACCAAGCTGGGTATCGAGGACGCCCTCAAGTGGTCAGCGCTCCTGCGCAAGGAGGGCTTCGAGATGTCGTGTCCGTTGGTCGCGATCGCTGCGGACGTCGACGTCGACGCCTTGACCAGGATCCGCTGCTGCGCGGTTGCCCACCGCTCGTTCGGAGATCCGCGCGCGGCGGAGTTGGCGGTGAGCGCGGCCGCCTGTCTGAATATCTCCTCAGCTGCGAGAGTCCAGGCGGAGCTGGCGATCCTCGCGCCAGATCTTCTCGAGGTCATCGAGCCTTTCATCGCTGGCACTGCCGCCAGGCGCCCTGGCCGCAGTGGCGATGCCGGTGACGCGGTGGCAGCGGGTGCTGCAGCGGTGGTCCCCGTGGGTGGGGCCGGGGCGCTAGGTGGCTCGGCGCCCCCTACCGCTGGGAGGCGATCCAAGGTCTCGATAGTCATGCCTGTGTTCAACAAAGCTGAGCTGACTCTGCAGTGCATTCAGTCACTTGCGCGTACGCTATCTGGCGATCTCTCCTTCGAGCTCATCGTTGTGGACAACGGCTCCACGGACTCGACAGCCGAGGTGCTCTCAGGCGTGGCGGGTGACGTGCAAGTCCTTCGTAACACCGAGAACGTCGGGTTCGGGCCAGCGTGTAACCAGGCGGCAGGCGTCGCGGAGGGAGATCAGCTCCTTTTCCTGAACAACGACACGATCCTGCTTCCAGGCTGGTTGGATCCCCTGTTGGACGAGATGGCCAGAGACCCGCAGCTCGGTGCCGTCCAGCCAAGGCTTGTGTACCCAGATGGCAGGCTGGCAGACGCAGGGGGGCTGGTATTCGCTGGCGGTGACGCCTGGGTCTATGGCCGGGGACACGCGTTCCCGGATGCCCCCCAGTTCTCCAGCGCGAGAGCGCCGGACTACGCAAGCGGGGCCTGCCTGCTGGTACGCCGTTCAGCGTTTTGCGCAGTTGGGGGGTTTGATGATCGCTACGCTCCTGCGTACTACGAGGACACCGACCTGTCCTTCTCACTATCGAGCAAGGGCTACAAGATCTTGTACGAGCCGCGTTCGGTCGTTGTCCATATCGAGGGCGGCACCGCAGGTGTGGACGTAAGCGAAGGGCTCAAGCGGCACCAGGTCCGCAACAAGAAGCTGTTCGCCGAAAAGTGGGATGCGGAGCTCGCCGGCCGGCCGGTTATGGATCCGGCGGTAGTCGAAGGTTGGGCTCACAGGTCAAGGGGCGGGCTCGGCCCGGGCGAGAACGCCGGTGAGACCCGCACAAGGCGCAGGCGCATAGATGGGGCGGACCGTACGCACCACCGCCCTGGCACTACGGACACTTCGGGCAGTTTCTCACAAGACGACCAGCAGCACGCGACAGGCCGGAAGAGCCTCGGCGTCGCAGCAAAGAAGCCCGGCTCCGTGCTTGCCGTAGCTCCGTGTGTTCCGGCGTACGACCGGGAGTCTGGCAGCTGTCGGTTTTTCCACCTGCTCAAGTGTCTTCGCGAGCATGGACACGAGGTGGCGCTCTATGCAGCTGGCGGGGGAGAGAGGCGGTACGCGGCGGAGCTCGGGCGCTACGGCATCGTGTGCTACGGAGTCGATGATGCTGGAGACGGGCTCGCTAGGGTGGATGTCGATGCCCGTCGGCCGGTGTTCAAGCCGACGCTCGTCGAGTTGTGCGCGACGCGCAAGTTCGACACGGTGCTCATCACGCCGTGGGCGGTCGCGGAGGCGACGATGAGCGTCTTTCGCTTCGCGCTGCCGGCGGCCGAGGTGATGGTTGACGCGACCGATGTCGAGTACTTGAGGCTCGAGCGCGCGGCAGAGCTTCACGGTGACGAGTCGGAGAGACGCGCCGTGCAGCAGCTGAGGGCGAGAGAGCTCGCGACCTACACTCGGGCCGATCGCGTTATCTGCGTGAGCCAGCCGGACGCCGAACGCCTGTTGGCGGATCGGCCAGGCATCGACGTAGCCGTTGTTCCCAATGCGCACGATCCATCTCCTGGCGGCCCGGGCTTTGACCAGCGCTCAGGAGCCTGCTTCGTAGGAAATTTTGTCCACCCTCCGAACAGGGACGCAGTTGAGTGGTGGATCGAGGAGATAGCCCCGCTTCTCGAGGCGAGAGTGCCTTCGCCGCTGGTGGTGGTGGGCAACGACCCGGAGGGATGGGCAGGCGCGCTGGATGGAGACAGTCTGAAGGTGACCGGTTGGGTCCCGTCGACACTGCCGTGGTTGAACGCGGCCAGGGTCTCCGTCGCTCCGTTGCGCTACGGAGCAGGCATGAAGGGCAAGGTCGGAGAGGCGATGGCTGCCGGGCTGCCTGTGGTTGGCACTCCGATAGCGTTCGAGGGTATAGACGTTGTCGACGGCCGCCATGCGCTCATAGCTGAGACGCCCTCTGAGATCGCAGATGCGCTGGCGCGGCTGCACACGGACCGGCCCCTGTGGGAGCGCTTGAGCGCGAATGGGAAGGCCTTCATAGAAGAGCATTTCTCGGTGTCGAAGATGCGCGATGCAGTCGGCTCGCTATGGTGAAGAGATCCTGGCGCGCCTCGATGTGCAAGGCATTCGTGCATTGGATGGGCAAGGAGATATATTGAACAACGTTGAAAATCATTGGATATAGCGTAGATGCGGTGCTAGGCTTGCCTGCATGGCGGTTGCATGGGCAGCGCTTGGCTTGTTGGCGCTGGTGTCGTTCAGCTTCATCGGCATCGTGTGGAACAAGATCGACAAGCTGGGCTCCGACCTGCGCCAGGAGATAGGCCGGCTGGACGGCAAGATCGACCAGCTGGGCTCCGAGTTGCGCTCCGAGCTGCGCCAGGAGATAGGCCAGGTGCGCCAGGAGATCAGCCAGGTGCGCCAGGAGATAGGCCGGCTGGACGGCAAGATCGACAAGCTGGGCTCCGACCTGGGCCAAGAGATCATGGCCCAGAGTATTCGGATCGATGGGTTGGCCGTCGCTGAAGGACAGCATCCTGCGAATGCCTGAGCTGGGCAAGGAGTGTGTTCTATCGCAGGATCACACGCCGTCAACTGCTCGGCGCTCGAGCTAGCCCAAGGGTCTCCGTATTGGGGGCTTCAATGGCGGCGTTCTACCCATGGATCCGCGCTCTAGTACGCACTCTGGCGTTGCCAGCGAGTCGCGTGTAAGGAGCTTTGCACACGCGGCGAGGCTCTCTCCGACGAGGCCGACAGGAGGGTGCGATCCGAGCCCATACCAGACCCAGACTCCGTCCTGCCACCGAGGTAGGCGTCCCAGCGTCGCGGTGAGGAAACCCAATGCATCGCCGGGACGAGGGTCCTGCGGAGCCACGACTAGCACGCTTACGTGCCAAGCCGAGAGCGCTCTGCGGACTTCGCGGGTCTGTTGTGGCGCGGCGCTCGGTTCCGAGACCGCCCACTGCGAGAGATCATTGAGGATCGCTGTAGCGCCTCCAAGTGGGTCCCGGTAGATCGAGGTCCGCCCGTTGCGGCCGGGAACGAACGCGTAGCCACCGGCCATTGCGAACGCTAACTGGCTCTGAGCTTGCCAGACCATGGCCTGCTGGTCTCCGGACGAGGGGTACGGCATTACGAGGAGCGACGGGTTGCCGTGCAGCAGTCGTCCCTTCCTCTTGAACCAGCCTGGCTGGCGGGCGTGAGACACGGCGTATGGAACGCCGTAGGTCGCAGCGATCGGAGCAATGACGCCGAGCGCTACCGTCACGCACAGTGCTCCCCAGGCGACGTCGACCCAGCGACGCGCAGCGCGAGCCAGCGCGATCCTGGCACTTGTCTCTCCGAGGAGCGTCGCTACCGACGCCCTGTGATCCCAGTACATGCCGAGAGACAATCCGAGGAGCAACGCGGCGGCGAACTGGACCAGCACTGCGAAGTTGAGAGGCAGGATGTCGGACGCGACGGGGAGGAGAGCGAAGAGCCTCCATGGCAGCCAGGCAAAATTTCCCAATGGCATGATCCCGAGCGACAGTGCCCATGCGACGACCCCGGCGGTCGCTGTCCAGCACACCAGCCGGCTTCGATGCCATACGGCGACGGAGGCGATCTCGGCGGCGAGAAGCCACCATCCCAAGAAGATACCCGGCGGGCCCTGCGGCCCCGCATAACCGCCGAGAAACGGTCTGTGACGGAATGGTCCCGGGTTGACGAGCTGGCTTGGGCGGGTGCCGAAGACCGGCATGCCCGACCATGGCATGCCGACTATGTGGCGTGGGCCATCAAGGAAGTACCAGATGGGGTAGGCAAGGAGCGTCACGAGATGGCTATCGCAACAGTGAACGCCGTGGTCAGGTCCTGTCTCCGCGACCAGGCGAGCTGCCTGGCGCAAGTCATGGCGATCACGCACGAGCTCGATCCGAGGACGATGACCGTTATGAGCTCCAACTCCGATCCCACGAAGAACTGGAGCACGCAGAGAAGCCCCAGGAAGGCGCCGATCGTCTTTGGGCTACGCCTCCCCGGGTCTTTCGCAAGAGCGAGATCGTACAGGCACGAGGCGGCGAGCGGCGGGAAGAACAGGATGCTCACGTGGAAATGGGCGTAGAGATTGGCTCCAATGACGCACGGCGAGAAGGCGTACATAACAGAAGCGAGGATCTGGCCCGGAAGGAACCGCGTCACCCTTCGCAACAACGCGAACATGCTCAAACCATTGATGACGGGGACCGCGAGCATGAGGACGTTGAACGCTGCAACTGGTCCGAACAGCCACGTAATCGGCGACAGCAGCGATGCAGGTCCGATGATCGACGTGTCCACGAGGAGGTTCGCCCCGCCCTGGTGGGCGTAGATCGCGTTGGAGAAGAACGGGTTCTGGAGGTGGGCGATCGAATGTGCGGCCGACGCGATGTACCACAGGAACAGGCCAGGGTCCCCACACTTGCAGGTCATCGTCGACGCCGGTGATCCGGTTATCCAGGCTCGCCACCAAAGCACGAGCGACAGCGCAAGGAGGACAACCGTAAGGCATAGGTGGGGAACGGCCCTGCGAAGCGCTTGTCCAGCGTTTGCTAGAGGCAGCTTGTGAGCCGGCGCGCTCGTGGCGCCCAGTCGCGTCGGCGTCATGGGATTGGCCACCGGCAGGCGATGCCCCTGCGCTGCCTGCCCGCCTGCCCGTGCGTGCTCCGTGCTCATCCCTCTTCCCCGTCCTCGCACGAGTATGCGTCAGTCTCCTTGCGGCGCGTGCGGGTCGAGCATAGCACCGCCGTTCGCGATGGGCGCCTGACAGTGCGCGATCCTCGCGTGGGCGCTCAGGGGACCCAGGCGCCAATGTACGGGAGCAACCGTCGATCGTGCAGAGCTCTGCGCGGTGCGGGATCTTCTAGGGGTGCCCTCGGCTTCGAGCGCATCGGAGGTCCGACGAGCGGAGATTCGGCGCAGCGACGGTGGATGCGCCCGTGTCTCATCAGACCAGTAGCAGAATTCCTCAACCCAGCTAATGGGAAAGCCGATCACTTCTAGTACGCCAGGACGGCTATGAACACCGCGGCCAAGGAGCAGGCCGGGATCAAACGGAGGTGTGATGCGTTCCAGGCGGATGGGGACCATTGGGGTCCCAGCTGCGATCGTGACGGTGGTCGTCATGATGGTGGTTCCGATGCCGTCGTTCGTGCTGGACGTCCTCATAACCGCCAACATCACGCTGGCGATCATCGTGTTGATCATGAGCATGCATGTCCAGCGCCCGCTCGACTTCTCGGTGTTCCCCTCGTTGCTGCTGGTGGCTACGATGTTCCGGCTCGCACTGAACGTGAGCGCGACTCGGCTCGTCCTTCTGCACGCGTATGCGGGGACCGTTATCCAGTCCTTCGGTCACTTCGTCGTCGGCCAGTCGATCGTCGTCGGCTTGGTCGTCTTCTTGATCCTGATCATCATCCAGTTCGTCGTCATCACCAACGGCTCAGGGCGCGTGGCGGAGGTCGCGGCTCGTTTCACGCTGGACGCGATGCCGGGGAAGCAGATGGCTATAGATGCAGATCTGAACTCCGGGCTGATCGACTCCAACGAGGCACGGCGGCGCAGGGCGGAGGTTGCCGACGAGGCCGACTT
Organism: Actinomycetes bacterium; assembly: GCA_021791755.1. Taxonomy (GTDB): domain Bacteria; phylum Actinomycetota; class Acidimicrobiia; order Acidimicrobiales; family JAJZXF01; genus JAJZXF01. The sequence goes on along the minus strand of JAJYWA010000035.1, from coordinate 6,877 downwards.
CTACGGCGCGATGGACGGCGCGTCGAAGTTCGTGAAGGGCGACGCGATGGCTGCGGTGGTGATCACTGCGGTGAACCTGATTGGCGGGTTCGTGGTAGGGGTCGTCCAGCGCCATATGCCCATCGGTCAGGCTGCCGATACCTACAGCCTTCTGAGCGTGGGAGACGGGCTCGTCTCTCAGATACCCGCCCTCCTGCTGTCTATCTCGACCGGACTGGTAGTCACCCGGGCGGCGAGTGAGAACGACTTCGGCTCGTCTCTGCTTGCTCAGTTCTCCTCCCAGCACAGGGCAGTGAGGATGGCGGGGGCGATCATAGCGATAGTCGGTTTGGTGCCTGGCCTCCCAACACTGGCCTTTCTGGTCGTGGGGGGCGGGATGTTCCTTCTCGGCTCCAACGCGAAGCGCGGGCTCGAGAAGACGCCGGCTCTCGGGCGGGCGGGTTCGGTGGGCGGCGAGGACCAACAGGAGCCCGCAGTGCCAGCAGAGCTGACGCCGCAGTCGCTCGCTGGAGAGATGCGCGCAGAACCGCTCGAGCTCGAGCTCGCCTTCGATCTCATTGACCTTGTCGACAGATCGCGTGGCGGCGACCTCTTGGACCGAGTGCAGGGCTTGAGGCGCAAGGTCGCCTCCGAGCTTGGTTTCGTGTTCCCGTCAGTGAGGACTCGGGACAACCTCTCCCTACCGGCATCCAGGTATGTGATCCGCCTGCATGGTGTGGAGGCAGTCCACGGCGAGGCGCCGCCAGGAAAGATACTGGTGATAGGTGACAAGCTTGACGACCTTCCAGGCGCCTCTACGAGCGAGCCCGTGTTCGGACTTCCTGCTCGCTGGGTCCCCGTCGAGATGCGTCATCTCGCGGTTTCGTCTGGCAGGACGGTGGTTGATCGTTCCTCCGTCATAGCGACGCATCTCGGCGAGGTGGTGGCCAGCAGCGCTGGTCGCCTGCTCTCCCGCCAGCAGGTCCAGAGCTTGGTGGAGGTAGCGAGGGGGACTGATCCGGTGGTGGTGGACGAGATGGCCGCAGTGCCGCTTTCTCTCGGAGAGGTGCAACGAGTGCTGTGCGGCCTGCTTGACGAAGGCGTCTCGATCAAGAGCCTCGTGCCGATCCTGGAGGCAGTCACCGAGAGGGCTCGCCAGAACAAGAGCCCGGAGGCCTTGATGGAGGCTGCACGCAAGGCGATCGGCCCGGCCATTTCCGCTAAGTACCTCACGGAGGGCCGGATGCACGTGATCACGCTGGACGCAGCGTTGGAGCAAACCCTTGCCGAAGCGGTCCGTCCCTCCGAAGAAGGCTCTGTGCTTGCGTGTGATCCCGCGATCGCTGAGTCCGTGGTCACCGATGTCGCCAGCAAGGTCACAGTCGCAGAACAGGCGGGACAAGCGCCTGTTATCCTCTGCTCGGCCAAGCTTCGTCCGGCTCTGTGGCGCCTGCTCAAGCCGTTGCTTCCTCGTCTCGGCGTGCTGTCGGTCGAGGAGATCGGCGCGCAGGCGTCACTGGAAAGAGTAGGGGAGGTGGGACTTGCCAGAGCTGGAGTTTGAAGGAGACGCCCTTGCTCCCCTGCTGGAGCGCATCAGAGCTGAGCTGGGTGAGCCATGCTCGATAACGCGGGCGGTAAAGAAGCGCCGGGGAGGGATCTGGGGCTTCTATGCACGTGAGTACTTCGAGATCACAGTCAGTGTTCCGGATCCATCCCCGGCATCTGAGGCTCCGGCATCTGAGGCTCCGGCATCTGAGGCGCCAGCGGCTGAGGCTCCGGCATCTGAGGCGCCAGCGGCTGAGGCCCCGGCATCTGAGGCGCCAGCGGCCTGGACTGCTCAGCCAACCCCGAAGACGCGGACGAGCTCGAGCGCGAGCTCTAGCGCGGAGCAAAGCTTCCCGGGCAGCCTCTATTGCTTGCCCGGCGGGATAGCTCGTCTGGCCGATCTGGCCTCGGACTCCGTGGAGATATCAGGTTCCCGAGAGATCGCAGGGCCCAAAGAGGCGCCGCTCCAGGTCTCCTTCGCTGATGTCCTCAGCTCCTTTACCGCTGCGACACCCAGTGCTCAGCCTCCCGATCCACCGGCCGGTCGGGGCCCTACGGATGCAGCTCAGGGCCTGGAGCCTGAGACGCTGGAGTTGCGCCAGCCTTTCGCGGGTGGCGGCTTGAAGCCACAGGGAGACGGGAGTGTGGTGCGGGGCATACTGACCGAGGTTGTGGCGATGGGCATGCCTGAGGCCGTCGTCTCGCTGCTGGCGTCCGATGCCGCCCTGCTGTCGTCGTCCGGGTTGCAGGGTCGGTGGGAGGACCTGCAGGGCCTCGTGCTCTCTCGGCTGGCAGACGCACTGCGATCCAATGTCAGGTACGCTGCTGCTCCAACGGCGCCCGGCAGCCTGCTCGTTATCGCAGGAGACCTCAGCCAGGCGCGTGCCGAGGCGGCGCGTGTTGCCGAGGAGATGGGGCAGCGTCCCGATGAGGTGCTCGTCGCGACCCAGGACGCAGCGAGGGCAGGCGACGTCTACGCGTGGCTCGTCGTCACGTCGGAAGATGCCGTCGCGGAGCGCCGGCGCCGCTGGCGCCGTTCCCCAGGGGTGGTGATCCTCGCCCTCGATGCTCCAATGAGCGACACCGAGCGTGACTGGGCGAAGCGGATCATAGCCGTCTCCGAGCCCACTGCGGTGTGGGGGGTAGCCGATGCGACCAGGAAGCCAACCGACGTGCTTGCTTGGTCGCAGGAGCTCGGCGGCCTTGATGCCCTGGTTGTCACTGCCAGCGCATCGAGCAAGTCTCCATTCTCGGTGCTTTCAGCTGGCATACCGCTTGCTGGGTATGATCGGACATTGGCAGCACCTGAGGAGCTCGCGGCCATCGCAGTCACGAGGCTGTCGGGCTCGGCCGACGCGCTGGCGGATGGCGTTATCGGAGCTGGTGGCACTCTGCAGGGCGCCGGCGGTGATGAGCAGGGCGCTGGCGGTGAGCAGGGCGCCGGTGGTGCGGAGAGCGTCGCCGATTATCTTGGCTCAGCTACTGGCGCCGGTGGTGTCGGGCACGCTGCAAACGATACCGGCGGGCCTATGCGTTCTTTGGCGCCCGGGATACCTGAGGTATTTCGCACTCCAGCAGGCGGCGCTCGCACTGCGGGGTGGGATAAGGCGGCGCAGCTTGCGGGCTTGGCAGGCGTGGAGCGGATGGCGGATCGGGACGTGATAAGGAGGCGGAACGCGATATGAGCGTGTCCGCTCTGGATTACGCTCAAGGCTCCGGCGGCCGGTTCAAGATCGTGATGACCCTTTCGGTCGTACTGTCGCTTCCGGCGGCGGACGAGTTTCTCACGGGCCAGATCGACCTGACTGGCATCTTGGAGAGGTACCTTCTGGCGCTCGTCTTGGCGTGGGTTGGAGTGACGGCCGTGTCGATGGTCCTGAGCGGATACGTGAGGACGAAACCGCCCGCTTCCCCGGAAACCCGGGAACTGGGCACTGTCGGGGGGCAAGGCCCACAAACGACTGGTACTGGGGCTAGTGGTGCCGGCGTCCCCGCACCTGGTGTCGCTGGCCCCGGCGCAGCTACTCCCGCGCCCGGCATCGCGAGCCCCGGATCGCCGCGTGCTGTTGCCAAGGAGGCGGGTTCGCAGCCTCCTGATGCTGGCGCCGCAGGCCCCGGTGCAGCTACTCCCGCGAGTCCAGGTATCGGTGGTCCGGGTGCTGGTGTTGCGCCCGGAGGCATCGCCGCACTCGAAATCGCCGCGCCCGGTAACACCGCGCCCGGTAACGCGGGATCTGGCTCGTCCGCCCTTGGGGCGACTGAGCGCGGTATCGATACCACATCACGCTGAGCCAGCTAAGGTGGCGGTGTTGCCGCCTTTGAGGAGGGTAGATGCTGGTACTGAGTCGTAAAGTTGGACAGCGCGTGATCATAGAGCACGGCATCGTGATCACGATCTTGGGCGCGGCCGGTGACTCCGTTCGCGTGGGTATTGACGCCCCCCGCTCCGTCCAGGTGTACCGGGAGGAGGTCTACCGCGCGATGCAGGAGTCCAACCGCGCCGCGGCGTTGTCACCCGCCTGGGCTGTGAATGCGCTGGAGCTTCTTGCCCCTCTGCGAGAAAAGGAGTCGGGCGCTGCGACCGGGAAATCCGCCTCTTCGAAGCCGGATCCAGCGGATCGCTGAAGCCGTCGATCACCAGCACATATCCTTGCATCTCACAGTTCGACTTGACATGGTTGTCGCATGGTTGTACCGTGGCGGTAGGGGCACAAGGGAATAGGGCTCTTGGGAACAGATCCATGGGGGCAGGTCCATGGGTATGGATCCATGAGGGCATGGATGAAGAGATGAGGTGTTGATCATGGCGCATGCAACATCGGTGACGAGAGCATCCGCAAAGGCTCTCGCTTTTGCAGGAAGCGTTCTGCTCACAGCTACTGCAGCTGTATTTCTGGGGGGGGGGCATAGCATCAGCGTCCTCTCCGTCCTGGAGCACTGCACAGAGCGCGAGCTCTAGCGCTACGCAGGACAACGTGCTCTATCGGACGAGCTGTGCGGGCTCCACCTGCTTTGCGACAGGACGCTACGGGGTGAGACAGACCCTCACCGGAGAAGGGTCCACTTCGAACGGTGTCACCACCTGGTCCGAGACCCAGAGCGCGAACCAGGGCACGAACCAGAACAACTACCTGAACGCGACGTCGTGTGTGTCATCTACCTGGTGCATGGCTGCCGGCGACTACGTCGACTCATCCGGCGTCTACCAGACCCTCACCGAGTACTGGAACGGCGCCTCTTGGAGCGCAGTTTCGAGCCAGGACTCCTCTAGCTCAGATAACAACTACCTGAACGGCGTCTCGTGCACCTCGTCTTCGCTGTGCATTGCCGCTGGCTACTACATCGACTCCTCAGGAGTCGCCCAGACCCTGATCGAGAGCTACAACGGGACCTCCTGGAGCACCATGACGAGCCAGGACACCTCGAGCTCAGAGGACAACTACCTCTACGCCGCTACCTGTGCATCCTCCAGCGAGTGCTATGCGGTTGGCTACTACTACGACTCGTCGAGCGGCCTCTATCATACGCTCATCGAGTACTGGAACGGCACCTCGTGGAGCATCATTTCGAGTTCGGGCGCCGCCGGCGGAAGCAACTACCTCTACGGCATCTCGTGTCAGGCATCGAACAACTGCTTCGCATCGGGCTACTACTACAACACCACAGCCGGCGTCTACCAGCCGCTCATCGAGCAGGGCGATAGTGGCGGCTTTGACGTCGGTGGCCAGCTTTCTAGTTTGTCTGTGGGCACCAGCAACAACTACCTCTACGGCATCTCGTGTGCATCTGGTGCGACGGACTGCTACGCGGTCGGCTACTACTACGATACCTCGAACGACGTCTACCAGACGCTCGTGGTCGACTGGTCAGTCAGTGGTGCATCAGGAAGCACAGTCACCAGCGCGAACGAGACGGGTGGCGTGTCAGGTAAGACCCCAACCAACAACTACCTCTACGGAATCTCCTGTGTCTCCTCGACGTCCTGTGAGACTGTCGGGTACTTCCTCGGCGGCGTCTCCCCGCAGGGGAACATCCTTCCGGGAAGCACCGACACCATGATCCAGTCCGGCGACTACACGAACGGCTTCACGGTGACGGGGAACATCTGGTCTCCGGGGTCCTGGAGCGGGTGGCTCACCAGCATCTCGTGTCCCTCTTCTTCGAGTTGTGAGACCGCAGGGTACTTCAGCTTCAAGCAGACCCTCATCGAGTCCTGGAGCCAGTCAACGGGATCGTGGTCCATAGTGTCTTCTCCGAACGTAGGCACAGACGTCACCAACACCCTCTCTGGCGTATCGTGTGTGTCTTCCACGTTCTGCGTTGCGGTCGGCGCCTACTACGATACGAGCGCACAGGCCTACCTGAGCTTGATCGAGAGCTACAACGGCACGTCCTGGTCTGTCGTAGCAGGAGCGAACGGCTCTACGTCTTCGTACTCGTCCAACTCGCTGCTTGACGTGACGTGCACCTCTGCTACGTACTGCGTAGCGGTCGGCAACTACGAGGACCCGCCCAACTTCACCACCGGGGCTTCATCGCCAACAGAGACCTTGATCGAGACCTGGAACGGCTCCTCCTGGTCCCTTGACACGAGCACCGACCCGTCCAGCACGTTCAACTACCTCTTCGGCATCTCGTGTGCGTCATCTACCTCGTGTGTAACGGTCGGCTTCTACGACAACTCCTCAGGGGTCTTCCAGACGCTCGCAGAGTACTGGAACGGCGCCTCCTGGAGCACCATGGCGAGCCAGGACTCCTCTAGCTCAGAGGACAACTACCTCTTCGGCGTATCGTGCACCTCGTCTACCTCGTGCACCGCTGTCGGCAACTACATCGACTCCTCAGGCGTCTCCCAGACCCTCACCGAGTACTGGAACGGCGCCTCTTGGAGCACCGTCTCTAGCCAGGACTCCTCTAGCTCAGATAACAACTACCTGAACGGCGTCTCGTGCACCTCGTCTTCGAACTGCATGGCTGTAGGCAACTACATCGCCTCAGGTGTGACCTATACGCTCACAGAGTCCTTCAACGGCGCCTCCTGGTCTATTGATACGAGCACCAACCCGAGCTCTGTGCTCAACATCCTCTACGGCGTCTACTGCTCCTCGTCTTCTAGCTGCCTTGCTACCGGCGTCGACACAGGATCGTCCGGCATGCACCAGAGCCTTGCCGAGCTCTGGAGCTGACCATGGAGCATTTGAAGAAGATCTCCGGCCTTCCAGCAAGGATCGCCGCTGGCGTGTTGATCACAGCGGTTGCGTCCCTTGGCGTGGCGTCTGTCACCTCCGGCGCAGCTGGCGCTTCACAGGCAAGCGCCTCGGCTGGCCCCTGGGCGATTGTGGCCCAGAGCCCT
>JAJYWA010000161.1 GCA_021791755.1 Actinomycetes bacterium | reverse complement strand
TACCGGGGACATGAGCGATGGTGCTGCTCGAGAAGCATTCAAGCAGAACTTCCTCAACGAGGCTGACACATTTGGCGTCTGGGTCTTCTTTCCGTGGTCCGGAGAGCTGGTCCGGTACCCCGAGATACAGGAGCATCGCAGCTTGCGGACCTTCCGTAACCGCAATCTGATAACTGCATCGGAACAACGGCTGCTCGCCGGGGCTAGAATCGCTGTTTTCGGGCTGAGCGTCGGTAGCAACGTCGTCGACCAGTTCGTCCAGGTAGGAATCGGCGGCGCTTATCTTATCGGGGACATGGACAGGGTCAGCGCCTCAAACCTCAACCGGATGCGGGCGACGATGCGCCATGTGGGTATGGCCAAGATCGACGTGCTGGCCTGCAAGATCAGCGAGGCGGATCCTTACATCGAACAGGTGCACCTCGCTGACGGGTACGGACCGGAGGCCGAAGAGCGGCTTGAAGCATTCAAGCCCAACCTAATTGTCGAAGAGGTTGATGACCTGGTCGCCAAGGCCCGGATCAGACGATGGGCGAGCAAGAGTCACACTCCTCTGATCATGGTCAGCGACATCGGCGAGCGATCAGTAGTGGACGTCGAACGCCACGATCTGGGAAACGTCCGACCCTTCAACGGCCGCGTGAAGGAAGCTACCTTCAATAAGCTGGCCGACGGGGACCTCAGCCCCGCCGAAGAGCGCGGCCTTCTCGTAAAGATCGTCGGGCCCAAACACCTGAGCGTTCGTATGCTCCAATCCGCCCTGCAAGTTGGTACGGAACTGGCTGGGACGCCTCAGCTTGGCTCGGCCGCCTCGGCAGGCGCCGCAGTCGCTAGCGTCGCAGCCAGAGCGGTTATCGGGCAAGAGGCTCTGAAGTCGGGAGGCTACGCGCTCTCACCAAGACGGATGCTCAAACTTCGACGGCAGGCCGGCTTCCGAGACGCTATTGAAGCCGTGCGAGCGCTCCGGCGCCAGCTTCGTACTCCATGAGCGTCATCGCTCGCACATGGGGCCGAGACACCGCTCAAGGCAGAGCCGTCCTGATCCTTGCCGCCACGTGCGGGGCGCAGTTCATGCTCATGATTGACGACACAGTCGTCAACGTCGCCCTCCCAACGCTCGGTAGAGAACTCGGCTTTAGCGCCGGGCTTCTCCCGTGGATCGTGGATGCTTTCATGCTGCTTTTCGGGAGCTTCATGGTGTTCAACGGCCGGCTGGCCGACCTGTTCGGCCGGCGCCGCGTATTCGTCACCGGCCTGCTTCTGTTCGTATCAGGTTCGTTGGCAGCGGGCCTCTCCCAGCCGCCCATGATGCTGATTGTCGCTCGAGGCGTTCAAGGGTTCGCTGGAGCCCTTCTGGCTCCAGCTGCGCTTGGCATCCTTGCCTCGACGTTCCAGGCGCCGGGGCAGCGTCGTCGGGCGCTGGGCGTATGGGGTACCGCCACCGGAATTTCAGGCATCGCTGGAGTTCTCCTCGGCGGGATAATCACTGGCCTGCTCGGCTGGCGGTGGGTATTTCTCGTGAACGTTCCGGCCGGGGCTGTGATCTTGACCTTGATGCTACTCTCCGCTCCGCCCTCTGACAGCAGTGCACGCCCGGGCGGCCACCTGGATCTGCCAGGGGCACTACTCGTTTCATCTGGCCTTTTGACACTGGTATGGGCCACGCTGACAGTGCCTACCCACGGGTGGGCGAACCCCGCGACCCTGGCCTCACTTGGCATCGCGGCGTTGCTGCTTTGCGGTTTCCTTGCCTGGGAAGCGCGCGCCAACGAGCCCATCCTCGACCTACAGCTGTTTCGCCGTCAAGGGTTTTGTGGGTCGATCGCTTGCATGCTGCTTGCTGCGGCTAGCATGTACTCGATGGTGTTCTTTCTCACCCAGTACATGCAGACGGTCCAAGGGTGGTCGCCCGTTCGCACAGGGGTATCCTGGCTCTCTTTCGGTGTCCTTTTCATGGCCGCTACAGGAGCATCCATCAAGCTGACCCCGAAGTCCGGTGCTCGGGCCCTGATCGCCAGCGGCGGCGTCCTTGGCTGCGCTGGTCAGCTTATGCTGCTTCGTACAACTGCAGGCGGGAGTTACTGGATGCAACTCGCTCCAGCCATAGCCCTCATGGGAGCAGGTATCGGTCTCGCCTTTATGCCTATCTACGTGACGGCCTTACATGGCCACGACACGGGACAGTCGAGCGTGGTGTCTGGCATTCTCGGGACTACGCAGCAGATTGGGGGAGCCCTCGGCGTGGCAGCCTTGGGATCCCTCGCGATCAGCCGCGACCGCTCAGTCCTGGCGCGTACCGGCAATCTGCGACTTGCGCTCATCGATGGCTTCCACCGTTCGTTCCTACTGGCGGCGATTTGCATGATCGCACTTACCTTCGCCGCATTCCTCGTGCCATCGGTGACGGACGAGGTCGATATGGAGGCGGTACAGGGCTGGTGACGCCCGCTTGTGGTTATACCGGGTATAGATGCGGATGTATCCGAGACCTATTGTTCACAACGCAATGCTGGCCACGGTGCCGAAATATCTGAGATGGAGTGATGACTCGATGGCGGACGTATTGGTAAGCGTAGATTCTTCTACCCAACCGACTTATATCATTAGAAAGTGTACCGAGCAATCTGACCCAGCTTTGGTGGCCGAGGCGCTTCGGATCCACGCTGCTGGCTACCTGTCGATGGGCTTTCTTAATAACGGAGCGCTCACTGAAGAAGGCTTCATCCACTCGGACATAGACCGTTCCCGAGGTGAGACCACCGAGTACTATCTCGCCTACAACAGCGCTTTAGCTGCCTATTGCGCGACACTGCGTAAGGTAAGGCTAAGGCCGGGTGCATCCATAGATGAGTTCGATTGCTATGATCTCTGTCGCGGTTCGGTCTCACCCGATGCCGCGGCGCGCCTCACGCAGGTGCGCTCCTCCGAGTCTCAGCCGGTGGCTGAGATCTCAGCCCTTGCCCGGACGGCGGAGGCCTCGCCGGGCGCCGTATGGCACCTGCTGCGCGCAGCAGTCCAGGACGGCGTGGCAAGAAGCGAGTTCTGGCTCTTCTGCATTGTGGCATCGACTTACGACATCCTCGCCAGGCACATGGGAACCGGGTTCATGCGAGTCCTGGGCGGAGACGTGACGATCGACGACGGTCGAGTGAACTCGGACGTGGTGCTTCGTCCAGTTGCAGTTGACGCTGCAGCTTTACTCGACGCGATGCTGGTCGACCACGAACGAGCAGATGGACGGGCTCGAGCCCGTATAGAACGGTCGTTGCTTTTCTTCAGTGAGGGACTCGACGACAGCATCCTGTCGCCGGCCGTTACTGCGTTTAGGGAAGAGCGCGGTCCCGTTGAACTGGGCCCCTTGATCTGATCCACCTGTTGCGCGGGTTCGGGTGCCCATGACGGGTTTGGAGGACAGAACCAGTATGAAGCGACGTCGACATACGGCGGAGCCGGTAATCCGTGGAAATGGGGCTCTTCGGATTTTACGGGGGCAGACCGTCGCGAGGCGCGACCAGTTGGGCTTGCCGGCGTAGAGGAGTGCGCGGGTCCGGTAGTTCCGGAACGACACGAGGCCGAACGCGACTCGCTTGATCCGCTTGATGAGGTTGTTCATCGCCTCGGTTGGCCCGTTGGTGACCTTCGCCCGATGCCAGGCGACGATCTCGTGGATCCAGCGCATGAGGGTGCGCCCGAGGGGGCGGGCCTGGATGGGTTAGTCCTCGTCCTGAAGGTCGTCGGCGAGTTGGTGCACCCACTCGAAGGCGGTGGCTTCGTCCGCGTGGGTGTATAGCTCGCGCACGGCCTCCTTGGCGGTGTAGAGGGTGGCGACGTCCCCGTGGGGGTCGGCCAGTTCTACCCGTCACTGCAGGCACGAGATTGCCCGTCGAAGCGGAGACGCGGCCGAAATCACCGCAGCGGTGTCCCGCCAATCACGGGCGTGAAGAGTTGGGGTTAGGAGCATCCGGTGACCAGCCGCACCAGCATGACCTCGAAGCAATCGCGATCCGACGCCCTGCGGCGGTGACAGCGAAAAGGATGGTTCTCTGGATGCGGCGGGATCTTCGCTTCGACGGCTGCCCAGACGGTATCGACCACTTCAGGATCGAGCGCGCGCATGATGGTGGGGTACCTCCACTCGGTCGCTGGTGTGTTGGGTG
>JAJYWA010000034.1 GCA_021791755.1 Actinomycetes bacterium | reverse complement strand
GCTGCGACGCAGAAGCTCTGAGAGGCGCACGAGACGCCGTCGAGGAAGTTTGCCATGACACGCGTGGCGTTTGGGGTCTTCGCTATCGACCAGGCGCCCGAGCTTGCCGAGGGTGCTGCGGCAACAGCGATCGGAGATGCGAGCATGATCGAGAGCATGGCGAGCGCCGCGCATGAGATCGTGAGCCACGATCTCCTATGCCAGCAAAGCTCCTGTGACGCGGTTCTGGCTCCGTGCCGTACCACCATGACTCCTCCTCGTTGCACCCCAGCTGTCGTTTCGTACTCTATTGATTGTTGGGCTGTCGTTACGCTTCCCCTACGCTCACGTCACGGCGACCTCACGATCTACCCAGGATGGCGTCTCGACCGACCGATAACATCGGGGAAAACCCTCATAACGAGATAACGGCGCGCGAGACCACCGCACTCGGCTCCTGCTTTGTGCACTGGCGCCGACGCACACTTCCAGATCGGGGCCGGCCACGGCCTGAGAAGTAGTAATGGACATCACTCCTTCTCACCCCTCGCCCTGCTCATGGTCTCAACCGGTCGCTATCGCGCGTGTGGTTACCGCGAGGTATTCCATGCGATGCTTCTCGGAGGGAGATGTCCTTCACCGGAGAGTGCGTAGGCGTTGCAGCGGTGGAGCTTGCCACGGCCTTTGGTGCGACCGACGCGAGTCTGAGCTCGCAGCCTGGCAACAGGCGCAGGCATGACGGCCAACCTCGATGAAGGTCTCGACGAAGGAGCGGCTGGTAGCCGTAGCGGGCCTGCCAGTCGTCTCGCAGGCGCCGGGTGATGGCGTCAAGCAGGTGTGAGACGATCTGGGTGACGACCCGCACCCAGGGGACGACGAGGAAGCGGGGGTCTCCGACCACGAGACGCAGGCGGGCCTTGCGCTGCTCTCGGCTCCATCCAATGTAGTCGTCACGGCCTCAGAGCTCCCACGCGGACGCCGCGAAGCCGATCGCAGCGAGAGGCCGAGCGGCTCCGGTGGTGATCAGGTAGCGCATCTTGGCGCCTGAGGCAGGGGTGTAGCCGAGGTAGTGGAAGCGGGCGATCATCTCGTTCCAGACGACAGAGGCGCGGGTGGCTCTGATGACGAGTGCGATCTCGATGTCTCTGAGCTCAGAGAGCCGGCAGGCGATCTCCGGTACGGGCTCGATCGTCGCCTCGAGGTGGCGGTGAGGCCGGACGGCCGTGCGGGTGGGCGCCGGCAGGCGGAGGGGCCGAATAGGTGAGGACTAACGTTTGGGACACGGCGCCGTTGTTGTGGGAGCCGACTACTACGCAGAAGCTCTGAGAGACGCACGAGACGCTGGTGAGGGAGTTTGTCAGGGCGCCGATGACGTTCGGGGTCTTCGCTATCGACCAGGTGCCCGAGCTTGCCGAGGGTGTTGCGGCAACAGCGATCGGAGACACGAACGTGATCGAGAGCATGGCGAGCGCCGCAAATGGGATCGTCAGCCAATATCTCCTGCTCCGGCAAGGCTCCTGTGAAGCGGCTCTGGCTCCCTGCGCTACGATCATGGCTCCTCCTCGTTGCACCCCAGCTGTCGTCTCGTACTCTAGTTGTTGCGCTTCCTTTGCGCTCGGCTCGTGGCGGCCTCACGATCGAGCCAATGACAGCGTCGACGCCTATCCGCTGAAGCTCTTCCAGCTACAGCAGTTGCATGCCCATGCACGATCCCGATGGGACAGCGGTGCTCGTATCGGCAGCGTGGACGGCGCTGAGTCGACAGCCGATTGTGTGGCAAAGAGCACGTCGCCTTTCGCACACCGGTCGCTATCGCGCGTGTGGAAGCACGACAAGCACAACAAGGGCAAAGTGGCATCCGGCGCCGACGAGAACCATCGCGTGGAAGACCTCGTGGTAGCCGAAGGTCTCCGGCCAAGGGTCCGGGATGCGAGCTGCGTAGACGACCGCTCCAGCGGTATAGACGGCTCCTCCTGCAAGCAGCAGGGCCACCCCTTCGGCCCCCAATGAGTGGAGCAAGGCCGCCACGAGGACCATCGCGAACCAGCCAATGCCGAGGTAGGGAAGGAGCACCACCCACTTGGATGGGCGACGCTCCGCTGGGGATCGAAGGCCTCGGCCTGCGAAGCAGAAGGCGGCGACAGACCCCACAACCGCGACGCCCCAGACCACCCAGAGGACCGCGCTCGCGACCCGGGAGTGTAGCGTGATACCCACCACCGCCGTGTAGGTCCCGGCGATCAGCACGAATATCATCGCCATGTCGAGCTTGCGCATTATCCTCAGATGCTCGACGGACCAAGTGCGCCGGTGAAGCAAGGCCGATGTGCCGAGCATCAAGATCAGGCTGGTCGCGTACACGCCGGACAGCTCCCTTGCCCTCAGATCGGGCGCCGAAGCCACGAGCATCGGCCCGGCAACGAGTGAGATGAAGAAGGCGACCTCGTGAAGAACGCCGCGCATCGCCGGCCGGTTTGCGGCCTGCTCGACCCGGACGACAGACACGCGGGCATCTTGAGCCGATCCTCCAGACGTAACCGCACTACCGCTCGCGGTACGCGAGTCAGCCTGCCCCGGTCCCACCCGCGCCTCTTGCCAACAGTCTCAGCGGAGCGCTGGCAAGCAGCATGCGCTTCTCGCCAGCCTCAGCAAACCGGATCGTCACGACAGCATCCTCGTCGCCACCGTCGATGTCCATCACCACCCCTTCTCCCCAACGATCGTGTATGACATCCTCGCCAACACCTACCCCGAGGACAACTTGCGATGAGCCAGTATCAGCGCCAGCACGCACCCTGAGGACGCCTGACGATAAGCCATAGTGTCTCGCTCGGCTGCCGCGGGCGCCAGAGCCGTAACCGGGCTCATCTCCATCGACAAGGTCTTCGCTGGTCTCGAGATCCACCAGATGAGCCGGCACCTCGGCGAGGAAGCGGCTCGGGTCGTTGTAGCGTCGCGTCCCCCACTGGAACCTCGACCGGGCTGCAGAGAGGAAAAGGTGGCGCTTCGCACGCGTCATCCCCACGTAACAGAGCCGGCGCTCCTCCTCCATGTCCCTAGGATGCTCCAGAGCCCGGACGTGCGGAAAGAGCCCCTCCTCCATGCCGACTAAGAAGACTGCGGGGAACTCGAGCCCCTTCGCGATGTGCAGCGTCATGAGGGAGATGGCCGAGCCCGCATCGCCAACAAGATCCGCCGGGGAGGTGAGGCTCGCTGCCTCGATCAACCCGGCGACGTCACGATAGCGCCTGGCCATCGCGATCAGCTCCGCGATGTTCTCGAGACGAGCCTCGCCTTCGATCGTCCCCTCGGCGGCAAGGTCATGTGCGTAGCCGGTCGCTTCGACAACCGCCTCGAGCACTCTGCCAGCTCCTCCGGCGTCCGCCTCCTCGTCGGGCTCACCTCCTGCGAAGGCCCCGTCCTCGCCAACCGCGTCGAAGCTCCGCATCTCGTCGCGAAGGCCGTCGAGTAGGTCCCTGAAAGCCTCGATCCCCTTCCTCGCGCGAGCAGGCAGCCCGGCCTCCGACAGGTCGGCGATGGCCTCGGCGAGGGTACGGCCGTTGAGACGAGCCCACGACGCCAGCTTCTCGATCGAGGCATCGCCAACGCCGCGTCGCGGGACGTTGATGATGCGGCGTAGTGAGACCTCGTCGGCGGGGTTCACAAGAAGGCGCAGGTACGCGAGCAAGTCCTTGATCTCTCTCCGGTCGAAGAAGCGCACTGCGCCCACCATCCTGTAGGGAACACCACGCCGGGACAGCTCTTGCTCCAGCGTCCTGCTCTGAGCATTCGTCCTGAAGAAGACCGCTATGTCGTCTGAGCTCAGGCCGTCGATGTCCTTCAGCCTCACCGCTTCGTCCACGACCCAGCGCGCCTCGTCCGTATCGTCTGAGGCCTCGAACACCCGGACCGGCAGCCCGCGGCCGAGGTCGGACCAGAGGCCTCTCTTGATCCTCGAGGAGTTATTGGCAATGACAGCCCCGGCGGCGTCCAGGATCGTCTGGGTGGAGCGGTAGTTCTGTTCCAGGCGGATGACTGCGGCATCTGGAAAGGACCGCTCGAACTCGAGGATGTTGCGCACGTCCGCCCCCCGAAACCGGTAGATGCTCTGGTCCGGATCACCGACGGCGCACACGTTTCGATGGTGCTCGGACACCAGGGCCACCAGCCGGCTCTGCGCCGCGTTCGTGTCCTGGTACTCGTCCACGAGCACGTGGTCGAAGCGGCGCTGGTAAAAATCGAGAACCTCGGGGAAACCGTTGAACAGCTCGACGGTCTTTACGAGGAGGTCGTCGAAGTCCATCGCGTTCGATGCCTCGAGCCGGCGCTCGTACTCCTCGAAAGCTCGCACCACCTCGACCTCGCTGTCGCTCCCAGAACGGGCTCCGAGTGTACGAACGTCGATCATCTCGGCTTTGGCATGCCCGATCTTAGAGAGCACGCGGCGAGCGGGAAACCTTCGAGTGTCGATACCGAGGTCATTGAGAACGTGGTCCATCAAGCGGCGCGAGTCTGTGTCGTCATAGATGGTGAACCCTCGCGAGTAGCCGAGGCGCTCGGCGTTCGAGCGCAGTATCCGCACGCACGCGGAGTGGAAGGTGGAGATCCATGGACGACCTCGCGGCGCTCCGAGCAGCGCAGCAAGCCGCTCCTTCATCTCCCCCGCGGCCTTGTTGGTGAAGGTGATGGCAAGGACCCTGTCCAGAGGCACGCCGTCGACGCGGACCAGGTGACCGATACGGCGTGTCAGCACCCGGGTCTTGCCGGATCCAGCTCCAGCTACGACGAGAAGGGGAGAGCCGCGGTGCACCACTGCCTCCCGCTGGACAGAGCTCAGGTCACAGAGAAGCTCGTCCTCGAGGGGTCCACGGGCGACGACCGTCGAGCCGGAGGCGTCGCCTTCCCGCTCTACTCCCATTCGATGGTCCCGGGCGGCTTCGACGTCACATCTAGCGCGACCCTGTTCACACCAGGAACCTCGTTGATGATCCGATTTGCCAGCTTCTCGACGAGATCGTACGGCAACCGCGCCCAGTCCGCGGTCATGGCGTCATCACTGGTCACAGCCCGGACCACGATTGGGTATGCATAGGTTCGATCGTCTCCCATGACCCCTACCGTGCGAACCGCGGGCAGGACGGCGAAGCTCTGCCATAGCTCATGGTAGAGGCCAGCCGCCTTGACCTCCTCGATCACGATCGCGTCCGCCGCTCTCAGGATCGCGAGCCGCTCGGGAGTCACCTCTCCAACGATGCGCACCGCGAGGCCGGGACCGGGGAACGGCTGGCGCCAGACCAGCTCCCTGGAGAGGCCGAGCTCCGAGCCGACGGCACGTACCTCGTCCTTGAAC
Source organism: Actinomycetes bacterium (assembly GCA_021791755.1). Lineage (GTDB taxonomy): Bacteria > Actinomycetota > Acidimicrobiia > Acidimicrobiales > JAJZXF01 > JAJZXF01. Next base: position 16,945 of record JAJYWA010000034.1, on the reverse strand, counting down.
AGCCATCGAAACGGCTCGATGATCTCGAAGTCCATCACCTCGGGAAGCCCGCCCACGTTGTGATGCGACTTTATGGTCGCGGCGCTCATGTCACCCGACTCCACGACATCGGGGTAAAGGGTCCCCTGCACCAGATAGCGTGCTTCGCCTATATCACGAGCGACGTCCTCGAACACCCTTATGAAGAGCTCGCCGATCGTCTTTCGCTTCTCCTCGGGATCGATGACCCCTTCCAGGGCGACCAGGAAACGGTCCGCTGCCTTCACATGAACCAGATCTACCGAGAACTTGCCTTCGAGCAACTCCTCGACACGTTCGCCTTCTCGCTCGCGCATCAGGCCGGTGTCGACGAACACGCATGTGAGCCTCTCCCTCACCGCTTCATGCGCGAGCACCGCGGCAACGGTGGAGTCCACCCCTCCAGATACCGCACAGATGACCCGGCCAGCCGGTGCGCGCTCACGGAGGTCCTTGATGGCCCCTTCGATGATGGAAGCGCTGGTCCAGGTCTGAGCGCAACCACAGACGTCCCAGAGAAACCTCTCCAGTATCTCCTGGCCACGGTACGTGTGAGCAACCTCTGGATGGAACTGCACCCCGAAGATGCGTCGCTCGGGATCTTCGAAAGCCGCGACAGCTGCGTCAGGGCTCGACGCGGTGACGGTGAAACCTTCAGGCGCCCGCACGACCGAGTCAGCGTGGCTCATCCACACCTCCGACACCCCAGGACGCCCCCGCAGGAGCACGGAGCCGGCCTCAGCGCCTCCAGAGATGGTGAGCGGCGTACGCCCGTACTCTCCGCGACCCGTCCTCGCCACCTCTCCGCCGAGCTGTGCGGCAAGGAGCTGTGCTCCATAGCAGATGCCAAGGATAGGCACGCCAGACTCGTAGATAGCCGGATCCACGGATGGAGCTGGGTCGGCGTAGACCGACTTGGGGCCTCCGGAAAGTATGATCCCCATCGGCTCGGAGGCCAGTACCTGCTGCGCGGTCGCTGTGTGAGAAAGGATCTCGGAGAAGACGTGAGCCTCCCTGACGCGGCGCGCGATCAGCTGCGCGTACTGCGCGCCGAAGTCCACGACAACGACCCGCTGAGCCGGCTCCATCGCGGTCATCTCCCTGTTCACCTCATCCCCCACCTCAGCCCCACGACAGATGGCGGCTCGTGCGGACTGCTCAGTGGCCCATACCAACGCGCTGGGCATGCTGTAAGGCCTTGCCCTCCGTCTGGAGCGCTGGCGCCACCATCACCTCCGCCTTCTGGAACTCCTTCACGTTCGCGTACCCGCACGTCGCCATAGAGGTCCGCAGCGCTCCGAAGAGGTTCATCCGCCCGTCGTTCTCGTGCGCCGGGCCCAAGAGCACCTCCTGCAGGGTCCCCCTCTTGCCAGTGCTCACCCGGGCGCCCCTTGGAAGCGTCGGATGGAACGTAGCCATGCCCCAGTGGTACCCGCTGCACGGTGCGTCATAGGCGGCGGCAAGAGGAGAGCCGAGCATCACGGCGTCCGCTCCGCAGGCAATCGCCTTGGCGATGTCACCACCCCGGCTCATTCCCCCGTCCGCGATGACGTGCACGTACACGCCCGTCTCGTCGAGGTGTCTCATCCGTGCGCCGGCGGCGTCCGCTATCGCTGTCGCCTGCGGCACGCCGATCCCGAGCACACCGCGCGTCGTACAGGCGTTGCCAGGTCCGACACCGACAAGAACGCCGACTGCGCCGGTGCGCATGAGGTGCAGCGCCGCCTGGTAGGAGGCGCATCCGCCGACGATCACCGGTATGTCGAGCTCCCTGATGAAGCGCTTGAGGTTCAACGGCTCGGCAGACTTCGAGACGTGCTCCGCGGAGACCACGGTTCCCTGGATGACGAGAAGATCCAGCTCGGCTTCGAGGACCGCCGGCGCCATGCGCTCGGTCTGTTGCGGCGTGACCGACGCCGCTGACACTACGCCGGACGCCTTGATCTCCCTGATGCGCTGGCCGACGAGCTCCATCTTGATAGGCTCTGCGTACAGCTCCTGCATCCGCGCCGTGGCCTTGGAGTCGTCGAGGCCTGCAATCTCGGCAAGCACGGGCTCAGGATCCTCGTAGCGGGTCCACAATCCCTCGAGATTGAGCACACCGAGCCCGCCAAGGCGACCAACTTCAGCCGCAGTGCTCGGGCTCACGACCCCATCCATCGCCGCGGCCATCAACGGCAGGTCGAAGCGGAAAGCGTCTATATCCCAGGAGATGTCCACGTCCTCGGGGTCGCGGGTGCGCCGGCTCGGCACGATCGCGATGTCGTCCAGCCCGTACGCCCTCCTTCCCGTCTTGAACATCCCAATCTCTATCTCGGCCAATTTTCCTCCTCTAGGTGCGGTCTATCCCACAAGATATACCGTTCTCGAAGCGGGGGCTCATTTGCCGGAGATCACCGAAAGAAGGTTGAACAGTATCCGTGCGGTAGCTCCCCAGATCGTGTCCTCCTCCAGCTCGAACAGGTCCATGCGTTGCTCACCGTTGCCTCCAGGCAGGCGCCAGAGCTCCTGGCGGTAGACGCCGCCATCAGCGAGATGCCTCAGCGTCACGTCGAGCACCCGCTCGACCTCCGCTGCATTCGGCGCGAGAAGCGGGCGCTCCGATAGTGCCCCGACGTACGGGGTAATCCGCGAGGCGCTCGAAGACGTCCTCGTCGCTGGGAGCTCTGCGAGAACCTCGACGGCGAGCGGATCGAGGCCGATCTCTTCGTGAGCCTCCCTGAGCGCTGCGTGACGAGCATGCTCGCCTGGGTCGATCATCCCTCCCGGAAACGCAACCTCGGACCGGTGCCTGTGAAGATCCGCCGCGCGGCGGGTGAGCACTACCCGCACCTCTCCTGCCTCCTCGAAGAGCGGTACGAGCACCGCGGCATCCAGCGAGCCAGGTGCCCGAACGACCCCTCCGGCGTCGCGAGACAGCTCACCTCGATCGGCCGACAGCTCTCCGAGCGCATCACGCACCTCGGCCAGCCGGAGCTGATCGAAGACACGAGAGGAGGCCCACGGCGGCGGGCCTCCTCTACGGTACCGAGCTGGTCTCGGGATGATCTGGCGGGTACGAGGCTGCGCCTCCTCGGGAACAGCCGGCCCCGCCCCGATCACATCATGCCTCCCATACCGCCCATACCTCCCATACCGCCCATACCTCCCATACCCGCGCCGGCGGCGCCTGCAGCTGCCTCAGCTGGCTTCTCCGGCTTGTCAGCAACCAGCACTTCAGTGGTGAGGAGAAGGCCCGCGATCGACGCCGCGTTCTGGAGCGCAGAGCGGGTGACCTTTGCCGGGTCGATCACGCCAGCCTTCACCAGGTCCTCCAGCTCGCCGGTTGCGATGTTCATGCCGACGTTGCCTTCCTCGGCCTCGACCTGGCGCACGATCACCTCGCCTTCCAAGCCAGCGTTGTTCGCTATCCAGCGCAGCGGCTGCGTGAGCGCCTGGTAGACGATCCTCGCCCCCGTGGACTCATCGCCAGACAGCTTGCTTGCTGCTTTGTCCACTGCACCGAGACTGCGCACGAGCGCCGTGCCACCGCCGGCAACGATTCCCTCATCGACTGCGGCCCGGGTAGCGGAGAGGGCATCCTCGATGCGATGCTTCTTCTCCTTGAGCTCCACCTCGGTGGCCGCCCCAACCTTCACCACCGCGACACCGCCCGCCATCTTCGCCAAGCGCTCTTGGAGCTTTTCGCGATCCCAGTCCGAGTCGGTCTGGTCGATCTCGCGCCTGATCTGGGCGACACGGGCCTTGATGTCGTCCTCAGTCCCCGCGCCGTCCACGATCGTCGAGTCATCCTTTGTCACGACGACCCGACGGGCCTTGCCAAGCAGGTCGATGGTCACACCATCGAGCTTGAGCCCGATCTCCTCGGAGACAACCTGCCCGCCCGTCAAGACCGCTATGTCCTGCAGCATTGCCTTGCGCCGCTCGCCGAAGCCGGGCGCCTTCACCGCTAGCGAGGTGAACGTACCCCGGATCTTGTTGACAACTAGGGTGGCCAGGGCCTCGCCCTCGACATCCTCCGCTATGACGAAGAGCGGCTTGCCCGACTGCATCACCTTCTCGAGAACAGGCAGGAGGTCGTGAGCCGAGCTCACCTTCTGGTTCGCGATGAGAATGTACGGATCCTCCAGGACGGCCTCCTGGCGCTCCGGATCGGTCACGAAGTAGGGAGAGAGGAACCCTTTGTCGAACTGCATTCCCTCCGTGAGCTCGAGCTCCAGGCCGAACGTGTTCGACTCTTCGACCGTCACGGTTCCGTCCTTGCCCACCTTGTCCATCGCGTCCGCGAGGATCTCGCCGATAGCGGCATCGCCAGCCGAGATGGATGCTATCTGGGCGATCTCGCTGCGACCATCCACCTCTTTGGCCTGCGACCCTATGGACTCCACCGCGGCCGAGACCGCGCGATCGATTCCCCTCTTGAGCGCAAGCGGGTTGGCTCCGGCAACGACGTTACGAAGCCCATGCTTCACCAGAGCCTGAGCGAGGACGGTGGCGGTCGTGGTGCCGTCGCCAGCCACGTCGTTCGTCTTCGTGGCCACCTCCTTCACCAGCTGGGCGCCCATGTTCTCGAAGGGATCCTCGAGCTCTACGTCCCGTGCGATCGTCACGCCGTCATTGGTGATCACCGGCGAGCCGAACTTCTTGTCCAGGACGACATTGCGTCCTTTCGGCCCGATGGTGATCTTCACAGCGTCCGCGACCTTGTCGACTCCGGCTTCAAGACCACGCCTAGCCGCCTCGTCGAACTTGAGCAGCTTCGACATCAGTCAGTCACCTTCGCCAAGACGTCGCGACCAGACAGGATCAAAAGGTCCTCCCCATCGATGGTGATCTCCGTGCCTCCGTACTTCGAGTACACGACCTTGTCACCGACTGACACGCCCAGCGGTATGAGCTCGCCGGTGTTCTCGGCGCGCCGTCCCGGACCCACGGCGAGCACCTCGCCCTGCTGGGGCTTCTCCTTCGCTGTGTCCGGTATGACCAGCCCGGATGCAGTAGTCTCCTCGGACTCGCCGGGCCGCACGACAATACGATCATCAAGGGGCTGTAACTTCATTTTGTATGGCCTCCATTGGCACTCGTTAGCACTCTGACCTTGCGAGTGCCAACGATAGCGGCTCTCTTATCGGTTGGCAACTTCGCAGCTCGCGGACGAGAACCCCACTCGAGCGACCGGCGACGCATCAGGCACGCCTCGGCGCACATCGGCGCACGCTTCATCGCAGGTGACCTATAATGATGTCGTTCGACAACACTCGTCGGGCCACAGCGAACCTGGTATTGTGGAACTGGTCGAGTTGGCGTTGCTTGCTCTCGCAGGAGGAGCGTCAGGTGGGAAGCGTGGATAGGCAGTTGTGCAAGTCAGGGGCGAATAGGTCCGTTGGGGGCAGGTCGCTTGCAGGCAGGTCGCCTGCACGATTGGTCCGCATTGTGCTGCTGACCACGCTGGTCGGCGCTGGCGCAGGGTGTTCCACGACATCGTCCAAGCCGGCGGCCATGGCGCCGCGAAGCTCCAGGGCGCAGATCGCAAGTTTTTGCGCGGCAAGGAGGATGGTCCTCACGGGACTTGCCACCTTCGGGCCGTCGCACGAGCTCACCCCGAAGGTGGCGCCGGAGATAGATCGGGTCAGCAATGCCTTACGCACCATGAGCCGCACCGCACCCGCCTCGCTGCGCTCCGTCGTGAGCCAGATCTACGGCCTGTGGTCGCCTGTGCTTGCCGAGCTCCTCGCCGGCGCGCAGCACCCCGGGACAACGCCGCCACGGGACTTTCAGTCGAGGATCACCGCAGCCGGCAATGCGCTCTATGGCGGACCCGGGAATCGTATTGCCTCGTGGGCGACGAGCCACTGTGCCGCCGGCCACTCGGGTGCGCCAGCAACCTCGGCGCGATTGCCAAGATCGCAAACCTCACCGGCCACCTCGGCTCATCCTCCGATCTCAGCTCCCGGAACGCCAGGAGCCCCGAATGGCTTGCTGACGTTCGTAGACAACAACGGCATCGAGGTAGCGGACCCAGTCAGCGGGAGCGTAAGGCTCGTAGTCCCGATACCATCGCCAGCCCTCGGTTCACCATCTGGCGGCTCGCCGGCAGGCTCGTACCTCGTCAACGGTCCAGTATGGGGAACCGCCCCGGGCATCAGCCACCCGGTCATCTACTTCGTCCTTCACAAGCTCAACTCCCAAGGCAGCAGCAACGACGTGTTCTTCCGAGTCGACCCGTTCACCGGCCAGCTGTCCGTGATCGCCTCGGTCCCAGACGCGACGGGCAGCACGACGGACCTCGCAGCGCTCTCGACCGAGTTGCTGTTCACCATGGGATGCTGCAGTGACATCGGCATCTCGGCCCTCACGCTCAGCGGGAACAGGGGCACAGGACCGATCAACGTCGAGAGCCCGACGAACGGGATGTGGTTCTCCCTCGCTGCGACGCATGACGGGTTGCTGGCGGCAAGGCATTCCGTCCGAGGAGGCGAGAGCTTCCTGTGGGTTGATCCCCAGACCAGATCCACATCGGCGCTGCAGCTCCCGGCGAGCCAGCCGCCCTCGTCGTACGTGGCCGCAATAGCGCTGAGCGCAGACGGCCAGCTCGAGGCGCTGTCATTCGCCTCCTACGGCTCGACCGCGGGTAGCTCGACGACAGGCAGCCTCGAAATCTACAACCTCTCCAGCGACGCCGTCACGACGCCGAGCCCGCTCCTCGGCGCACCCACGAGCCTCGCGTTCGCGCCAATTGGACCGTGGCTGGCCGTCGCCTCGGGAGGGTCCGTAACGGTGATCGCAGCGACAGGGCCCAACGGCGCTGGCGCTGGTGTCGCAGGATCACCGACTGGCGCCACGAACCCCTATCACCTCAGCACCGCAGACACCGGCGCGCAGACGATCAGCTGGTCGCCACCGATCGCCTCGGCCGGCTTCACCGACCTGGTCCCCGCTGGGGCAAGCATCGGTCAGCTGATGTCTCAGTACGCTTGAGCCACCGTTCCTAAACACTGAGCGATAGTGATATTCGCTCAGTGTTTGGAACGGTCAAAGTGTGGTTCGCAGGCCATGGATGGCATTCTCGGCGCCCACAGAGACGCGTCTTCGATCTCAGGCACTGCGCTTAGTCGCGGGGATCTCGGCGGCCGTGAGTGCGATGCGCTGGTCGCCAAGAACAGCGTGGATCTCGAGGCGCCCGCCCAAGGCTTCGACGTACGCCGCGAGCGTCGAGAGCAGCATGTCTCCCTCGCGCTCGATGCGAGAGATCGTGGACTGGGGTCGCTGCATGGTCCGGGAAAGCTCGACTTGGGTGAGCTGGCGCACCCGCCGTAGCTCGCCGAGCGCGTCGCGGACCTGCTCGGCGACGACCTTTGCCCGTTCGCGCTCCACGCGCTCCTGGCGATCGGGATCGGCCATGATCGTGCCCTCGACCTCCTCGAAGCGCTTCATCGTTGCTTCCTCCTGTTTCGGTTCATCTCGACGTGCTCGGCGTAGAGCCGCTCTGCTTCAAGGATGGCCCGCCGGTACCACGACTTCCACTGCCCGGCCTTGTTCCCTCCGACGAGCATGACCGCTCGCCGGTCGGGATCGAAGACGAACAGCACCCGTAGGTGCGCTCGGCCGACCGATGCGCGCAGCTCCTTCAAGTTGGCGAGCGCGCTACCCTGGATCGTGTCGACCGTCGGGCGCCCGAGGGCGGGGCCGTGGTCCCGGAGCATGACAATGCGGGCCGTGAGCGCGTCTTGGTGAACCTCAATGAGCTCGTTCCACCATGTCTCGAACCCTTCAGTGACGAGCACCTCCCACTACACCGACCCAGCATACCGCTTACAGGTTATACTGCCAACAAGATAAGATTGGCGCTCACAACCGAGACAGCGTCCCTACGGTTGAGCTCGCACGCGGCACACGAGGGTATCCGTTTGTAATACATATGACTTGCAGTTAAACCTCCACCACCAGCTAATGCTGCCTTCTTGAACACGGAATGGCGGTTCGCGGCCCTCGTCGGGCGCACTTTGGGCGTCCGGGGTCAGCGACAGTGGACTTCGGCGGGCTGGCAGGGGCGCCAATGGTTGCACGAAGTCGACGAAACCCCCTGCGCACGCGAGCCGGTGTGGGCTTGGCGGGCACGCACGGGCGTTACCACGGCATGCGCAAGTTTCCGACAAGCCCGCGGGGTAGGCACAGCTGAGTGCGGGCGGCGACGATCAGCCACGTCCAGCGATCGACCTGCTCGGGCATGCACAGCGACGGCGCGGTCCGCCGCAGCGTGTTCTTCATGAACCGGAAGCTGTGCGCAAGATCACAAAGGTACAGGTAGGTGCGAACACACAGGTCAAGGTCGGGCTCGCCGGGTCCTGACCACCATAGCCGATGGCGATGGGCTCATAGCCGGCGCCGAAGACGAACAGGGGCGCCGTGGGGTCCTCTTTCAAGCGCTCGACCAGGCGCTCTGCTCGTGCCGGTCTCGCCCCGCTGCCCAGAGCGCCACAATGACCAGCGAAAGCGCCTGCTTGCGATGGAGCTCCGGACCTTCCGCCAGGCATTCATCGAGATCCCCTGCCAGATCATAAAGGGCGCTCGGCAGGTCCGCTGGCGCGTCCTCGCCTGGAACCCCTGGCTGGCGGTGTTCTTTCGTCTCGTGACCGCGCTGAGATAGGCGAGTCCCAGTAAAGCTGAGCCATACCCTTGGCGAAGCCATGCCCAAGAACAGCTTGACCCGCCTCGAAACCCACGTCAGTGCGGCTCGGATGCAATAACAGGCTACCTCTCGACACCCTGTCGCCCGTCCAACGGCTCCAAGGATCCGATCCTGGCCATCTCGGCGTCCTGGACCGCCCCAACGACTCCAACGGCAGCGGTCTCGCCATCTCTTCGCTTGTTCTAGGGTTAGCGCCGCGTTGCACTCTTCAAAGGGGGAGGTAAACTATTACCAAGCGTGCCAAGCGTGCCAAGCGTGCCAAGGCGGCAAGCGCTGGCTCCGGCGAGGGAAAGCGCTCGGTCGTTGGACGAAAGGCATGGACCCGACGGGAGGCATGAATGGGAAAGTTGACTCACAGCACAGGTGATAGAAGGGCACGCAGGATGCCCGTGGCTCGTGCAGGCCTGTCAGCGATCGGCGTGCTGGCGGCCTCTGCGATGCTGATGGTCGGCGCCGGCCTCGGCGCGGCGGCAGCGCTTACTGCTTCACCGGCTGGAGCGAGCACTTCTCACAGCTCGCTTCCTCCCGTGAACGTCTCGGTGTCGAACACCCCGACCGTTAACGTTGGCAATACACCAACCGTGAACATCGGCAATACACCAACCGTGAACGTGGCCAAGCCGGTCTCTCAACCACAGTTCTTCTATACGGCAGTGTGGAGCAACAACAACCAGCAGACGCCGGTCAATCTCGGCGGGTCGGGAAGAATTATTGCCTTCGAGGTGACAAGTCAAAACGGGGAGCCCGTCCAACTCTGGCTCTACGTGAACGGCCAGCAAGCGTGGTACCAGGGCGTCGGCGGCGGTTGCTGCTGGATCAACACGCCTGACTTCGGCTGGACTTCCAACTATGCCTACGGCGGCGGCAACCATGGCATGTACTACGCGCCGCCAGGCGGAGTGCCGTTTCATTCGAGCTTCCAGATCGTCGTGAACGCCCCCAACGGCGCCGGTTGGATCGGTGTCCGCGGCATCTACACCATTGACCAGTAGTGATCGCTTGACCAGTAGTGATCGCGTGACCAGTAGAGATCGCCGCGGCACGTAGGCAGGACACGCGAACGGTAGCAGCCGGCGCTCCTGCTCATAGCAATCGGCGCGCTACAGCGATCGTCCGAGCGCAGCCAAGCGCTCGCTCCAGAGGTTACCCTGGAGATCAGGTGAGCCGGGAAGTCTGGTCGGCAATGTGATCTGCAGCGGCGCGCTCGGACCGTGCGCCGCTGCAGGAGCTCGTGTTGTCCAGATCGCAGAAGGGTCGCCGATGCCGCGAAGACCTCCGTTCGCTCCCGGGAAATCCACGGAGCCCGTTACACCTGAGCAAAGGTGGCAGATCGCCGTAATTCATAGCGAGACTGCTTCCGGCCTCGCGCTCGGCATTGCCGGCTTTGCTGCAATGCTCTGGGCCAACAGCCCGTGGCACGCCAGTTACGCCTCCCTGTGGCATCTGCCCCTCAGCGTGCCTGGCGTGGTCAGTTCGGTCGCAGACCTGCGGGGCTGGGTGAACGATGGCCTGATGACCGTCTTCTTCCTCGTCGTGGGCGAGGAGCTGGGCAGAGAGTGGCGAGAAGGCGATCTCCGCAGCCTGCGCAGCGCCCTCTTCCCGCTGATCGGCGCGCTCGGCGGCATGGTGGGGGCGGCAGCTGTCTACCTCGCTGCGGCGGCGGGAGCCCACCAGGCCAGGGGATGGGGCGTCCCAATGGCCACGGATATAGCCTTCGCGCTCGGAGCCCTCGCACTGCTCGGCCGGGCGGCGCCAGCGGGCCTCCGGCTCTTCCTCCTCGCACTTGCGATCGCAGATGACGTGGGATCGATCATCGCGCTAGCAGCATTCTATTCGTCGCACATAGCCATAGTGTGGTTAGCCGGCGTATTGCTCTTATGCGCTGCAACTGCCGCGATGCGGCGAAGGGTGACCGCCACGACTCCCTACCTGTTGGCAGTTGTCGGCTTGTGGTTCATGCTCGCACGCGCTGGAGTCGAGCCGGCACTTGCTGGGGCAGCCGTCGGCTTCCTGATGCCTACTCGCAATGGGCACCGACGCTTCTGGTCGGTGTCGCACCTGCTGTCAAGCTTTGCCGTGCTGCCGATCTTTGCCCTCGCGAACGCCGGCTTCGCAGTACAACCAAACCTGCTCTCGACGCACCATGGAGCAGCGAACGTGCTCGCTGGGGTCGCCGCCGGCCGCGTCATAGGCAAGCTCGCTGGAGTCCTCCTGTTCTGCTGGATCGCAGAGCGCCTGGGCCTTGCCCGGCGTCCGATGGACGTGAGCTGGCTCCAGATGGCCGGTGGAGCCGCGATCGCGGGCGTTGGCTTCACGGTCCCTCTCCTCTTCGCACATGCCGCGTTCGCGGGGCATGCTGGCATCCTGCACTCGGCTGTCGCCGGCCTCTACTTGGGATCGATCGCTGCATTCGCCACCGGGGCAGCCATCCTGCTGCTGGCGGCCCGGCGACGCAGTGCAGCGGCCCGTAACCCGGTTCCACGAACCAAATGATGGTCTCACGATGGACCATGGTGGGGCGATAAGGGATCATTGGCCGGCTTCATTGTTCTCGGAGCACGTAGCGGTGATCGGCGCATCCTCACGCCGGTCCCTGCTCGAGCGCAGCATACGGCGACCGATCAGCATCCCTCCGACTGCGGCAAGCGCAAGTCCTGCATCGACAAGCCAGGCTGGCCCGTAAGACAGATGGCCGACGATCGTGCCAAACACGAACGGCCCGAGAACGCCGCCCGCATATGCGCCGGTCTGAGTCACCCCAGTGGCCCAACCAGGAGCATGATCGTGCGTCCGCACGATAGCCAGGTTGAACAGCCCCGGCCAACCCCACGCTGCGCCAAAGGCAACGGCGACGGCAGCAACGTCGACCGCCCGGGATCCGAGAGCGAGACCCAGGTAGCCGATCGACCCCGCGGCGAGCATAAGGGCCACTGCCCGGAGATGGCGCCCGCCACGACGATCAGCGCGCACCCCGGCCACGAGGCGCGCGCTCAAACCGACGACGCTACCTAGCGCAGCGAGAAGTCCTGCCGTTCCCGGCCGGAAGCCAGCCGCAACACACGCCGGAACGACAAAGGCGCCAAGCGATGTGGCAGCCGAGGAGCCGAGCGCCATGGCGCATGCCAGGACCACGAGCGTGCCAAGCTCCTTGCTCTTGCGCCCGACCGAGCGCGTATGGAAGGCGGCCGACGTTGCATCGGCATCTGTGGATCCCCGACGAACGCTCGCTCGAAGGCTCGCTCGTGATATGTCCGCTTCGTCGCCGGGCGAAGCGACGATACCAGCCAATTCACCGGGGTGGGAACCAGCCACCAGGTGGGAGCGTCTGCGAAAGAGGAGCGATCCGGAACGGTGAGAAGGCCCTCCTGCTGACGGTCCAGCGTGCCCTCCACGGGAAACCGGCAGCACTGCTATCGCGGTTAGAGCAATGACGGCTGCTCCCGCGAACGCGAAACGCCACCCGACGGTCAACGCCACGAGCGGCACGGCCAGGCCCGCGAGCAACGTCGATAAAGGGATGGCCGCTTGCTTGGCGCCGAACGCCAATCCCTGACGCTCCACTGGCACTTCTGTTGCCAGCAAGAGGTTCGCAGCGGGCTGTCCGGCCGCGTTGGCCAGCCCACCAACCACAAGAATCGCCGGAAGCTCCCACCACACGCGAGCAAGCAGTGATATCGCTGCGCAACAGACCGAGGCCATCAATAGAGCAATCCTCATCTGTGCGATCGCGCCGATCCGCTGGACCAGGTGGCCAAAGGCTGCTGACGATACGGCAGCCGCAAGGAAAAACGCTGCCACCGCCAAGCCAAGACGGGCCTCGTCAAGATGCAACGCAGATCCGATCTCAACAGACAAGGCCCCCGTCAAGAACACAGGCAGGACAATAGCGGTGGCTACCACTATTGCAGCGGGTACTACCGGAAGCCTCGGGCGCATCCTTCAAACGCTACGCGCGTTCGCAAGCTACTGGAACATCGACGATCTCAAGGCCCGAGGCCACGGCAATCTTAGAACCTACAAGCAGCCTGAACGGCCGACGAAAGACGCCTAAGGTCCGCGCGATTGCTAGACACGCGATGCAGCGTACTGATGTGGAGCTCGGCGAAGAGAGCCTGGCGCGATTCTTCTCGTTGACCTCTCCGTTCCTCGACGAGCGCCAGCGTCGACTTCTGGCAGCGTCGATGGTCGAGGTGCTGGGCCGTGGCGGCCAGGCTCGAGTTGCCGGGGTGGCGGGCATGAGCCGCAACACGTTGATCGCCTGGGGCGAAGGGTCTGGCGCAGGCCCCGATGCTCGGAGAACGGGTACGCCGTCCTCGGATGGATTCCAAGCGCAAGATCGACCTCGACCCCGAGCTGCTCGTGGTGCTCGACTCGTTGGTCGAGCCCGAGTCCTGTGGAAATCCGATAAGCTCGCTGCGCTGGACGCTCAAGTCGACCAGGGTGCTCGCAGCCGAGCTCACCCAGCTCGGGCACAAGGTCTGGGCGAACCTGCTGGGGGTACCTGGCGGGCCTTCGACAGCGTCTCCAGAGCGCCTTCCTTCATCACCGTGCCGATACGCAGATGACGCCTCGGTCCACCTGCCAATGCTCGGCGACCTCGATCACGGTCACCTCCTGGCGCAGCAGTTGGAGAAAGACCTCGTACTTCTGCGACGGGGTCAAGAACCGCTTGGCGCGCCGTCCAGCCCGGTCGGTCCCGCGGGTATCTTCGGTCAGGACGGCCAGTTCCATCAGTCGTTGCACGGTTCCGGTCATAATGGCCAGGTAAAGACAGGTAAAGAACAGAAACGACTGATGGAGGTTCCAGTATGTGAGGTATGCCCCTGTCCCTGCTCGAACGCGAGGAGATCCCGCTCGCTGTGACCGAAGACCGAGATACGCCGTGGGCCACGATCGCCCACGCGCGTTCATCGTTTCCCGACGACTGTGATGCGCGAAGTGGTGCGCAACGGTGGACGTAGGGGCCACCGTCCTGGGCTCGCAGAGCGCCGATCGGAGAGCCAGCGTCGTCGTCTTCGACAAAGGCGCCTGGAGCTCCCCGGAAAGTTGCGGGACCGGGCGATCCGAGAGCTCACCCCTGGCCGGTCCCCTGTGGCGATATGGGCCGATCTCATGTCCGATGGAGCGCTCGAGCGTGTCTGCGTAGAGACCATCTACGCTGGCGCTCTACGCCGGCGTTCTCGGTGTGAAGCCAACCGAGCGCCTGCGGGGTCGCCGGCTATCGCAACCGCTCCTCGATGCTGTGGCTCACCGAGCCGGTGACCCGCTACTCGATCGGGGTCACGATGCCAGAGGGCTACGCCGGTGAGGCGATGCTCGCCGGGCGCGTAGAGGGCCTCGATCAGATCTCGTTCCAGTTCTTGCGTGCGATCACCTTCGAGTCGCGGTAGGGACCGCCCTTACGGGCGGCCCCCCGCACAGATCCCTGCATGCGGAACTACCGCACGGGGCTCCTCGCTCGGGTCCAGCACCGGGCGCCCTCGCATGACCAGGCGGGTGAGGATCAGTCACCCGTCGTGCCTGGCCCAGCGCCCGATGCACACGGTCCAGCACAAGTGACACGAGAGGCCTGGCGCTGTGTCCGGCTCGTGCTCTGCTGGCCGTGTTCCCCTCGCGCGGGCCGCTTCCCTCCACTACCTCCGTAACCGCCAACGCGGTCTTGTTCGGCAGCTTCGCCGGTACTATCAGCCCGTCCGACTTCCCAGGTCCGTACATCTCAGGCGTACCACATCAGCGTTCCCTGAGCGGCCCACCGGTGATCAGCCGGTGGGCGTTCCCGGGATCTCCCGCTTCTCGCGCATGAAGGCTCCGTACATGCCATGGTTCTCTGACCGCGCGGGGTCCGCCAGCGGCTCGCGAAAGCGCCGCTGGCGATATTGCCTTCCACCCCTTGGGCGGCGTGGGCACCCCGGCCTTCGTGATTTCGCGGCTCAATAGCCCGGCCTGCACGTACCCCTACCGACGCTTCGCCACGCATGTCGAGGCGGCGTCGGCGCACGGCTCGGGGCCGTTGCGGATCGCTACTCCTTCAACGTAGAGCGTTTCCATCTCCTCCTTCATGCCGGTTTATCCCGGCGCTTTCCCAAGGATCCGAATGGGGATGCTGGGAGCCAGTCGCCGCCACCTACGGCATCAAGGTCTGGTTCTGTGACCCGCACAGCCCGTGGTTATCCGGCCAATCGAAGATTGGTCCGCATGACGTCCCGGATAACCCCTATTACATCCTGCCAATCGATGCCATTTCATTGCGTTCGAGGCGCATCGCGATTGGCCGGGTAATAGGGGCAACGTGGTCAGCTGGAGAACCTCAACTGACCCTGGAGGTTCTGGTTCCCAAGGGGCATTGGCCTTCGTTTGGTCGATCAAGCCGAAGCCGACCATGCCGCTTCGATCATCAACGGACAGCGCCGCAGAAGCCTCGGCTACCAGAGCCCTGCCGCGCTGTACACCGTTGCCGCCGTGCCGTGATCGCTTGAACTGGCCCACCAGCTGCTGAGCCAGGGTGTTCTCCCCGTCGTGGCGCCCGCCGATCGCCACGTCGATGTGCGCATGGGCGCCTGACTCGGCAAGGCCCACGAGACGCACCTGGGGAAAGGCCGAGCCTTCGCCCCGTGGTGATCGGGGACGCCCGAACGCTTCGTCGTTGACGGCGGTGTCGGGCACGTCAAGTGTCGTGCCGTCGATGCTCATCAGCCTTAGTCCCCGCCAGAACGCCCCTGGGGTCGCTTGCTTGGCGAGCGGCGCACAGCCACGGTGGAAGCACTCCTGGAGCGGCTCTTCGCCAAGGCGAGAGCGTGCGAGGGAGATCGCTCCTTTGGTCGGGACGTCCCATTGCTTCTCCCAGCCCGACTGGTAGGACAATCCCTCGACCAGGTTGCGCATCACCTCCTCGTAGCTGGAGTTGGAGAACAGCGCCATCGCGAGCACGTAGTAGACGACGAGGCTGGCTGGCAGCAGCCCGTGGCGCTGCTCAGTATTGCCGGTGGCCGCGATTGCCGCGTCGACAAGGGACAAGGGACGGGGGACGGGGGAAAGCTCCGCGTGAGCACCCCCAACGCAACGTGATCCGAGAGCCGTTGATCGCTCTGTGGCGTGATCCATCCGGCTCTCGGCGCAAGGTGGGGAATACCACACCTCTAACGCTAACTCAACGGTATTGGGTCAATAATCCGATACTCCTCCACTGCTCGTGAAGACCCGCGGATGCTGCTTGATTCCGATGCCGATCCCTATCGCTAAGTCAGGCGCAAACCATGCCCATTACGGTGTAGTGCTGGCACGTGAAAGTAGCTGAGCTGTAGTCCCAGCCCTTGCAAAGGTTTCTGCACACCAGGATCACAGGCGAAAGCTTGACGTGCCGGTGACCGGTTTCAGCCGGTACACACAACATGAGCAGGATGAATCTGCTTACCACAAGTGCTGCAGGGCTCCCCCGCACGAACTGCAGAACCGGCTCGGCAGCGGATTGGAAGCGCCACAAGCAGGACAACTGAAAGGAGCCTCCACTGATGGCACGACACTTTGAGTAGCCGACGTATCCGGCAGATTCGAGGGCTCAGCAGTTGGAGGGGAACCCCCACTCGAAGTTGACGTGGCGACAGCCAGTGCGCTCCTCGACCGACGGCGCCAGATAAGCAGCCCGAAAACGACAAGGAGTGCGAGCAGGAGCATGCCTCCAGCCAAGATGAGGAACTGCCGACGTAGCAATGACCGGCCCGCACGGGCTGGAATAGCCGAGGCTGACCTTGGCGAGAAATTCCCGGATACTGAAACAGCCATGGCACTCCCGTAGCGCAGGAGAGCCACGGTGCTCAACGGCGAGAACATGATGCCCCCCTGTCCGGCGGCAAAGCACTCCGAGGTGCTCGGGCAGGTAAGCGCATCAAGACCACCGCCAGAGAGCCCAATCCCGGAGGGAAGCGTCGCGTCCTGCCAGCGGCCTCCCCCATCTGCCGTCTGGAGGAGCACCGCGCCGGAGTTGTTGTTGGTACCCCCGAATCCACCGACGAAGCACTCCGCTGTGCTCGGGCAGGCAAGCGAATCAAGACCACCGCCAGAGAGCCCGAGCCCGGAGGGAAGCGTCACGTCCTGCCAGCTGCCTCCCCCATCTGCCGTCTTGAGGAGCACCGCGCCGGAGTTGTTGCTGGTGTTCCACGATCCGGCGGCGAAGCACTCCGAGGTGCTCGGGCAGGCAAGGGCATCAAGCCCACCGCCAGAGTACTCGAGCTCGGAGGGAAG
>JAJYWA010000160.1:2777-4188 GCA_021791755.1 Actinomycetes bacterium | reverse complement strand
CCTCTCAACGGGGTCGCTTGTTGCTACGGAGGATGCTGCTCAGGCGGCCGTCGTGTCAGCGCAGACAAAGCTGGCTGCCGACGAAGCCAGCGAAGCCAGCCTCATCAGCAGCGCTTCGGCGGCATCCGCGCAGGTCGCCCAAGCCCCGTCCTCAGCGACCTCGTCAGCGACGGCGGGCATCACCGCCTTGCTGGCACGGATCACGTCTGAGCAGCGCCAGGAGGCTTTGGACGCTGCCAAGGAGAAGGAGGCTCTGGGCCTGGCGTCGTCAGCCTGCGCATCGCGGTCGGGGTCCTCCCCTGGCGCTCCGGCGTCCAGCGGTGTAGGCGTCGCCTCCCCCGGCGCCGCTCCCGCGCTCGGGACGACTACTGCCGGCCCCGCTGCCTGCCTTGCAGCGCTACAGAAGGCGCTCGCGGCCGAGCACTTGGTCTCGGTGGATCAAGCTCAGATCAACGCGGGTGAGTCGTCTATGGAGAGAATGCTCGCTGCAGCACGTGGCGCTGCCAGCCAGAAGAGCGCGGCCCCTTCCGGAGCATCGAACGCGGGCTCGGGGCCACCGACCACGACGAGTTTTTCAGCCGTATCAGCCCCTTACCAGATAGCCGCTGATCAGGCTGCACTCGACGCCGACGAGCAGAGCTTGAGCACGGCTCAAGCTGAGTTGAGCAGCGCCGAGATCGTGTCCCCGATGGCCGGTGTTGTTGCGGCTGTTGCGATAACGCCGGGGGCAACGGTTCCCGCTGCGTCATCGAGCGATGTGATCGTGGTGATCGGACCCCAGTCATTCGAGGTGTCGGCGTCTGTGGGCGTGACTGATATATCGCAGGTGAAGGTGGGGCAATCTGCTCTTGTGACTCCCGACGGACAGGTGTCGGAGATAGCAGGAACGGTTACTCAGGTAGGCCCGCCGCCAGTAGCGACATCCGCCTCGACTGCCGCGGTCGACTATCCGGTCGTCGTGTCCCTGCCGGCCGGCACGCCGGGTCTGTTCGACGGCGCATCAGCTAGTGTTGCGATCGTTGTGCAGCGATCTTCCGGAGTCGTGACCGTGCCGACGTCAGCAGTTCATCAGATCGGCCAGTTCACTTTCGTGAGCGAGCTTGCTGGCGGAAAGATGCGCGATGTGAGGGTCGTGCTCGGCGCGATGGGTGACACTCTGACCGCCGTGACGTCGGGCATCAAGTCAGGCACGCCGGTCGTGCTGGCCAACCTCGATCAGCCACTGCCGAGCATCAACGCGACGTCGGGTCGGGCAGCCTTCGCTGGGATCGGCGCGCTCACCGGCGGGGGAGGCTTCCGGCCTGGCGGACTCCGAGGCGCCGGTGGGGCGCGCGCGGGTGGAGGATAGTGAGCCGACTGGCTCGAGCGTGAAAGCTCTTATTGGACAGCGCTGCGAGGTGGCCGACGGAGC
>JAJYWA010000160.1:0-2767 GCA_021791755.1 Actinomycetes bacterium | reverse complement strand
AGATGAGATCGCCTGCGGGCCTACGGGCCTACGTGTCTTTATTGCTGGCTCGCAATCCGGAGAAGAACTCTGCCAGCAGCTTCGCAGCACGTTCTTCGAGGACTCCGCTTGTCACTGTCAACTGGTGGTTCAGGCGTGGGTCGACGCAAAGGTTGTACAGTGAGCCGCACGCGCCCGCTTTAGGGTCTGCGGCAGCGTACGTGAGACTGCGGACCCGAGCGGAGAGCAGAGCACCAGCGCACATAGCGCATGGTTCTATGGTCGCAATGAGATCCATCTCTTGCAATCGCCATGATCCGCTCGTCGCGGCGGCATCCCTCAGAGCAAGGATCTCTGCATGCGCCGTCGGATCCTTTCTCAGCTCGCGCTCATTGTGGCGGCTCGCGACTACGGTGTCTCTGCTCAGTAGGACAGCTCCGATGGGGACGTCTCCGTGGGCGGGAGCTTGGGATGCCTCTTCGAGCGCGATCTCCATGGCTGAGATGATCCTGCGCCCGGGTTCGGTTTCATCAGGGATGGAGGCCACTTTGAATCGCTCCTGTCAGTTTCTTGCGGCGGGCCGGCGTGCGCCGTGGGCGGCGCTGGAAATGGTGCTTATGCCCCCATGGTGTCCGCATGGTGTTCACGTTCGTGATGTACAAGACAGGTCGTCCAACCAACTGGCGTCCAACCAACTGGCGTCCAACCAACTGGCGACCGCCTTCCTTCTGGTGGTCGCCTGACCGCGCTCTGTCCATTTGGATTGGCGTCGAGAACATCTCTCGCCTATCGTTAACATTAACGTACTGCTTCCCCGTGGATACGGTGTGGGTTGCCGGGCTCTTTGGGGAGATCTATTAGAGGAACACGAAGGGGGTTCGTCTTGATGGAAGGACTCATAGATGGCGTCCTGCCAGACGCCGCGGAGCTGCCTGGTCTCGTCGCGGACCTGCGGACGGCCCGGTCTGGGATTTCGTTCGTCTACGACGTGATCGAGAAGTTGGCCGAGCGTTATGAGCTCTCCGATGCGGTCATGGTCCTTGATCATCCTGAGCTCGGGCGTCAGGCGTTTCGATCGGCGCGTAGACCGATCGGTGAGGCCTCGGCGATGCACCTCAACGTGCTGGAGTGCCCCGAGGGCGTTCATGGTGTGCCTGGAGGCGTGGATCCAGTGTCAGCATCTGTGGCGGTCGAGCTCTGCCGCATCGCGCTGGACCTTGATCTATACCGGCATGACTCGCGCCATGACGGCCTAACCGGGCTTTACAACCGAAGGTTCTTTGACGTGATGTTCCGTCGTTGCGCGTCGCAGAGCGCACGTTACGGGTGGTCGTTCTCGGTGGTGATCTTTGATATCGATAGCTTCAAGCAGCTCAATGATCGTTTCGGGCACATGCTTGGCGATCGCGTGCTGCAGGTGGTGGGCGCAGAGATGCATCACGCGTTGAGGTCGAGCGATGTGGCCGGCCGCGTCGGTGGCGATGAGTTTGCCATCTTGCTCATGCGAGCGGATCGGGAGAACGTGCCGGCGTTCATGAGCAGGATTCGGGCCGCCGTCGAAGCAAATATGGAGATGTCAGTGGGGTTTTCGTTCGGGATAGCGGAGGCCCCGGTTGAGTCGACTGATCCCGCTGAGCTGTACCGGCTGGCTGACGCCCGTCTGATGGCAGCGAAAGGAACGAAGCGATGAGCGTGCCTGCCTCCTCTGAAGAAGTGCGCTTGGCGCCGCTGGGAGACTCTGGGGACGAGGATGAAAGTCCTCCTTTTGATGCGCTGGAACTGGAGATCCGGCGTCTACCAGGAGTCGTGGCAGTGGGCTGGCACCGTGGCGAGGCCATGCGAGCTTGCCTTTCGGTTGGAGGTTTTGGTCTCTCGGCACTCCGCTCCCGGGCAGTCCAGCTCGCGCGTGGCCACCTGGATGAACCACTTTCCGTGGAGCTGTCGGATGTCGAAGGAGTATTCGCTGCGTCTTCCGTAGCCTCGGTGAGGATTATCGACATCTTGGTTGCAGGAGGTGAGGTGGAGGTCCGTCTTGGTGCTGGCCACCTGATCGGTACAGGCCGGGCCGGGACAGGCCCTGAGGGGGCGGCTCTTGCGACTATCAGGGCACTCGATGATCTGGGTATTGGCGCCTCGATCGAGCTGAGGATAGCGAGTGCGGTAGTGCTACCGTCCGACCTTGGCCTGGCGGTTGTGGTGTCGGTCGTGGACCGTCACGACGGCAGTGAGCATCGTAGCATCGCCTACGCGTCGAGCGTGGAGGAGTCCGCGGCCAAGGCGGTTATCGAGGCGTACGAGCTCATCGGTGAGCAGTCGCGCGATCAGGCTCAATCGGCCATCCGATGAGCCTCGGCTATCCGATGAGCCTCGATGAGTGGCGAGGTTAACTGAAGCGCAAGGCTCCGGCGGACGTTCTGGCGCAACGTAATGCCGCGGTGCAACGCCGCCTGGTTAGAGCGTGGGACGGGTTGTCGCAGTGGGGGCCGCTGGACCGGACAGGGCGCTCGTGGAGTCGTGACCGTTCGATCGCGGTGGCGCTTGAGCAGCGTGTATCGCGTGTGGGTCGCTCTCGGCCCGACGGACTAGGGAGGATGAGCCGCCTTGTCTCTCGGCGCCAGCTGTCTGTTCAGTTTCCGAGACGGCGAACGTCCGGAGCAGCGTAGATGTGCTCAGTAGCTCGGACGCCTGCTCCAGCTCCGCCAAGAAGCTTCTCGACAGGTCCCGTATGAAGCTCAGCTGTCGCAGCGGAGCCTCGATCATCTCTCGAGCCGCTCGCAGCTCGTCTGCA
>JAJYWA010000033.1 GCA_021791755.1 Actinomycetes bacterium | reverse complement strand
CTCGTGCTCACACACGACACGCCGGTGAGGTAGTTGTTCTGCGATGCCGAGGTCGAAAGCGACGCCGCAGAGTCCAGTGCCCAGGTACTGCCGTTCCAGGTGAGAAGGAGGTTCTGAGAGGCTCCAGCAACCTTCGTATGGTACCCAGCTGCTACGCAGAAGCTCTGGGGCACACACGACACGCCGGTGAGGTAATTGTTCTGCGGTCCAGGTACATCCGGCGTCGGCGTGACGGACCAGGTGGCAGAGCTTGCTGCGGCTGGCGTTACGACGCCCGCAATGCCTGCGAAAATTATCACGAGTGAGACGGCCCCCACCACGAGGCGTCGACTGCAAACGACTACAAGCTGGTGGGGTATTGCCGAAAAGCCCGTGTTCGCCCATCCCATGATCATCCCCCCAGTTGCCATCTCTCGCACCATCTCCGCCGACCGCCACCTACGCCACGTGACAGAAAGACACTGGCCAGTGGTGATATAGGCGCATGAACGCTCTTGGTGTCAACGTGAGTGGCCAGCAACTAGCCAGCCAAGTCGGCAAGACAGTGTCTCATTAAACAGCCGCGATGTCAAGGATTCTATCTGGCTGGTCGCTTGCTGGCCAATCCGGTAGTGAAGACATCCTCGTAAAGCACTGTGACGGTCTGGCACGTATAGGCGCTGAGCGCTCAACAGCGCCATCACAGGTGGCCATCAACTGCTTACAGCTAAAAGGTGCGTGACTCCGTCGCGTTGGCACGACAGATCATCGGATTGAGGACCGTTTGGCACCCGGAACCCCAGTAAGCACAGGGCCTGTTCGACGACTCGTCCCCGCACCTTGTCGCCCTTGTCCCCCGAAGGTGCGCAGGGCGGGTCTAGCCGGGCTGGCCGGTCTCCTGGTAGCGCGCGACGGTGAACGCGATCACCACAGGAACGTCGATCGCGAATACAACAAGTGTCAATATGAGCACTGCAAGCGTCGCGCCCTTGGTGCCGTCGTAGACGAAGACGAACCCGAGAATGCCAGCGATCACCACGTACGCGACGAGCGCCCAGCGAACGACTAGAAAGAAGCGGTCCCAGGCGAACGGTCGGATCCGGCCAAGGATGCCCAGCGCTACCAGGGTTAGCGCCCCACCGGCGGCCAGCGTCCCAACCACAGGCGCAAGAGGCGGCGGGTGAGGAAGGTGCGCACCGAGGTAGACACCGCCCGAGAGCATGAGCGCCACCGAGATGACCACCAGCTCGGCGACCGGCGGCAAGCGCCTCCTCAGCACATCTGTCTCAGTTGCGCCAGGCTGCTGGGCAGCGTCAGCGGAGACGGTCACGACGTCGCCAGCCTGGTCATGATGACAAGCGTCGCTATCTGCATTGCGCCGGTGACCCCTGCAGTGAAGATGAAGCGGCGCATCAGCCGGCTGATGACCTCGCCGTTCGGACGGGGCTTCTTGAGCTCGAACAAGACCGCTACATTGGCCGGTTCGAGGAGCCCGAGGGCGATGACCGCCATCACTGCCACGACGATGAACGACGCGACCACCCAGCCATGGTCCTGATAGCTGGCAAGCAGGTAGCCCAAGTGACGAGCGAGCTGCCAGCCCGCGGCGAGAGTGCAGACCACCAGGGTAGGCATGATGAGGATCATCTTCGGCATCAGGCGGCTAGTGAGCTCGACCCTCGCCGGGATGGACAGCCTGCCGAGGATTGGACCCAGGACGAAACCCAGGAAGAGGTCAAGAGCAGTCCACATGCCTCCACCGACGACGTGGAAGAAGTCAAGAGCCCAGAGCTTGTTCGCAGCGATCGCCACGATGAGCGCCACCACCACTGCCGCCACGACCCAGAGTCCCTTGAGGGGGACGATCTGGAAGCTGCGCGGCGTTACCCCCGGCGCTCCCTGCGCAAGCGGTTGGACGCCGGCTCCGGTACTTTCTTCAGACGCCATCGTCCCTGCCGTGGCGCCCGCCGTGGTCCCTGCAGACACCGTGGCGCCTGCAGCCTCAGCATTCACGGTCATAAGACCACCTCACCCAGGTCTACCCCACACACTTCACACGCCAGCCCTCGACTTACGAACCTATCACGCCGACCGCGCCCATGCCGACTATCGGGGCGTTCAGGTGCTTGCCGCCCATCGAGCCGTAGAACTTCGCATCCCCGAAGTTGAAGATGCCGCCGTCGGAGGCAACCTCCCAGTAGCCCTTGCCATCTGGCGTGGCCGCCATGCCAACTATCGGGGCGTTCAGGTGCTTGCCACCCATCGAGCCGTAGAACTTCGCATCGCCGAAGCTGAAGATGCCGCCGTCAGAAGCGACCTCCCAGTAGCCATGCCCGTCAAAGCTCGGCACCAGCGTGATCACCGGCTCGTTCAGGCGCTTGCCACCCATCGAGCCGTAGAACTTCGCATCGCCGAAGCTGAAGATGCCGCCGTCAGAAGCAACCTCCCAGTAGCCTTCGGCGCCCGGGCTCGGCTGCTGTCCTGGAACCGGTTCATAGAACGGCGTCCGAGCGATGCCAACTATGGGCGCGTTGAGATGCTTGCCGCCCATCGAGCCAAAGAAATTCGCATCCCCGAAGTTGAAGATGCCGCCATCAGAAGCGACCTCCCAGTACCCACCCTGGTCGATCGTAGGAGCCATCGCCACCACCGGCGCGTTCAAGTGCCTTCCTCCCATGGAGCCGTAGAAGTTAGCTCCACCAAAAGCGTCGACGCCGCCGTCAGAGGCCGCGAACCAGTACCCACTCCCCGGCGCTGCGACGTCGTAAACTGCCACACCGCCGGGAACGGTGGCGATCGAGTTCGGGGATGAGGTGGTGCCGGTGGTGTAGGCCAGCCACACCCCGTAGTACTCCTTGGTGATGGTGTTGCCGGTGACGATCGTTCCGGTAACCGTGGCACGTGGCGCGCCAGGTGGCGCTGGGTACGCGGCAACCATTATAGCTTCCGGACGCGGACGTCCTGCCGACGCCTCGCCCCAGCCATCGGAGCTCAAGGTGTTCCCGGTCAGGGTGACCGACGACACCTTTGCGGCAGGCCCGCCGCCGGCATAGACCGCGATTCCAGCTATAAGAGCCCCGGTGATCGTGTTGCCGATGACCGACACGTTGCTCACCGATGTATGGGGAATGGGAGCATCGACTACAACTCCGCCAATCTCGGGCCCGGTCGGACCGAGCTTCCCCGGCGTGGAAACGATCGTGTTGTTCTTCAGCACGATGCCGCTAACACCGCCACCCGGGTTGTGGGCAGCGACGACGATCCCGCACCCCCCCGTGTTGTGCGACACGGAGTTCGAGCTCACAGTTATCTGGCTGGTCGGCACCGGGCTGCTCGGACCCGGGTTTGGCGCGCCGGAGTCCAGAGGTCCATTGTCCTGGATACCGATGCCGCCATCAGCGGTGTTGTCATCGACTGTGTTCCCGGTCACCAGCGATCCCGTCATGCCCACGAGCTCGATCGCCTTGTTGTCGAAGATGCCCGGCGTCGGCTTCACCCCGTTCCCGTCCACCGTCGATCCCTTGATCGTGAGACCACTTGCATCCTCGGCAAAGATGCCGTGGTCGTTCGCTCCTGTCACCGAAACGTTGCTAATGGTCACCCCGTCGATCCCGGGGCCTATGTAGATCCCGACGTCGCACCCGGCGGCGTTCACCGTCTGGTTCGAGATCGTCTGGCTGCTAACAGCGAGCACCTTCGCCGTCAATCCGGTGGCGCCGGCAGGTAAGCAGGTCACACGCGAAGTGGCCCCCACCGGAGAGCTCTGGACCGCGAGTGGAACCATCAGGCCCGCGGTCACCACCGCCGCAACTGCGGCGGTGGACAACAGCGCTGACTTGAGCTTCGTTGCTCCTCTTTCAATCCCACCTGGCATGACCTCGTGCCTCATCGTGCTCTCCCTCCCAGATATCTCTGATCAACTACCTCTTGGCCGCGGCTGCCCGCGCCTCTACTCCGAAGTATGCGCTTCGAACGCACCCGTAGCGCACCCGTCCTGCTCGTCAAGCGCCCGGCGTTAGAGAAGCGCCATTCCGCAGGCGCTTCTCTAACGCCACGACCTCGGTTGAGACAGGCAGATCCAGCTCGGCTGCCGCGTCGCGCGCCCGTGACAGGACTGCAAGCGCCGCACCATGACGTCGGGCGCCAGCCAGAAAACGAGCCAGAGACACGTAACGGCTCTCGTCGGTTGGATCCGCGTCAATCCCGACACGGAGGCACTCCTCGACCTCGTCGAGATCTCCATCCGCGTATGCCTCGGCCGCCAGGGCATCGATCAAGCGCAGCCACTGGCGGAAAAGCCGCTCGCGCACGCGAGCGGCCCAGTGCTCGTAGGGATCCTCGGGCAGGAAGTCTCCCCTGTAGAGCTTCGCCGCCTGACGGAGCTGGCGGCGGACAAACGCTCGAGGAGCGCCAGACCTGCTCCATGCCGTCGCATCGGCTGCCGCTGCGCTGAACACCGAGGCATCGACCCGGACGCCGTCTGCCAACAAGAGCGAGTCTGCTTCGCGGACTACGATCGCCCGCCCGGCAAGCTGCGGCTTGCTGAGCAGGTTGCGCAGGCGCCGGCGTCCGACCTCTGGGTCCGCTTCCGGCCAGAGCATTTCGATCGCCTGCTCGGCGTGGAGCGGCTGCTCAGCCGCCACCACGACCTTGACCAGCCGGGCTGCCTGGGGAGAAAGCCGCACCGGACGGCCGTTGCGCCTGACCTCGAAGCCACCGAGAGTAGAGATTAACACCCTGCTCGGCGCCTCGTGGCTCGGCTCCCCGCTCTGATCATCCCTGCCCCGCGAGCTCGACGCAGCCGGATGTTCAACCTGAGCGAGGGCCGCTGCCGGGTCCATGTCACGGCCACTCGCAATTAGATCACCAGCGCCCGCACCTGCTGCACTTACCGCCGGGGCGAGAGCCGCCTCGATGCGGTCGTCCCATCCGATAGGAACATCGACGCCTACGCTCTCCGCCATGGAAGCGGCCAACCCCGCAAGCTGGAGCGAGAAAGCAGGCTGTGCGATGGCGAGGGCTCCCGCCAATGCCAGCAATGCAAAGGCTGTGCTGCGCTCGTCGCCAAGGTCCAAGAACACACCTGCTGCTTCACGCGCCTGCTCGCTGGCGCATTGGGGATCTCCCTGGTAATAACAGGCGATGGAGCGATGCAGGAGACTGGTGGCCCAGGCATGCCGGTCTCCTAGAGCAGCATGGACCGCAAGAGACGCGTCCGCGAGGTCGCCTGCCTCTTGAAAGCGACCTTCCAGGACCGCAACGAGAGCAAGGTTCGTAGATGCCAAC
This sequence comes from Actinomycetes bacterium, assembly GCA_021791755.1. GTDB lineage: Bacteria > Actinomycetota > Acidimicrobiia > Acidimicrobiales > JAJZXF01 > JAJZXF01. The sequence continues at coordinate 17,066 of JAJYWA010000033.1, read as the reverse complement.
GCCGCCTCTCCCGGACAGTCGAGACGCTCCAGCTCGTCATGGCTCTGCATGAACATCTCTCGCGCCGCCGACACGTCACCACTGAACAGCCTCACAAGACCGATATGATTGCGCACCCGCGCAACCTGGCGCCGATCACGAAGAGCGGCTGCGCAGTCCAACGCCTCGGCCAAGGCCGTCCCAGCCCTTTCGTGGTCGCCTTGGCGCCATGCGATCATGCCCAGGCCATCGAGGACGTGCGCGCGCAGCTCACAGTCAGCCGAGACCACGGCCAGGACCTTCTCCAGCCAGCCCCGGCCCTCGCGAAGACGACCGCGGAGCTCCCATAGCCGCCACATGCTCGAAACCAGGCGCGCGGCCGCCCGTGCGTCCCCTTCTTCGCCCGCCTCGATGGCAAAAGTGATCGCTGCACAGAGGTTTGCATGCTCACGCTCTAAATGATCCAGACGCTCAGCCTGGTCCCGCCCCGTCACCAGCGCGTCCTCTGTGCCGCTGGTGGCATCGAGACACCAGGCAAGCTGTGCCCGGGCAATCTCATCGAGTCGCCCCGCGCGCTTCAGCCGAGCCCGTACATGACGGCGCACGATCCCGAGAAGGTCGAAGCGTGCAGCATCACCGGGCAAATTGGAATTGGAATTGACCGTGACGATCGACTTGTCGGCCAGCGCCGCAAGGGCATCAAGAGCTTGCGTTCTAGAAACGCCATGGAACCCTGACACTGTCACCAGTGCCCCGGCATCTGCGCCCCCAGGGAACGCTGACAGCAGCTCGAGCAGCTGGAGCTCCCCCGTCGACAACAGGCTCAGGCTCCAGCTCAAAACCGTATCAAGGCTTCGATGGCGCTCCTGGTCTCCGGCGATGACCCCAGGCAAACCGACCTCCTCCTCCTCCAACAAAGAGGCGAGGCTTTCGAGGTCCATGACCTTCGCCACTACAGCGACCAGTTCCAACGCCAGCGGCACACCTTCGACGTGGCGGCATATCCGCCCGGCTGCGATCACCGACCGATCATCTAGAACGAGATCCGCGTCAGCCTGCCTGGCGCGAAGGAGAAACAGCTCCACTGCCTCATACGAAAGCAACGCACGAGGATCCGTGATCTCTTCGGACGGGTACTCTAGCGGGCTGAGAGCGATCGCATGCTCGCCTACTGCGTGAAGCCTGTGCTGGCTCGTAGCCAGCACCCGAAGGCCGCTGCATGACGCTACGAGATCGTCGACGAGCCTCCTGACGCGGTCGGCGATGTGCTCGCATCCGTCGAGGACCAGCAGCGCCTCGCTGGAGCCTATTGCGGCCACGACGGCCTCGACAGCATCGGCGCTGGCATGTTGGCCCACATCGCCCACGGCTGCCTCGACAACAGCCACCGGGTCGTCGACGCCATCCAAGCCAACCACGAGCACCCGGCCGGTGAAACGGCCCGCTTCGAGCTTGACGACCTCTCGCACGAGACAGCTCTTTCCTGCACCAGCTGGACCCGTGACAGTCACGATGCGTGCGTGCTCGAGCTCCTCTAGAAGCTCAGCTACCTCGGCTTTACGACCGACGAAACCCGCCTCATCGAGGCTCAGCCTCTCGCAGCGATCGCTATGGGGCAGCGACATCGCCGCATGGCGGTCCAAGGTCCCCAGGCCGCTATCAACCCCGCCTGACGCAACCGTCGAACAAACCTTGCAAGCCACCTGACCCACCGACATCATTTCGACCCACCTCATGGCGATACTAGGCTCCCTCTGCAAACGGTGCACCAAGACCAGCGGTGCGCTGCACCAAGACCAGCGGTGCGCTGTACAGCTGGCAGCCTAGAGATGCGCCCCCCTCGCGTCTCTCCCTCTCACGGCAAGGATCAGATCTCCACCGAGCAAGGCTTTGCTTACCGTCCGGCCCAGGCTGCGATCCTGTCGGACCACTAGAAAGTCAGATGGCGATACCGGCGGTGAGGATCGCGGCGAACACCAACGCAAGCATTCCGGTGCCGCCGAGCACGCCCACCAAGTCCACGCCGGAGGCGCCCCGGAGCACCTTTCGTGCCAGCGCCGCGGCGATCGGGAGCGCGACGGCGGCCAGCGCCGCCCAGGGCCGCATCTCTGCCAGCGGCCACAGCAGGACGAACGGCAACAGCACAGCTGCTGCGTAGATGAGCCTGGTCCATCGTTCACCGACCCTTGCCGCAAGCGTCTTCTTGCCGACGCGCCGGTCGCCTTCGATGTCGCGAAGGTTGTTCGCGACGAGCAGCGCCACTGCCAGCAGCCCGACGGGAACAGCGGCTATCCCGCCGAGCGCGTCGAGCTTCGAGGTCTGAACGTAGGCCGTGCCTACGACCGCAACCAGGCCGAAGAAGACGAAGACGAAGAGCTCTCCGTAGCCTGCGTACCCGTACGGGCGCGGCCCGCCGGTGTAGAACCATCCCGCGGCGATGCAGGCTGCGCCGACAGCCACGAGCTGGGGCCCCACGACGATGGCGAGCACGAGTCCTGCGACCGCGGCAACTGCAAAGCAAACTGCGGCCGCGGCGAGCACCGCCTTCGGGCGAACAGCCCCGGAGGCGACGAGCCGCATCGGGCCCACGCGGCCGGTGTCCGCACCGCGGACGCCGTCAGAGTAGTCGTTCGCGTAGTTGGTGGCGATCTGCAAAGCCGCAGCAATCACCAAGCATGCCGCGGCACGCCACCAGATCACCCCTCCAGTCGCGCTAGCGACCGCCGTGCCGACGAGCACGGGCGATATCGCTGCGGGAAGCGTCCTCGGTCTCGCCCCCCGAACCCAGACTGCTCGAGGCATAGGACCAGGTCCACGTCCAGCAGGCACGGGTGCTCCTATGGCCGCCTCGGAAAGCGATCGAACTCGGGCTTGCGACGCTCCAAGAACGCGTTGCGACCCTCCTGGCCCTCTTCGGTCATGTAGAACAGCATGGTCGCGTCACCGGCGAGCTGTTGTATGCCTGCCAACCCGTCATCGGCGGCGTTGAAGGCGCCCTTCAGCATCCGAAGGGCGATCGGCGACATGACCAGCATCTCCCGGCACCAGCGAATGGTCTCGCTCTCCAAGCTGGCCAGCGGCGCCACAGCGTTCACGAGGCCCATCCTGAGCGCGTCCTGCGCGTCGTACTGGCGGCAGAGGAACCAGATCTCCTTCGCACGCTTGAGCCCGATGGTGCGAGCCAGGAGACCAGCGCCATAGCCCCCGTCAAAGCTGCCCACCTTCGGTCCGGTCTGGCCAAAGATCGCGTTGTCCGCCGCGATCGTGAGATCGCACACGAGATGGAGCACGTGGCCACCGCCTATCGCGTAGCCCGCTACCATCGCGACCACCGGCTTAGGCAGGCGGCGAATCTGGACCTGAAGATCCAACACGTTCAGGCGTCCCACACCCTTCTGCCCGAGGTCATCGTCGCCCAGGTAGCCGTCCTCGCCTCGGATCCTCTGGTCTCCGCCCGAGCAGAACGCATGCGGACCCTCGCCGGTGAGCACTATCACGCCGACTCCAGGGTCATCCCTCGCTGCATCAAAAGCTCTGGAGAGCTCGAAGAGCGTCTTGGGCCTGAACGCGTTGCGCACCTCGGGGCGGCAGATCGTGAGCTTTGCTATCCCCTCCGGGCCAGCGGATCCCGTCGCTACCTCGAACCGGATGTCTTCATACCCGCCCGAAGAGCTGTGCGCTTCCCATTTGACCTCGCCTACGTCCACCTACGGCACGCTACCGTGATCGCCACGCGACATCCAAAAAGGCAAGTACAGAACGACGAGCAGCACCAGGGCCACGCCCGCTGCGCTCACGACATACCAAGGCCACGGTCCCAGCACGCTGAGCAGGGTCCAGCTTGCCGGACGGCTACGCAGGAACATGTAGTCGCCCCCGGTGACGGCGTCCAGGGCGCCCACGAGGGCCGTGTACACGGCCGTGATCACGAAGATCCTCGGCACAGAACCCCGGCGGGGCCGTATTCCCTGGCCAACCACGAGAAAGAGCGCAGCTGCGACGACACCGGCGTGGGCGATCACGTACTGGAAGAACTCGAGCGACGGGAACCCGACGCTCAGATCGGGCGTCAAGAGCGCTTGTAGAGTGCCGGCGAGGCCCCAGAAGTACGTCAGCTCCACGAGCAACGGCGTCCGCCACCAGAGCGCAGCGGCTGCGACCACGGTAGCGATGTCGCAGAGAGCGAAGGGAAGCGAGGTCGCTGGAGACCACGGGACCTGCAGGCTCGTGCTCACCAGCCAGGAGACGGTCACCGCAGCCAGGACCACGGCCCCTGCCCTGTCTGCCGACCTCACCCAGGAACCTGGATAGCGCCTCGCGGCCCAGCAGCCCGTGACGGTGAGGAGCACCGTCACGGTGAGCGTCGTCACGTACGCGCCAGACAATACGGGCACCACAGACATCGTCGCGCCAGGCGCGCAGGAGCGGCGGTCAGCGATCGAGGCCCCAGCCGCCTATGCTATCGCTCATATGACGTCCCTGGTCGCCCTCCACCTCCCCGGAGGGCCGCGCTTCGTCGAGGAGCTCACCGCCGCATGGGATGCAGGAGACGCGGTGCTGCCGCTCGACGTCCGCCTGCCGGAGCAGGCCGTGCGGGCCATCGTCGACCACGTAAGACCCGCGACCGTCGTCACCGCCTCGGGTGATCGCCACGAGCTCGCCGATGCGCTTCCGCTGGAGGAAGGAGACGCCCTGGTCGTGGCGACCGGTGGGAGCACCGGAGAGCTCAAGGCAGCCATCCTCACCCATGAAGCGGTACAGGCCTCTGCGACGGCGTCGAGCAGGAGACTGGGGGTCGACCCGGGTAGGGACAGATGGCTCGCTTGTTTGCCGCTGGGGCACATTGGCGGGATGGCCGTGGTGACGCGTGCGATCGTGACCGGCGCCACGCTCTCCGTCCACGATGGATTTTCGGCCGAGGCTGCAGTCGAGGACGCAAAAGCGGGACCGACGTTCGTCTCCCTCGTCCCCGCCGCGCTCAGGCGGCTCGACCCGAGCGTCTTCGAGCGAGTACTGCTCGGTGGAGCGGCCCCGCCGGATTCAGTTCCCGAGAACGCGGTCGTCACGTACGGCATGACCGAGACCGGCAGCGGCATCGTCTACGACGGCGTTCCTTTGGACGGGGTGCAGGTGGTGCTGGACGACAGCGGGGAGATACGAGTGAAAGGCCCGATGCTTCTTCGTGCCTACCGCGAAGGCGACGACCCCCACGGCTACGATCCGAAGAGCCCGAATGGATGGTTCCATACCGGCGATGCCGGCTGGCTCGACGAGGATGGGCGCCTCCACGTTCGCGGCCGGATCGCAGAGGTCATCGTGACCGGCGGCGAAAAGGTCTGGCCAGCTGCGGTAGAGCGCGCCATCTCTCACCACCCTGGGGTAGCCGACGTAGCCGTCGCAGGGGTCCCGGACGACGCTTGGGGAGAGCGCGTGGTCGCCTACGTGGTCGCGTCCGACGGCAACCCACCCAGCCTCGGCGATCTCAAGTCCCTCGTAGCAGACACCATCGCTCCTTGGGCGGCGCCAAAAGAGCTCGTGCTGGTCGACTCCCTCCCAAGATCACCCATGGGAAAGCTGCTGAAGGCTCAGCTCAGCCGCTGATCTGGTGAGCCCCTACCGTCGTACCCCCATCGACAACAAGAGTGTGACCAGTGATCCACGACGCTGCGTCCGAAGCAAGGAACACCACCGCCTTGGCCACGTCCTCGGGCTCGCCCAAGCGCCCGAGCGGCACATGAGCCGCGATGAGCTCTTCAGCCCCCTCCCACAGCGCTCTAGCGAAGTCCGTCTTGACCACCCCCGGCGCTACCGCGTTCACCCTCACTGCGGGGGCCAGCTCCGCGGCGAGATGGCGAGTCATGTGGATGACGGCGGCCTTCGTGACGTTGTAGTAACCAAGGCCGGGCTCCACAGACATCCCCCCAATGGATGCCATGTTCACCACCGCGCCGCCGTGGTCCTTCATCCACAACTCCCACGCCTGCTGCACCCACAGCAGGACCCCGAGCTGGTTGACCTGCGCGGTCTTCAGCGCCCTCGGAACGTCGATCTCGACTAGAGGACCCATGTAGGGGTTCGTAGCGGCGTTGTTCACCAGGACATCGACCGCTCCCAAGCGCTCGACGCATGCCTCGACGCAGCTGTGGACCGCGTCAGGGTCGCCAGCGTTCGCAACAAACGTCTCCACGCCCACGCCAAGCTCCGCGCCGAGGTCAGCTGCGATGCCGGCCGCAGCGGCGTCGAGGGCCTCCTGCTTCCTCGATGAGATCATCACCCGAGCCCCTACGCCGACGAGCGCTCTAGCAGTGGCAAGGCCGATCCCCCGAGAACCCCCCGTGACCAGCGCCACCTTTCCCTCCAGTCCTTCCGCCGAGATCTCCATCGGTTCAGACTAGAGCCTCAGTCGACACGGAGCGAGGCCAGATCGGCCACGTTTTCCGCACCGCAACAGGTTAGTCTTCCACCCACTCTGACCATGGGAGGACAAGGCTCGCACAAACTCCTTACGTGAGCTCCTGAACAGCTCGAACCTGAGAGCACTGACACACCACCCGGTGTGGCTATATGTGCCGTGTGCCATGTGCCGTGTGCACGAGGAAGAGATCACCCGGACCACTGTCCGCTCGGTCACCGCTGATGAGCGTGCTCGTGTCGACGCGACGCTCGCCAAGCGCCACTGGCTCGGGCGCCCCCTCTTCGGCAAGGCGACCTCCTTGGCAAGGCGATGCGCGATGTGGCAAAAGCCCCCGACGGCGCCTGGGTTGCGCTGCAAGGTCTCGGCCGACACGCAAGTGCCGGCCGAGAGACGCGTTCATCGGCTGGAGTGACACCCAGCGCTACCGCCGCCTGCGATATCTCATGACCCGAGAGGGCTAGTACCAGCAGGACCGTGGCACGGTACCTGAGCGAAGAGTAGCTTTCCCGTTACGAGCCGCGTTACGGCAACGCCCCACAGCTCAAGGAAATCGCGAAGCCCGATATCGCCTCTCGCCTCACTCCAGCCGTTCGCCAAGCCGGAGCAGCGCTGCCCGGCCGACCCTCTCAACGTCCTCGGGAGTTGGGGGGTCGGCGAGCATTGTCTGTCGGATGGCCCGGGCAGTGCGATCGGCTCCCGCCACCAGCTCGATCTCGATCCTCTGAACGCACCATTGACCCAGCCCGTGGGGGGCATGTGGGAGGTCGACGATGACGCTTTCGATTGCTTCCGGACGCAGCAGCAGCGCGTACAGATCTGCATAGTCATTGGGCCCTTTGTGCGCACGCTCGGCTCGCCGACGAGGCGCCGACTGGAGCTTCATTGCAACTAGCGCTGCCGGGGTAGCCACACGGCATGTCGCCGTGGCAACAAGAGCTCGCTGGTCAGAAAGCACGGTCAGCGAAGCATCCGCAGCGGAGTCGAGCGCCCACCGGTGTGCCAGCAGAAAGGCCCGGTAGAACTCGTCGTCTGGAAGTTCTCCAGGCTCGAGATCGGCAGCCGGCGTAGACCCCACATCGATGCAGTCAACTTTGACGCCTTCGACCGGCCGACGGTCCCGACCGGTCTCGCCACCGCCAACGAGAATCGAGAGAAGAGAAGGGCCGCCATCCACGCCTTGTGCTGCGGCATCAAGATCGTCGGTGACGCGGTGGGCTCGACCGAGCCTTGTCATGACGGCCAAGCCGCCAATCAGCGCGAACTCCGCGGAGGGAACCTCCGCGACCAGTGTCCGCAAGGCGCGAACGAGGCGCGACGCTGAGCCGCCGGGGCCGTCAACGAACAAGATCTCACCAGACACGGACCTGGCCCTCCAGGTCCCAACCCTCGAGGATCTCCCGACCCCTACCCCGGTCCTGAGCCAGATCCAGGGCAACCACGATGTGGTTGGCCACCGGGAACCCGCGGTATGAGAGCTTAGCCGGGATCGCCCATCCGTAGCGAGACGGGCACACTGCCACCCGACCGCCCAGGGGCATCTCGGGAGATGCCCCATGGGAACGGAGCACGGCCCGTAGTTCACTCTGGTCCTCCACGTAGAGCTCCGCTGGCCAGTCTGCGCTAGCCACGACCGGAGCCTGGTGCCAGACGGCCCCCAGGGTTCCCGAGAGGCGAAAAATACTGGCGTCGGGTTGGGGAAGTGTCGCCAATGGTCGCCACGACGGAGCCCAGGCGTCGGCCGTCTCGTAAAAGAGATCGGGAATCGATGGCCGACCCTGGCGGTCCACAAGCCCCCGATCCCGCATAGCAGCCAGTATCTCCGACACCCGCCCTGGAGATCGTCCGGTCAGCGTTGCGACCGTCGTGGTGCGGTGGGTCTGCTCCGGATGGAGGAGCAACGCGACTGCGATATCCAGGCCTGTCGGGACGAAGAGGTTGGTAACCCGGGTGCACTCGGGCTGGACGAGCGGCGGCACATCGGAATCGATATGCACCTTCGCGCCGCGCAGCTGCATGTGACCCCGCCGATCGAGCCATGCCACCCGGCCTTCGGCCAGGATGCGACGGGCCTCTGCGGAGATCCGGTCCGCCACCACGATGCGATCGGCCAATATGCGGACCAGACCCTCGGCCTCGGTCTGGCTGACGCTCCGGCGCGTCGCAACGAGAATCTGACGCCCGTCGGCCTCGACTCCAGAGGGGGACACAGCCTTGGCCGGCACAGCAAGGGCCCGAAGAGACTGGGCCACCTCTTCGGCAGGACTATTCGTGCTTCGTGAAGGCACGAATCCAGAATATCACGGCCTTTGATCGGCCCCGGCTATCTGCGCCTTCCGGCATGAACGTGAGCCATCACGTGGCTTTGACTGGGGTTGCGTGTCGCAGGACAAGCAGCGTAGCGCCAACGCACAATCCTGGCGATCCGCGCCCGTTCCACTCCCGTAGACTAGCCTGACGTTGTTTCGCGAAGCCGGCTGCGAGGAGGTGATGCGTCAGCTCACCGTGGGTCTCGCGGGTTGGGCAACGACGCACGCGCGCTCGAAGTCCCGAGATCGGTCGCGATCCCAAGAGCGTCCGCGCCTCGGTAAAGAGCCACTCGAGACGCTGTCCGCCCGCGTCTGCGTCCTGCTTGCCACCACCGCGGTTGCAGAAACACACTACCGGGACTTGCGGCTCGTGTCGATGGACCACACCGGACTAGACGTCCCTGGCGCTGCGGCAACCTGGCCGCCTTCCGGCACCATCATTCTGGGCGTGAGGAGGCTGCATTTCCCCAACTGCGCATCGTCGCTCTCGCCGGATGCGGCGCCCACGCCATTTTTGGACCTCCCCCGTAGGCCGGACACATAGCACAGCTTGTCTGAGAGAGCATTGTGGACGACGATCTTGTCGGGGTCGCTTCGAGCCATGAGGGTCCTACCCAAAGCACCGGGCTGCTTGTCCGCGAGCGCTTCGCCGCACCTCACATCGCCGTGGCGACCTAGCGTTGGGCTGCTCGTCGTTCTGCCTGGCTCTTCAGCGAGTCCTGCGACCCGGAGAGGTGGTGGGAAGGCTAGCGGTGTGTGTGACCGTCGTTCTGCCTGGCTCTTCAGCGAGTCCTGCGACGGAGGCGCAGAGGAATCGCATGAGCCCTGCGACAGGCGTGCCTCGAGGTCGACGACCTTCGCCAAGAGCACCTCGACTTCGTGACGCAGCGCCACGTTCTCCTCACGCAAAGCCTCGTTCTCGGCTGCAAGATCGCGTTCACGAAGTGGCACGACAACCACTTCAGCATGTCTGCCAACAAGTCGCGAGCATCTGTACAGGACAAACGCGCTGGTCAGAGCGTTGTTCAGAAGATTCTTTCCGACGATCCGACCCAAAGGGCTTGCACCACGGCGTTGGTCACGCTGCCAGAGCTCCGCCAAGACCTGAATGTTTGCGCCACGCCCCAGCGGAAATCCTCCGCGATCTCGTGCCCAAGCGACGCCTGCGCGCCAACGCGCGGGTCGTGCGACGAAAGATGAGCAGCTTCAATGTGAAACGTCACGAGCACTGCTCCTGGCCCCAGCCGACCCTACCGATCGAGGCCGAAATCCGCATCGTCAGCTCTTAAGTTACTGGTATTGGGATTAGGCTGGACAGGACCTCGACCGCGCCAGGGCGGTCCATGGGTTGGTTGTCGTCGCCGCATAGCCGGTCAAAGACACAACGGGGGCATCCGAGCTCGCAGTCGCACCCTGAGATCATTTCGAGCGTCAGCGCCGTGAGCTCTTCAAAGCGATCAAAGGCCATTTCAACAATGCCCGACCCTCCCTCGTGGCCATCGTAGAGCAGCACCAAGCATCCGTTCCCGAAACGGTGAGCGACCGTAGACAGCCCTCCGGCATCACCTCGGTCGCACATGGCGAGGAAACTCAAGGCATGCACCAGACCGTGTTCAGCCGCGTGCAGCGAGCCAAGCAAACGCTGCTCCAGAGTCTTCGCTGGAGTTTCGGGGTCTATCGGGGAGAGCCATAGGCCCCGGGTGCTGAGCTCGCTCTGGGGTAGATCGAGACCTTCCATCCCGACGAGCTCGTCGCCCACGAAGATCTTGTAGCCGATTACCTGGGTCCAAACTTGGACCGGCCCTAGAGAAATTCGCCAGTTCCCGAGGGGTCGCTCTACCTCCACCGTCCCCAGTGCAAAGGAACGCACCTCGATCGGCCGGGTGTGCTCCCGAGCCTCAATCGCCTCCGCGGTGGCAATCGCCCGGGCCAGATCCAGAGAAATCACCCGTAGCCGACTGCCGCCATGAAAGAGGATTGCCCCACTGTGAGCTTCGCGCAGTGCCCGGTGGCGCTCCATGATCTCGACTAACTCATCAGCCACCCTCACCTCGATCGAATCATCGCGCCTGCTATCGATGCGCACAAGGCTGGCAGGCCGATCAGAACCCACATAGACCCAGGCTCCCCGAACTTGACGTAGTTGACCTTCCTCCACAAGCGCTTCGACCGCCGCGGTGAGCCCGACTCCAAAACGCCCTGATTCCTCCGCCTTGACCGGCAACTCTGCGGCGGCGCACAGAGCCTGGCCACGGAGCACCTCCTTGTTGCCCAACGAGATGACCGCACGCTCCACCGGGGCTCCAAAGAGCGCATCAGGGCAACGCACCCAGTACTGATCCAATGGATCCCGGTCACACATGAGCAGTGCTGTGGAATCCTGCCCGGCGCGCCCTGCTCTCCCCACCTCTTGGCGCAGACCAGAAAGGGTCCCGGGATAACCAGCTACCACAGCGACATCAAGAGATCCGATGTCGATACCCACCTCCAGCGCGTTGGTCGAGACAACCGCCGATAGGTCACCGGAGCGCAGCTTCGACTCAACCTCACGTCGTTCTCGAGGCAACAGGCCTGCGCGGTAGACGCCGATCGGAGCTCCGGCCGATAGCTCGCTCGCTCGATGCGCCACGAATTCTGCACCGGCGCGTGACCCGCAAAAGGTGATCGTCCCGTATCCGGCCTTGGCCAGCGCTGCAGTAACTGCTGCCGCCTGGGTGGTCAGCGACCGATCGGGGTCGGCCATCGTGTCCCATAGAAGCCACGTCCGTGCCCCACGTCCGGACCCGTTCCCGTCAATCACGTAAACCTCCCGCCCGATCAGGGCAGCAGCGTGCTCGCCGGGATTGGCAATCGTTCCTGATGCGAGCAGATAGCGCGGAGATGCACCCAGTCTGTTGCAAAGGCGCTGCAGCCGGCGGACCACAAAGGCGACGTGAGTACCCATGATTCCACGCTGGAGGTGGCACTCGTCGATGACCACCACCGCAAGCTTCGAAAGATAGCGCTGCAGCGATGACACTTGCGGGAGATACTCGTGAAGACCCCAGAAGTTCGTTAGCAAGATCCGGCTCTCCTCCCTGGCTCGCGCCTTACGTGCCGCCGGAGTGTCGCCATCGTAGGTAGCCGGGTGGGCCCCAAGTCCAGTGGCCTCATCGAGCTCAGCTAGACGCTCGGCTTGGTCGTGGGTTAGCGCTTTGGTCGGGTACACATACAATGCAGTCGCCTGACGATCGACCGCCAGGAGCTCGCCAACGCAGAGATTGAACCCGAGAGTCTTCCCAGATCCAGTGCTGGTCGCGATGACGACATCATGACCAGCACGAAAGGCATCAATGGTGTCGGCCTGGGACGCATAAAGCTCTAGGCGCTTCTCGTCAAGATATCGGACGAATCGAACATCGAGCGGCCTCTTGGGTTGGCGAAAGAGCGGTGTTGCCGCTGACTCCCGGCGTCTGTGCACTATGTTATTACGGTAGAAGTACTGGTCTTCGAGGAGCTGAGTGACGCTCGTCACGGGTAGTTCACAGCCTCGCCACAGAGAACTTCCACCAGAGACACCAACGCCTCGATGTCAGAGCAATTATGTTCGATCACCGGCACCATTAGTCCTTCCATTCCATGTGTGCTGGCTATTGTGAAGAGCCGAGGGATGTACCAACTCGGGACGTCGAGATCTGGGCGTTCCTCGCCGAGTAGCTGGATCTGCACGGTGGTCAGCTTGGCATCTGATAGCACGGCCTCATCCTTCACGAACCGTCGCCTCGTCCCGTAGACGAGATCGACATGAGCGACATCGCCCGGTGGGATCAGATCGTTATAGAAACAGCGACCAACAAGCCAGTGCATATCCGCGATGCGTCCGTTGTAAGTGACCACCACATCGGCGCCGGCAAGAGCCTCCAAGCTACTCTCCAGAACCGCTCTCTCCCCAGCTGCCCCAAGGGCCATGCGCTGGGTCACCGTGAAATGCTTCCCGTGGAATCGCCCGATTCCGGCAAGGAAGATGACGCTGTTCGCCAACCCGAGGGTTTCCAAGTCAAAGAATACGACGTTCTCGATCCCTGCTAGGGCCACCACCAGAGCGGATAGCACATGTCCGCGACCAGCCATCCGCCCGGTCAGCAGGCCAATAATCCTGCCGAAATCCCGCTCTTCGATGACCGAGAGCACCTCGGCAGCATCATCCGCGAAACGCACGAGTCCTGCCCGCCTAGGGTCAGCGACAATGACGCTCTCGCGAGGTCTGCGCGTCACGTGTGCCTTAGAACTTTGAGTCCGTCGCCACGACGGCGCCAGGTCGACGATCGAACCAACGCCCTGCGCCTTCAATCTCTTGTCGGTGACCGGACCGATTCCCCGTACAAGCTCGAGTCGAGAGGCTATTACCTGTTCGGCAATCCTCGGTCTCGGCAATGTCGGCAGGACCGCCTGGCTCTCATGCTGGATCGTCACCACTCGTTCCCCATCGACCGTCTCCTCCTCAAGATCGAAGTGGTTGGCCAGCAGGCTTGCCCCAAAGCGGTCGATTACTGGCCTCGGGTCAAAAACGTCAGCCTGGAGATAGTCAGAGCCGAAGCTTCGCACCAACCAAGGGTCCACCGCTGGCGATGGCACGCCGGCGGTGGGTCTCTTCAACGGAGGAGCTGTTGTCTGGGCAACCCGAACTGAGCTCCCTTCACCTCCGGAAACCTTGTCGTTCGCGCCCTTCCCCGTCATCATCCAACAAGCATATGGCTGCTCTCGAGACAATGTCCGACAGGCTCATAGGCATGAAGTATCCCGCGGCGCCGGTCTGGTTGCTCAGACGTAGTTGAAGATCACACCATGACCGCTTCAAACGAGCGATGCTGTGGCCTCTGGCTCGCCACACACGTCGCGTAAGGCCACAACTGGAGCTGCCCAAACGTGGCGCGGCAGCAATGAACTACATTTTCCGCCATTTTGCAACCTAAACGGTGACCAATCAAGAAGCAGATCGCCACGCCAGCTAGCAAGTCTTAGCTGAGCGATTCCGCTCTGATATCCTGCCTCCTTGGCTCCCACAAGGTGGCGATCGCGATCTTGTGCTCGTTTGCATCCTGGCTGCTGCTTCTGGTCAAGCCGTCCCCGAGTCGCTGGACGCGTGTGGACGGACGCTGGTTGCGTCAGCGCCACACGTGGGATCGGCTTGCTTGCGTCACGGCACAGCCTACCCGGAGCATGCGGGTAGGAGCGCTCTGTCGGAAGCACGATCGGTTGGCGCGGCCGACCGACCCAATTCGGCTGGCTCCGCAAATTCCACGGGTATATCGCTGCACGCGCCCACCGATCGCTCGCGGCCGTGAGGCAGAATAGATGAATGGACCAAGACGCGATCACAGCGGGCCGCCGCATCCCTCCCGCCACAGCGCCCGCCACAGCGCCCGCAGATGCATCGCGACAAGCCGGGACCTTCGATAGGGACTCCTCTGTCCCAGGTCCCGGCTCAGGCGGCGTCACCGCTAGGAGCGCTCCAACAGTGGAGCTGCGGATGCTGCTGCTGGCCAAGACATCATCAGAGATGATCGGCGTCGACTTGCGCACCGGCGCGATGGTGCGGGCTCAGAGCTTCCTTCAGCGCGGCGAGGCTGAGCCAGTGCCAGAACGCGCTCGCCTGCACGATGGCCGGACAGGTCGCAACCCAGGGGGGGCGGACAGCGATAACACGGATCCCCCGAGAAAGGGCTCGTCCCAGAGAGGGGGGTCCATGGACGCTGAAGTCGATAGCGCTTCGGGCGCCCCCCATCATGGGCTTGCTGCAAGATACGCCGTCTGGGAAACACTCGATATCGGTGTCTTCGACGTCGCAGTGATGCTCGTGACCACTATCCACGACGGCTTGGATCCCGCACAGCCAGAGGCCGTTGCAGTTGCCAGTCTCCCCAGGGTGGACAAGCAGCTGCGACGTCGTCATGTCCGCCGCCACCTCGCTGACGTGGTGGCTCCCGAACGTGGTCCCTTGCTGGGGTTCAGAGGACCGTCCACCCCGTACTGGTCACTCACGGGATCACACCCGTCCGTGGCTCTGGTAGAGCTCCGCCAGGGTGTCCAGCTCTTCCGGCGAGCAGGCGAGGACTACCCGCGAATCAGGTTCCAATGGGGGAGATCGGAGGAGCGGTTACCTCTCCTGGATGAGGCGCCGGCGCGCGCTCTAGCCGCTCATGAGCGCACTAACCCAGGAAGGATACTCGTCGAAGACGTCGTCGGGTTCCAACCGGCCTACCTGGTAGCGTGCATCACCCCTCCGGTCGAAGGCTACAGCTACAAGGTCGCAGTAAGCTTGTTGCCCAAGCCATAGCTGGCGAGAAACGTACCGCGATCTGCGCACGGAACGAAGAAGAGCGCTAGCTCTTTGTAGCGCTAGCTCTTCGTAGCGCTAGCTCTTCGCAGCGCTGTCTCTTCGTCGATCGGCAGGCGCTCGCCGAGCCCATGATGGCTGGACGTGGCGCCACCCATCAGCGTCCGGTTGCCGAGAAGATCAGCCGGGTGCGGTCGGGGCGCGCCGCTGGTCTCGGGGCAACGGGCAAAGATTCTCCTTTGCGACGGGTTAGGTAGCGGTCTTCACCGGCAGTGCGCGCTAACTGTCGCGATCGAGGTCGCCGCGGCCTTGGGTCTTGCCAACATGGGGCCACTTCACAGGACGTGCAGCCAGCGCTGTTCACCGTCTTGTACCTCGTCGAGACGAAGCCCCCTGCTAGACGAAGGTGCACCAGGGCACATGAGCACAGCGGTAGGTGGCTTGCCAACTCGCCTCGAAGACAACGCAACGCAACGCGATCGTGAGCATCTGGGAGGCGACGTGCAACACTCGCGCGTGGCTGAGGATCAACAAGCGCGCGTTCCCGACACCAGGTGCAGGCGGCTATCACGATCCGACAAGTCTGATCCAATGCGTGAATCCCGTGACGCACGCTTCCAGGCACAGGGGGTCACCCGCCTTGCCGCATAGCAATCGTCAAAACCCCTGCAGCTCGCCCGAGCTTGCGCTCTTGACCAGACCGGGGCATATCCCGGGCGGCGGCCGACCCCAAGAGTGCCTGTGCTGCTATGCGAGGAGGCTGCGCCGTCTCCGCAGCAAGTATCGGCTACCAGCACTTGTGCCAGTTGGACCATGAGCTATCGCGCTCGCACCACCCGCGAAGTCCCAACCGGCAATACGCTACTGCAATAAAAGACTTGATCAGGATGCCTCCTAGAGGATCACGGCCCCGAGTTGTTCGCCAATCGCAACTAGGAGCCCCCCGGCATCGTCAGCGGCAAGGTCTCGGTAGTGCTCTGCAATCGCGTAGTCGTCGACGTCGGTGCTCACACGATCACCGAACAGGATGAACACCGAGGTGTTCTCCACGTTCAACAGGTCTTCGAGCAACGGCGCTCCGGAAGCGGCGAGCTCCGCTATTCGCGACTGCCAGCAGATGCCCACGGGAAGCTCGCCGTCGATCGCGCCAAGGGCGTGGAGATGTTCGGCCGACACACGGGTGCACGCATAGTGGCCAGGCCCGGTGTCCACGAGCCGTTCGCGCGCCGCAGCCCCGTCGGGACGCACGAGCCCCAAGCCGATCAACGCCGCGTCAGAGAGATCGATAAAAGGCAACGGGCCCACTGACGACAGCTCGACCAGGCCCCACTGCGCCAGGTCGATGCTCCGAGAGATGACGCGCGCTCCGGTGGCGTGCACCTCGTGGAAGATGCTCTCGAGGAGGGCGACTGTCTTCATGGCTCCCCCAAAGAGCGTGGGCACAGCGCTGCCATCCGCCGCGTGTAGGGGCGCAAATCGGGTATCGCCATGGCCAGGGTTGAATACCGCCGGCCAGCACTGAGCTCGGTACGCCGAATAGAAGCTCATCGGCCTCGGCCGAACGACTCCGAGCCGGCTCAGGTCTAAGCTACCTGGGTCGGGAACAGGACAGTTGCTGGGGTTGGCACAGTCTGCGGCCGTCACGCCGCGTTCGACACTCGCCGCCGAGCAGCCTCGGTGACTCGTTCAGCATCGCTGACCGCAAGCTGGACCGGGACTTGGCCATCGAGCCATCCAGAAGGCGTCGTGAACCACGCCCATAGCGCCCAGCTGTCCTCACCAGCCGTAGTCAGAACATCGATCGCTCCTCGATAGAACCGTTTCGGCTCAAGATCCTCGTCCAATAGGAATGCGGGTACGAGGGTCTTTCCGTCGTGGAAGACGGTGAACAGAAGGTTCTTCCTCCGGGCGCGTCGGACGAACTGCCGGACAGCTGCCTCGTTGGATCCACGTCCCTCCGCCAGAGCACGGTAGGTGTGGGCGCCCTGGGACAGGAGAGCGGCTCGCAATCTCGCACGTCTGCGAGCTTGGTCAACCGCCGCGCGCGGAA